>NZ_JBHSKJ010000005.1:0-433286 GCF_042657885.1 Streptomyces aureoversilis
ACTCACCCGTTCGCCACTAATCCACCCCGAAGGGCTTCATCGTTCGACTTGCATGTGTTAAGCACGCCGCCAGCGTTCGTCCTGAGCCAGGATCAAACTCTCCGTGAATGTTTACCGGTAATCCGGTGTGACACTCGCGTTGAGCGGAACGACCAGGAGGAATAATCCCGGTCGTTCACAGCGTCCTCGCTGTGTTGCCTGCTCGCTCCCGAAGGACCGGCAGGACTTTCAAAGGAACCGCGTCCCGGTCAGAACTGACCGAGGACGGGGTATTTTATAGTCTGGCGTTGACTTTTGGCACGCTGTTGAGTTCTCAAGGAACGGACGCTTCCTTTGTACTCACCCTCTCGGGCTTTCCTCCGGGCGCTTCCCTTCGTTGTTTCCAACCTTACCAGATCCGTTTTCCGGTCCGTTTCCGGTCCGAATTCCGTTTCCGGCCCCCTGTTGGAGCGGGGTTTGTTTCGCGCCTTCCGGCGTGATCACTACTTTAGCGGATTTCCCCGGTGACTCCTAATCGGAGTCCGAGGCCTTCACAGTCCGAATTTCGGCACACCGAAATCCATCCCGTTCAGGGGCCGTGCAGTGGTGATTGCCGCCGGTGCGGCTCGAGTGGCTGCCCCGCTGTCCTTGCGGACCCCGCGGCAACTCGGAGAACACTACACGAGGTTTGGGGGCCGTGTTGCCACCCCCCTGAGGTGTTCGCCCGGCGCTCGCCCGGCGCTCCCCCTAGCGCTTGCGGCGGCGCTTCCGCTCGCCCCGCCGCTCGTACCGCGCGACGGCCTCCTCGTACTCCCGGCGGTGGAGCTGCTCGCCGGGTGCTTCCTTGAGCGTGCGGAGCGCGTAGGCGAGCAGGGCGCCGACGAAGCCGATCATCATCAGGCTCTGCATCGACCGCTCGGCGTGGGGGTCGGCCCCGGGGTCGGGGCGGCGGCCGAAGCGTTCCCAGGTGCGGCGGAAGGCCAGGGCGCTGCACACCGCGAACGCGACGACCACCATGGTGTTGACCAGGCCGCCCACCTGGGCGATGGCCAGGCCCTCGTAGCCGAAGCGGAGGACCAGTGCTCCCGCCGCGGCGGCGGCCAGTGCGCCGAGGCCCGCGCCGACGCGGCGCAGCGCGTACCCGCCGTCGTGATTCAGCCACGTGGTGCCGAAGAACCTGATCGGTTCCGGCTGGGGTCCTTCCGGCAGCTCTTCGCTCATGTCTCGATTATCCCGGCCGAGGTCAGAAGCCGACGGGAGCGTCAGGAGCCGGCAGGAGCCGCCGGAAGCCGCCGTCAGGAGCAGCGGATGGTCACAAAGCCGTCGCTGCCCGTCTTCACGTACGCGTCGGACACGTACTGGCCGGGGGCGATGCTGTCCCAGATGTCGGTGGTGCCGTAGGGGCCGGTGATCGTTTCGCCGCGGGTCTGGCAGCGGATCGCGATGCGGGAGTCCTCCGGGAGGACGCGGACGATCTGGCTGCCGGTGTTCGGGCCGCGGCGTACGTTGACCTGCTCGCCCGGGGCGACCGGGTAGTAGATGGTGCCGGCCGCCGACCGGGCGGACAGCGCGTCGTTCTCGATTGCGTGGCCGACACTGCTGGCACTGCCGACACTTCCGGCACTGCCGGCGCCGTCGATCCCGTCGGCCCCATCCGTCTCGTTGATCTCGCTGGTGGCCATTTTCGGCCCCTCCCCCGCTTGAGCGTTCACCGTCGATCAATGACGTGTTGATCAATGCTGTGTAGATCAAAGACATGCAATGTCATGTGCAGTGCAGGCTAGCAAGGCGCGGCACGGCTTCCCGGGATTGCCGGATGTCATCGATTAGGCTCCGGAAGCCGCGCACCTCGCGGCCGACAGACAACGGGGGTGGGGGAATGCCGCCGCTGCGCAGTGCCGGGACGGGCCCGGAAGCGGAGGATCCGGAATTCGCCGGCCGGTACCGGCTCGAAGGGCGTCTCGGCTCCGGCGGCATGGGGGTCGTGCACCTGGCCCGCTCCTCCTCCGGAATGCGCCTCGCGGTCAAGGTGGTGCACGCCGAGTACGCGGAGGATCCCGAGTTCAGGGCGCGGTTCCGGCAGGAGGTCGCGGCCGCCCGGCGCGTGAGCGGCGCGTTCACCGCGCCCCTGGTGGACGCCGACCCCGACGGCGAGCGGCCCTGGATGGCCACCCTCTACATCCCCGGGCCCACCCTCTCCGAGCGCGTGAAGCGGAACGGGCCTCTCGGACCGGCGGAGGTGCGGCGCCTGGCGGCCGGGCTGGCCGAGGCGCTGCGGGACATCCACCGGGCCGGCGTCGTGCACCGGGATCTCAAGCCGAGCAACGTGCTGCTCGCCGAGGACGGGCCCAAGGTCATCGACTTCGGCATCTCCCGCCCCTACGACAGCGAGCTGCGGACCGAGACCGGGAAGCTGATCGGTACGCCGCCGTTCATGGCGCCGGAGCAGTTCCAGCGGCCGCGCGAGGTGGGGCCCGCGGCGGATGTGTTCGCGCTGGCCTCGCTGCTCGTGCACGCCGCGACCGGGCGGGGGCCGTTCGAGTCGGAGAGCCCGTACATCGTCGCGTACCAGGTGGTGCACACCGAGCCGGATCTGACGGGGGTGCCGGCCGATCTCGTACCGCTGATCCAGGACTGCCTGGCGAAGGAGCCGGAGCAGCGTCCGACGCCGGACGAGATCATGGCTCGGCTGCCGCGGGTTCCGCAGTACGGCGGGGGGCGTCTCGTCGAGGCGGCCGGGCCGGACGCGTCCGTGCCGACGCATGTCCGCGTCCCCCACGCTCGCGAGGACGCCCCGGCCTCTCCCCCTTCTTCCTCCTCTCCTCCCTCTCCTCCCTCTTCTCTCTCCGGGCCCGCCGCCCCGGCCTCTCCCCTCCCCCGGCGGCGGCGCCGTCTGCCGTGGCTCGTCGCCGCCGGTCTCGCGACCGCCGCGCTCGTCGCCGGCGGGACGTGGGCGCTGAGCCGCAGCGGCGATGCGGACCGGCCGCTGCAGACGGGGCCCACCATGGCCTCGGCGGACTGGCGGCCGTGGGAGACGTCCGTCGTGCCGGAGGCTGCGGCGGGGGACGGCACGGTGCGGGCGGGGTCCTGTGTGTACGGAGGGGACGCGCTGTACTGCTCCGCGCGAGGTGTGCAGGCGGCTCGTATCGACGCCGCCGACGGCAAGGTCGCCTGGCGGAGGAGCGCCGACGAGGGAGGCTCCGGGGCCGCCTCCACCGCTGCCGTCCCCGCCCCCGTGGTCTCCGGCGGTCTCGTCCACGTCCTGTCGGGGGACGGCGGGCGGCTGTCGGCACTGGACCCGGCGGGCGGTGAGCCGCGCTGGACGCGGGACGTGTCCGCGTACCGCGGCCGGGTGTACCACGCGGGCGACACCGTGCTGCTGGTCGCCGCCGACGGAACGGTGACGGCCGTCGACGGCGGTACGAACAAGGAGCGCTGGCGGCACGGGCTGGGGCTGCCGGAGCGGTCCAAGCCGGTCTTCTCGTTCTACGGCCGGGGGCCGGTGTACGCCGTGGCGCCGGCCGGTCAGGGCCGCCACCGCACGCGGATCCTCGCGGTCGACCCGGCGCGGGGGACGACGCTGTGGGACCGTACGGCCGACGGCGACCTGACCGCGGTCGGGGCCGGGGCCGGAGCGGGCGGTGCGCTGTTGCTGACGGCTCCCGACAAGGACAACCGGGTGGCGGCCGTCGTCCGGTACGAGCCGGGCACGCGGCGCGAGACACGCGTGCCGCTCGCGACGCCGCTCAACGTGGCGAGCGCGGTCGCTGCGGCCCGGGGTGACGCGGTGTATCTGCTGTCCACGGACGGCGGGCTGACGGCTGTGGGGACTGCTGAGCGCCGGGGGCAGCTGTGGCGGCTGGACACGTCCGTGGCCAATGCGTCCGCGCTGGTCGCCGCCGACGGCGACCGGGTGTACTTCTCGGCGGCGGACGGACGGCTGCTGGCCGTCGGCACGGCCAAGGGGACGCTGCTCGGGCAGACGTCCCCCCGCCTGACCCGGGCCGGGCGCGGCTACCTCGATCTGCTGCCGGCGCCGGTCGCGGCGGACGGCCGGGTCTTCGGTGCGGCGCCGGACGGCACGGTGTTCGCGGTGAGCGCCCGGGACCCGGCGAGCTGGCACTGACGTCGGCCACCGGCCGAACCGAGAACTGCCCGGGCTCGCCCGGTGCGGCACCGCCGGTCACCGCCGTCGGGGTCGCTCACCATCGCGGCGGAAGGATGGTGCCGGTTCCCGGCACCCATACATTCCCGGTCCGGCAGCGCCGACGGGTTACGAGCTGCCAGCGTTCAAGCCCGCCCGCTCAAGCCCGTCAGTCAGCCTTCCAGAAGGCTGACGTCCCGCACCGCGCCCCGGTCCGCGCTCGTCGCCATCGCCGCGTACGCCCGCAGCGCCGCCGAGACCTTGCGTTCGCGGTTCTTCGGGGCGTACGTGCCGCCGAGGGCCTCGCGGCGGGCGGCGAGCTCGGGCTCGTCGACGAGGAGTTCGATCGAGCGGTTGGGGATGTCGATGCGGATGCGGTCGCCGTCCTGCACCAGGGCGATCGTGCCGCCCGAGGCCGCCTCCGGCGAGGCGTGGCCGATCGACAGGCCCGACGTGCCGCCGGAGAAGCGGCCGTCGGTGACGAGCGCGCAGGCCTTGCCGAGGCCGCGGCCCTTGAGGAAGGACGTGGGGTAGAGCATCTCCTGCATGCCGGGGCCGCCGCGCGGGCCCTCGTAGCGGATGACGACGACGTCGCCCTCCTTCACCGACTTGGTGAGGATCTTGTCGACCGCCTCCTCCTGCGATTCGCAGACGACGGCCGGGCCCTCGAAGGTCCAGATCGACTCGTCGACACCGGCGGTCTTCACCACGCAGCCGTCCACGGCGAGGTTGCCCTTCAGCACCGCCAGGCCGCCGTCCTTGGAGTAGGCGTGGGCGGCGTCGCGGATGCAGCCGCCCGCGGCGTCCACGTCGAGGGACTCCCAGCGCTCGGACTGGGAGAAGGCGGTGGCGGAGCGGACGCAGCCGGGGGCGGCGTGCCACAGCTCGACGGCCTCGGGGGTGGGCGAGCCGCCGCGCACGTCCCACGCCTCCAGCCATTCCTTGATGCCGGGCGAGTGGACGGTGTGCACGTCCTCGTTGAGGAGGCCCGCGCGGTAGAGCTCGCCGAGGATGGCGGGGATGCCGCCGGCGCGGTGCACGTCCTCCATGTAGTACGTGCCGCCGGGGGCGACGTTCGGGGCGACCTTGGCGAGGCAGGGGACGCGGCGCGAGACGGCGTCGATGTCGCTGAGGTCGTAGTCCAGCCCGGCCTCCTGGGCGGCGGCGAGCAGGTGCAGGATCGTGTTGGTCGAGCCGCCCATGGCGATGTCGAGGGCCATGGCGTTGTCGAAGGCGGCGCGGGTGGCGATGTTGCGCGGGAGGACGGAGTCGTCGCCGTCCTCGTAGTAGCGCTTGGTGATCTCGACGACCGTGCGGGCGGCGTTCTCGTAGAGGGCCTTGCGGGCCGTGTGCGTGGCGAGGACGGAGCCGTTGCCCGGCAGGGAGAGGCCGATGGCCTCGGTGAGGCAGTTCATGGAGTTGGCGGTGAACATACCGGAACAGGAGCCGCAGGTCGGGCAGGCGTTCTCCTCGATGCGCAGCACGTCCTCGTCGGAGACGTTCTCGTTGACCGCGTCGACGATGGCGTTGATGAGGTCGAGCTTGCGGACCGTGCCGTCGACGAGGGTGGCCTGGCCGGCCTCCATGGGGCCGCCGGAGACGAAGACCACGGGGATGTTGAGGCGCATGGCGGCCATCAGCATGCCGGGGGTGATCTTGTCGCAGTTGGAGATGCAGATCAGGGCGTCGGCGCAGTGGGCCTCGACCATGTACTCGACGGAGTCGGCGATGAGGTCGCGGGAGGGCAGCGAGTAGAGCATGCCGGCGTGGCCCATGGCGATGCCGTCGTCGACGGCGATGGTGTTGAACTCGCGCGGGACCGCGCCCGCCGCCTTGATCGCCTCGGAGACGATCCGGCCGACCGGGGCGAGGTGGGTGTGGCCCGGGACGAACTCGGTGAAGGAGTTGGCCACGGCGATGATCGGCTTGCCGATGTCCTCGCTCGCTACGCCCGAGGCCCGCATGAGGGCGCGGGCGCCCGCCATGTTGCGGCCGTGGGTGACGGTGCGGGACCTCAGCTCGGGCATCCTGCTCCACTCCTCGCAGTGTGTGGCGCCGCGTCGGCGTATCGACGTGTCGGCGTCCTTCGAGCCTACGCCCGCCCTCCAGGGTTCGGACAGTTTTTCCGCCATGTGAGACGCGCGTCCGCGGTGCAGGCCGGGGCGCGCGTCGGCGGCGGCGCGGGCGCCGTTGCCCCTGCCCCGCCGGGCGCCGTCACACGCCTCCCGCCAGGTGCCGCTGCACCGCCGGCGCCACCATCGCGATCACCTGCTCCAGATCCGCCGACGCCAGCGGCTCGACCTTGATCACGTAGCGCAGCATGGCGACGCCGACGAGGTGGGCCGCGGCCAGCTCCGAACGCAGCTTCGGGTCGGGGATGTCGAGCTCGCCCGCGATGCGGGCCATCAGCCGGGTGGTGACGAGGTCGCGGAAGACGGCCGCGGCGGTCTCGTTGGCGACGGCCGAGCGGACGATCGCGAGCAGTTGTTCGCGAGTGTCCGGGTTCTCCCACACGCCGAGGATGAAGCGGGTGAGCCGCTCCCCCAGGGCGTCCGGGCCGCCGGCCTGGACGACGTCCGGCGCTTCGAGTGCGGGGGCGAAGTCGGTGGCGATGGCGGCCGCGAAGATCTGTTCCTTGGGGCCGTAGTAGTGGTGGACGAGCGCCGGGTCGACGTCCGCGCCCCTCGCGATGGCGCGGATGGACGCCTTGTCGTAGCCGCGCTCGGCGAATTCGGCGCGGGCGGCGGCGAGGATGCGCTCGCGGGCGCCGGGGCCGCTGCCCGCGTCCGTCCGGGCGGGCCGCCCGCGCCTCCTGGGGGCTCCGGCGCCGCCGGCTCCGGCGCCACTGCCGCTTCCGGCACCACCACTTCCGGCACCGGCCGCGGCCCCGCCCGCCACTGGCGCGCTCACGGCCGCGGCACGCGGCTGGGCGAGGCCAGGTGCAGCCGGGTGAAGGCGAGGGCCTCGGCGAGGTCGGCCTCGCGCTCGGCCGCGGACATCGCGCGCCGGGTGTTGACCTCGATCACCACGTGGCCGTCGAAGCCGCGGGTCGCGAGGCGCTCCAGCAGCTCGGCGCAGGGCTGCTTGCCGCGGCCGGGCACGAGGTGCTCGTCCTTGGCGGAGCCGTTGCCGTCGGCGAGGTGGACGTGGGCGAGCCGGTCGCCCATCCGGTCGATCATCGCGATGGCGTCCGTCCGGGCGGTGGACGTGTGCGAGAGGTCGACGGTGAAGTGGCGGTAGTCGTCCTTGGTGACGTCCCAGTCGGGCGCGTAGGCGAGCATCTCGCGGTCGCGGTAGCGCCACGGGTACATGTTCTCGACGGCGAAGCGGACGTCGGTCTCGTCGGCCATCCGCCAGACGCCTCGGACGAACTCGCGGGCGTAACCGCGCTGCCAGCGGAAGGGCGGGTGCACCACGACGGTGCTCGCGCCGAGCTTCTCGGCGGCCGCCCGGGCGCGCTGGAGCTTCACCCACGGATCGGTCGACCAGACGCGCTGGGTGATCAGCAGGCAGGGTGCGTGCACGGCCAGGATCGGCACCTGGTGGTAGTCCGAGAGGCGGCGGAGCGCCTCGATGTCCTGGCTGACCGGGTCGGTCCAGACCATGACCTCGACACCGTCGTAGCCCAGGCGTGCGGCGATCTCGAAGGCCGTCGCCGTCGACTCGGGATAGACCGAGGCCGTGGACAGCGCGACCTTCGCATCCGGGATGCGCACCACTGGCTCTGTCACGAAGGACAGCGTACGACCGCCTCTCGTACGGTGTGCGGGTACCTCCGATGTGGCGGGTCAGCTCTCCCCGATGCGGCGGGTGGGCTCTCCCTCTCGCTTCCCCGGTGCGGCGGGTCGGTTCTCCGTCCGTTCCCCGTCAGTTCTCCCCCGGCGTCGGCAGATGGTCCAGCCTGCGCAGGATGACCCCCTCCCGCAGCGCCCACGGGCAGATCTCCAGCTCGTCCACCCCGAACAGGTCCATCGCGCCCTCGGCGACCAGCGCCCCGGCCAGCAGCTGGTGCGCCCGGCCCTCCGACACGCCGGGCAGCTGGGCGCGCTGGGCCGTGGTCATGGTGGCGAGCCGGGGGACCCAGTCCTCCAGGGCGCGGCGGCCGAGGGCGCGCTGGACGTAGAGGCCCTCGGTGGAGCGGGCGGCGCCGGCGATGCGGGCGAGCTGTTTGAAGGTCTTGGAGGTGGCGACGACGCGGTCGGGCGGGCCGAGGCGCACGAAGTCGCCGACGATGCGGGCGATCTGGGCCCGGACGTGGCGGCGCAGGGCCCGGACGTCCGTGGGGTCGGACGGGTCGCCGGGCAGCCAGGCGGTGGTGAGGCGGCCGGCGCCGAGGGGGAGGGAGGCGGCGGCGTCCGGTTCCTCGTCCAGGCCGAGGGCGATCTCCAGGGAGCCGCCGCCGATGTCGAGCACCAGAAGCTTTCCGGCCGACCAGCCGAACCAGCGGCGGGCGGCCAGGAAGGTCAGGCGCGCCTCCTCGTCGCCGGTCAGAACCGGCAGCGTGAGACCGGTCTCCTTCTGCACCCGGGCCAGGACCGTGTCGGCGTTGGCGGCCTCGCGGACCGCGGAGGTGGCGAAGGGCAGGACGTCCTCGCAGCCCTTGTCCTCGGCGGCCTGCAGGGCGTCCTGGAGTACGGCGACGAGGCGGTCTATGCCCTTGTCGCTGATCGCCCCGTCCCGGTCGATGAGCTGGGCGAGGCGCAGCTCGGCCTTGTGCGAGTGGGCGGGCAGCGGGCGCGCGCCCGGGTGCGCGTCCACCACGAGCAGATGGACCGTATTCGAACCCACGTCGAGGACACCGAGTCTCATGGCCTGAACGCTACTGCGGGGGCCGGGGGCGCATAGGCTTGTGGGGTGGCAAAGACGAAGAAGGCCAAGCAGGGCAAGCAGGGCAAAAAGCGCGACCGCTCCGCCGCGGCCTCCAGCACCTCGGTGACCTCGAAGAACGCGCCGGCCCCGGTGGCGGCAGCGGCCCCGGTGGCACCGGCGAAGCGGCCGGAGGTCTCCGACGAGGTCGGGCTCGACTTCGCCCGCGCCTGGGTCGAGTTCCCGGACCCGGCCGACGACGAACAGGTCTTCCGCTGCGACCTGACGTGGCTGACGTCGCGCTGGACGTGCATCTTCGGCAGCGGGTGCCAGGGCATCCAGGCCGGCCGCGCCGACGACGGCTGCTGCACGCTGGGCGCGCACTTCTCCGACGAGGACGACGAGCAGCGGGTCGCCGGGCACGTGGCGCGGCTCACGCCCGAGATCTGGCAGTTCCACGACGTGGGCACGGACTCCGGCTGGACCCAGCTCGACGAGGACGGCGACCGCCAGACGCGCCGCTGGAAGGGCTCGTGCATCTTCCAGAACCGGCCGGGCTTCGCCGGCGGCGCGGGGTGCTCGCTGCACATCCTGGCCCTGAAGGAGGGCCGCGAGCCGCTCGAGACCAAACCGGACGTGTGCTGGCAGCTGCCGGTGCGGCGGACGTACGACTGGATCGACCGGCCGGACGACACGCGCGTCCTGCAGATCTCCATCGGGGAGTACGACCGCCGCGGCTGGGGCCCCGGCGGCCACGACCTGCACTGGTGGTGCACCTCGGCGACGTCGGCGCACGGCGCCGGCGACCCGGTGTACGTGACGTACCGGCCGGAGCTCACGGAAATGATGGGCAAGGAGGCCTACGAGCGGCTGGTCGAGCTCTGCGAGGAGCGAATGGCTGCGCTGCTGCCGATGGCCCCGCATCCGGCGGACGCCCGCCCGTAACCACGGGGTGCCTGGCGGCGGGCGTGCTGCCAGGGGGCGGCCGGCCTGTCCGGCACCGCCGGGCCGCGATGTCGTGGTGGCGCGCCGTCGCGGCGGAGGATCCATGGCCGGCTCGGCATGAGCACCTGCCGCATAGGGCGGACGCGCAGCCCTGACACCAGGCGGCCGGTCCGGCACCGCCGGTCTGCGGCATCGTGGTTACGCGCCGTCGCGGCGGAGGATGCATGGCCCGGCGGCATAGGCGCCTGCCGCATCCAGCGGACGCACGGCCCTGACACCAGGCGGCGGGCCTGCCGCCAGGGTGCCTGTCGGCCGGTCCGGCACCGCCGGGCCGCGACATCGTGGTTGCGCGCCGTCGCGGCGGAGGATGCATCGCCGGATCGGCATGAGGGCCTGGTGCACGCACCCTTGAATCCGCCGCAACGGCGCGCCACCACAGCGGCGGAGCCCGGCGGTGCCGAGCCGGGCTCGGGTTACGGCGGTGTCGAGCCCGCCGGTGCCGGGGGTGTGCCTGCCGGCGTCGCCGGAGGCTGGGTCGCCGCGGGGGACGAGACCACCGGGCGGCCCCGGCCGTCGATCGTGATCGCCGTGCCGCCCGGCGCGACGGTCACCCGCGCGCGCCACGGCCCCACCGGCTCCCGCTCGCCGTCGACTTCGATCACTACGGTCACGGTCTGCCCGGGCTGCAGCACGCCGCCCGGCCGGCTCAGCCGCAGCCAGGGCGCGTCGGCCGTCATCGACCAGACCACCGCCTGCCCGCCGCTCGCCGTCAGCGTGACGACCGTGGCGGTTCCGCTGGGCTGCGCCGCGACGGTCAGCCGGCCGGGGCCGGGCGCCCGGGCGGCGGGCGGCGCGGAAGGCGCGGCGGCACCGCCCGCCGGGGAGGGCGGGGCGGTGCCGGGCCGCGGGGGCGGTACGGGTCTGCCGTCCGGCCCGATGACCGCCACCGAGACCCCGGCGACCACCCGCCCGGGCGTGGCGCCCGTGCCGACCGGACGCGGGGCGGGCCCCGGCCCCCGGTAGGGGCGCTCGCCGGTGGCGCCGGACTCCTTCGAGGCGACGGCCGCGGGGTCCGGGCGCGTCTCCCCCGTCTCCGGCGCGCCGCTCCACGCGGCCCACAGGGCGAGCACGGGCGCGGCGATGACCGTGGCGACGACGGTCGTGGTGACGGCCCGGCTGCGCAGGCGGCCGCGGCGCGCCGTGCGGTCCTTGGGGTCGACGGGGTAGCCGCGCCGGTCGAAGCGGGGTGCGGCGGGCGCCTGGGCGCCGCGCTGCCGGCCCGCGCTCACGGCGGACAGCATGGCGGCGTAGGCGGCGGCCCGGGGTGCCTGGAGGAGGGGCAGGGGGGCCGAGGAGGCGGTCGTACCGGGCCAGGGCTCGCCGGCGGTGGACCGCTCGGCGGTGCGGCGGCAGTCGGCGCAGTCGTCGACGTGCCGTACGAGCTCGCGCCGCAGGGCCGCGCCGAGCAGCACCTGGGTGTCGCCCGCGAAGCGGGCGACGACGGGGCAGCGGCCCGATTCCACGACGG
This sequence comes from Streptomyces aureoversilis, assembly GCF_042657885.1. NCBI lineage: Bacteria > Bacillati > Actinomycetota > Actinomycetes > Kitasatosporales > Streptomycetaceae > Streptomyces > Streptomyces aureoversilis. Next base: position 11,403 of record NZ_JBHSKJ010000005.1, read on the forward strand.
CCAGCGCCGTCCGCGTGCGCTCGACCTCGCAGGCCGCGGAGGACATCAGGGCGCGCGCGTCCTCGGTCTCCAGGCCGAGGACGGCCGCGACCTCGGGGGCGGTCAGGCCGTGCCGGACGGCCAGTTCGAGCGCTTCGCGCTGCTCGGCGGTGGTCCCGGCGGCCTCGGGCCAGGCGAGCAGGGCGAGCTCGGCCCGGCGGTAGGAATCCGGCTGGGCGGGCGGCTCGGAGCCCGGGGCGTCCGGGTTCTCCGGGGCGACGAGCCGGCGCAGGCAGGCCCAGCGGGCGAGTGCGTAGAGCCAGGAGCGGCGCAGTTCCTCGTCGGCGGGGGCGCGCTCGGCCCGCTTCTCGGCGAGGGCGAGGGCTTCGCCGAGGGCGGCGGTCGCGGCGTCGTGCTCGCACAGCACCGACAGGCAGTAGGTGAAGAGCCCGTCGAGGTGGGGGTCGTAGCGGAGGGGCGGCTGCTGGGCGAGGGTGTCGTGCGGGCCGGCGGGCACGGCGGGGATGCGGGCCGTCTCGGCCACCGCGGCGGCGGCCGCCGCGGCCTCGTGGGCGGGCTGCGCCTCGTACTCCGGCTGCTCCTCGTAGGCCGGCTGTGCGTTCTGATTGTCCCGAGGCGGGCGGGCCTCGCGCGGCGCACCGCGGTGTGCGCGGTGCGCGCCGGTGGCATGCGGTCGGTGCTCTGGCCTCCTGGTCATCATCCCGGCGACGGTAGGCGGGTGACGGGCCGTTGCCGCCACTGCCGACGCAGGTTTAACCCATTCGGGTGACGTTCTCCCACAAAATAGGGACACGGCTGCGCTGTCCCCCCTGTGTTTGCGGGGGAAGCCCCGCCGGACCGCAGAAACAGACGGCTCCGCGGTTCTGGTAATGGACGGAGCCCTGCGCACCCCGTGCCGGACGGGGGCCCCGGAATGTCAGTGGCCCCCGCTACGGTGGCTCGCATGGCTGCCCGCACTTCTCGCTCGTCCGCCAAGGACCGGCCCTCCTACCGCTGCACCGAGTGCGGCTGGACCACCGTCAAGTGGCTCGGCCGCTGCCCCGAGTGCCAGGCGTGGGGCACGGTCGAGGAGTACGGCGCGCCCGCCGTGCGGACGACCGCGCCCGGCCGGGTCTCCTCGGCCGCGCTGCCCATCGGCCAGGTCGACGGCCGGCAGGCCACGGCGCGCAGCACGGGTGTGGACGAGCTGGACCGCGTCCTGGGCGGCGGGCTCGTGCCCGGTGCGGTGGTGCTGATCGCGGGCGAGCCGGGCGTCGGCAAGTCCACGCTCCTGCTGGACGTGGCGGCGAAGGCCGCGTCCGAGGAGCACCGCACGCTCTATGTGACGGGTGAGGAGTCCGCGAGCCAGGTGCGCATGCGCGCGGACCGCATCAATGCGATCGACGACCACCTCTATCTGGCGGCGGAGACGGATCTGGCCGCCGTGCTGGGCCACCTCGACTCCGTCAAGCCGTCCCTGCTGATCCTGGACTCGGTGCAGACGGTGGCCTCGCCGGAGATCGACGGCGCCCCGGGCGGCATGGCGCAGGTGCGCGAGGTGGCGGGCGCGCTGATCCGGGCCTCCAAGGAGCGGGGCATGGCCACGCTCCTGGTCGGTCACGTCACCAAGGACGGCGCGATCGCGGGCCCGCGCCTGCTGGAGCACCTGGTCGACGTGGTCCTGAGCTTCGAGGGCGACCGGCACGCGCGGCTGCGCCTGGTGCGCGGCGTGAAGAACCGCTACGGGGCGACGGACGAGGTCGGCTGCTTCGAGCTGCACGACGAGGGCATCACCGGTCTGGCCGATCCGAGCGGCCTGTTCCTCACCCGCCGTGACGAGCCCGTCCCGGGCACGTGCCTGACGGTCACGCTGGAGGGGCGCCGCCCGCTGGTGGCCGAGGTGCAGGCGCTGACGGTCGATTCGCAGATCCCCTCGCCCCGCCGCACCACCTCGGGCCTGGAGACCTCGCGGGTGTCGATGATGCTGGCGGTGCTGGAGCAGCGGGGCCGGATCAGCGCGCTGGGCAAGCGGGACATCTACAGCGCCACGGTGGGCGGCGTGAAGCTGTCCGAGCCGGCCGCGGACCTGGCCGTGGCGCTGGCCCTGGCGAGCGCCGCGAGCGACACCCCGCTGCCGAAGAACCTGGTGGCGATCGGCGAGGTGGGCCTGGCCGGCGAGGTCCGCCGGGTCACCGGAGTGCAGCGCCGGCTGGCGGAGGCGGCCCGGCTGGGCTTCACCCACGCACTGGTCCCGGGCGACCCCGGAAAGGTCCCCGCCGGCATGCGCGTGGTGGAGGTGGCGGACATAGGCGAGGCGCTTCGAGTGCTGCCCAAGCGGGTACCCCGGGAGAACCGGCGCAGAGCCGGGTCGGACGACCGAGCCGGGGAGAGCCCTGTCCAAGCGGGTGGGGGCCCTCTTTAATAGGCTGGACGAATAGGCTGGACGCCCGCATACGCCAGTAGACTTTGCCCTGGTCTCGCCCGTACGTACGGATAGCAGGGCGGCCTGCGGCACCGTTGACCTTGCGACCGGAGGAGTGCAGTGGCAGCCAACGACCGGGCATCGGGCCCCGGCAAGGCCGGGGGTTCCTCCGGTGCCGACGGTCTGATGCGCGCCTCGCTGAGCGCCGTCGCGCCCGGCACGGCCTTGCGCGACGGCCTCGAACGCATCCTCCGCGGCAATACGGGCGGTCTCATCGTCCTGGGCATGGACAAGACGGTGGAGTCCATGTGCACGGGCGGTTTCGTCCTGGACGTGGAGTTCACCGCCACCCGCCTGCGCGAGCTCTGCAAGCTGGACGGCGCCCTGATCCTCGACAAGGACATCACCAAGATCGTGCGGGCGGGCGTGCAGCTCCTGCCGGACGCGTCGATCCCCACCGAGGAGACGGGCACCCGGCACCGTACGGCGCAGCGCGTCTCCATCCAGTGCGGCTTCCCCGTGGTCTCCGTCAGCCAGTCGATGCGTCTGATCGCGCTGTACGTGGGTGGCGAGCGGCGCGTGCTGGAGGAGTCCGGGGCGATCCTCTCCCGGGCCAACCAGGCCCTGGCCACCCTGGAGCGCTACAAGCTCCGGCTGGACGAGGTCGCCGGCACCCTCTCCGCCCTGGAGATCGAGGATCTGGTCACCGTCCGCGACGTGACCGCGGTCTGCCAGCGCCTGGAGCTGGTGCGCCGCATCGCCACGGAGATCGCGGAGTACGTGGTGGAGCTGGGCACCGACGGCCGCCTGCTCTCCCTCCAGCTGGACGAGCTGATCGCGGGCGTCGAGCCCGAGCGCGACCTGGTCGTGCGGGACTACGTGCCGGAGCCGACCGCCAAGCGCACCCGCACGGTCCCCGAGGCCCTGTCCGAGCTGGACGCCCTCACCCACCCCGAGCTGCTGGAACTGCCCATCGTGGCGCGCGCCCTGGGCTACAGCGGCTCTCCGGAGACGCTGGACTCGGCGGTCTCGCCGCGCGGCTACCGCCTGCTGGCGAAGGTGCCGCGCCTGCCGGGCGCGATCATAGAGCGGCTGGTCGACCACTTCGGCGGGCTGCAGAAGCTTCTGGCCGCCAGTGTGGACGACCTGCAGACGGTCGACGGCGTCGGCGAGGCCCGCGCCCGCTCGGTCCGCGAGGGGCTGTCGCGGCTGGCGGAGTCCTCGATCCTCGAACGCTACGTCTGAGGCTTCTGCGTACGCCTGAGGCCCCTGCGCCCGCCGCCTGAGGACCCTGCGTCCGTCCGTCAGAGGACCCTCCGTCAGAAGCCCCCGCACCCGAGGGCCGGGCCCTCGAACGTCCCCTTCAGGACGGATCGGCCGTACGGCTCCCGCCGCACCCGGGTCGAACGGCCGGGCGGCGCGGCCGCACGCCCGGTCGTCAACCCTTTTCGTCAGGCCTTCTCCAGGGTGAATTCCACCTTTTCGGTGACGCCCGCGATCCTGACCTCGGCCCGGTACTTACCGGCACCCGCCGCACCCTCGCCGGAAGGCGTCGCACAGCGCGGGGCGCTGCGCTTGCGGTCCCATTCCACCGTGCGCTTCGTCTCGCCCGAACCGGGGAGCTCGACCAGCACCGCGCCCGTGGCACGGGGGCAGTCGTCGGAGGCCCACACGTGGTCGTCCCCGTCGATATGCGCAATCTTCAGAATGGCGGCGGTGGAACCGAAGTTCACCTTGCAGGCACTTCCGCCGGAGTTCTTCACGACGATCTCGAACTTCGGCTTCTCGTCGGGCCCGTAGGAGTCCTTCACACTGCGGATCGCGAGCCGCACCGAGCCGGGCCCGCAGTCGGGCAGGGACGAGCCGGCCGGAACGGCCTTGCCGTCGCCGGTGCCGAGCGCGCCGCTGCCGCCGCCGCCCGTGCCCGTCGTCCCGCCGCCGCCCGTGCCGGAACCACCGGTCCCCGCGGCGCCGCCGCCGGAGCGGCCGTCACCGGCACCGCCGCCGGTGCCGCCGCTGCCCGACTCGCCGCGCCCGCCCGGGCGTTGGCTGAAGTGCGGGCCGGAGGGCACCGGTCCGGGGGTGATGGTGGTGTTGTCGGCCGGGTTCTTCCCGTCCGAGCCCTTGCCCTGGTCATCACCTGAGCCACCGTCACCCCCGAGGGTGACGAACCAGAGCCCGACGAGAACGAGAAGGCCGAGCAGGCCAAGCGCAACTGCCCTCCGCCGCCAATAGATGGAGGAGGGAAGCGGCCCGATCGGATTGCGCAGAGATCCCACGCGAAGACTCTACGAGACATCGGCGGGGGCACCAGCCCATACCCGCCGGGTGGGTGCCCGATTTTCTCATCATCAGCCCGCCGTCAGGCGGTTTTCGCGGGCCGCCGCCTGACGAAAGTCGGATGGACTGCCTGCCGATAGCCCGGTGTGGCGCCGAAGTGACGGACCGTAGGCTCCCGGAACCATGGACACCGTGGACAACGACCTCTATCGCGACGTCACCGAATTCGCCCGCTCCACACCGGAGTGGGTGCACAGCCTTGCGGAAATCGGCACGGAGGCCGGGCTGTTGCTGCTGATGGCCGTGGCCGTCGCCGTCTGGTGGCGCAACAGGCGGACGGGGGCGCGCGGCGTCGCCCTCGCGCTGCTCGTACCGGTCACGACCGCGGTCGCCTACGGGATCAGCGAGATCGTCAAGATCCTGGTCGACGAGGAGCGGCCGTGCCGGGCGGTCCGGGGCGCGGTCGCCTCGCTCGCGCCCTGCCCGCCGCACGGCGACTGGTCGTTCCCCAGCAACCACGCGACGCTCGCGGCGGCGCTGGCCACCGGAATCGTCCTCGCACGACGGGTGCTGGCGTGGGCCGTGCTGCCCATGGCCCTGCTCGTCGCCTTCTCGCGGGTCTTCCTCGGCGTGCACTACCCGCACGACGTGGCCGTGGGCCTCCTGCTCGGTGCCGCCGTGGCGCTCCTGGGCGGGCTGCTGCTCGCACGGTGGGCCACCTCGCTCGTGGACCGGGCGGGCCGGGGGCGGCTGCGGGTGCTGGTGCGGGCGTAAGGTCCCGCAGGGCTCACGCGGGCCTCACGCCGTGGGGCGCGTCCACTCCGTCTTGTGGCCGAAGCCCTGGCCGTTGTCGATCAGCCGCAGCCAGTCGGGGCGCAGCTCCCACAGGTCGGTGCGCTCCATCGCCTGCCGGAGCCGGTCGTTGTGGTCGACGTACGGGAAGCGCTCGGTGTACGCGCGCCACCCGGCCTCGCGCTCCGCGCCCTCCAGGCGGCGGCAGGTGCCGCGCCCTTGAAGGCCCGTCAGGGCCGTCCACACCTGCCCGTCGCGCTGGGCGGTGAACGCGACCCGGGCGCCCGCGCCCGGGTCGCCCGTGCTCGCGGCGACGAGGGCGCGGCCGTGCCGGGTGGTGGCCGAGGTGACAAAAAGCAGCGCGGTGGCGTCGTCGCCGGGCGGTCCGGCCGGGTCGGCGGGCCCGGCGAGGGCGTAGAGCACCGCGCACGCCTGCGGGCCGTCCTCGTCCGCGTAGGCCAGGGTGAGGGTCGAGTGCGCGTCGAGAGCCGCCCGGATCTCGCGCGGCGGCCGCTGCTCCGTATCGCTCATGGCCCCATTCCACCGCGTCCGGCCGGAGCCGACCAATCGGGGGGCCGGTCAGCCCACGGCCGAACCGGTCACCAGCCCCGCCTCGTGGGCGACGATCGCGGCCTGCACCCGGTTGCCGACACCCAGCCGGTCGAGGACCGCGCTGACGTAGCCCTTGACGGTGCCCTCCACCAGGTGGAGGCGCCGGCCGATCTCGGCGTTCGGGAGCCCTTCGCCCAGCAGGGCGAGGACCTCGCGCTCGCGGGCCGTCAGCCCGGCGATCCGGGCGCGGGCGGCGGCTCCGCGCGTCAGGCGCTCGCCGCCGAGCCCGGCGATGACGTGCAGGGCGACCTTGGGGGAGAGGTAGGCGCCGCCGTCCGCGACGGCGCGGACACCGGCCATCAGTTCGTAGGGGTCGCCGGACTTGAGCAGGAAGCCGGTGGCGCCGCCGCCCAGGGCGCGGGAGACGTAGGCGTCCTCGGAGAAGGTGGTGAGGATCGCGACGGCCGTGCCGGGCGCGCTGCGGCGGATCTCCTCGCAGGCGGCGAGGCCGTCCAGACGGGGCATGCGGATGTCGAGGAGCGCCACGTCCGGGCGGTGGGCGCGGGCGGCTTCGACGGCCTCGTGGCCGTCCGCCGCCTCCGCGACCACCTCGATGCCGGGGTCGGCGGACAGGATCGCGCAGACTCCGGCGCGGATCATCGCCTCGTCGTCGGCGACGAGGACTTTGACGGTGCTCACCGCGGCCACTCCTTCTCTTCCTGTTCCACGGCGCCCGAGGCGCCGGCGCGCGGGATGCGGCTCTTGGCGACGAGGTGCCCGTCGCGGAAGCAGAGCCGGAAATGGTCGACGCTGACGAAGAGTTCGCCGCTCGCCCGGTAGTAGCGGCACTCCGCGCCGGCGGGCGGACCCACCGGGGCCCGGTCGGCCGGCGGGTCGGCGACCTGCCGGTCCGGCAGGAACGGCGCGACGTCGGCGTACGGCGCACCGACGTCCAAGGCCGCGTAATCGGCGGGCTTCAGGACCGAGTGGCCCTTGACGTACGCGTACCAGCCGAAGGCCGCGGCGACGAAGACGGCACCGGCGGCTGCCGCGAGGGCGAAGGGGACGGCGAACCGCCGCCGGGCGGTGCGGTGGGCCTGTGCGAGGCCCGCCGGTTGTCCGGACCCTCCGGCCATCGGGGGCCGGGGTGCGGGGCCGAGCCCCGGCTCGTGCGGCAGCCGCGCGCTCACCTCGAACCCGCCGTCGTCCCCGGAGGGGCCCGCCGTGAACTCGCCGCCCGCGAGCGCCACCCGCTCCCGCAGGCCCAGCAGGCCCGTACCGCCTCCGGGTGCCGGGGACGCGGCCGCGGGCCCGGGGCCCGGGCCGGTCACGACCGTCACGGAGGTCTCCCCCGCCCCGCTCGTCACGGTCACCGAAACCTCCGCCCCCGGCGCGTGCTTGGCCGCGTTCGTCAGCGCCTCCTGGACGACGCGGTACGCGGCCCGCTCCACGAGCGGGGGCAGCGCCGTCCCGCGGGACAGCCGGGCGCGTACGGGCAGGCCCGAGGCCGCCGCGCGGTCCACGAGGGCGCGGAGCGAGTCGTCCGGCGGGGTCAGCGGCGCGGGCGCGGCCGGGCCGGCGTCGCGGAGGACGCCGATGATGTCGCGGAGCCGGTCCGTCGCCGATGCCGCGGCCTCGCGCAGCTCCGCCGCGGCCGCCCGGTGCGCCGCGTCGAGGCCGGGTGCGACCTGCAGGGCCCCGGCGCGCAGGGCGATCAGGCTCAGTTCGTGGCCGAGGGAGTCGTGCATGTCCTGGGCGATGCGGGTGCGTTCGCGCAGCCGGGCCCGGTCCGCGACGATCTCCTGCTCGCGCTCCAGCTGCGCCGCCCGGCTCCAGCCCGCGGCGACGAGCTCGCGGGCCTGGCGCCGGTACCGGCCGGCCAGCCAGGGGAAGACCGCGCCGAAGAGCAACGTGCCGGTCAGAACCAGCCATTCGACGACGGGGTCGACGTCGCGGGCGAGGACGAGCAGCGTGCCGGCGGCCGCGACGGCCGGGAAGGCGTACAGCGCGGGGCGGGCGGCGGCCGAGCGGCGGCCCAGCAGGTAGGCGAGGACGGAGAGCGCGGGCCCGTAGGAGAGCGTGAAGAGGGAGGGGGACGTGGCGAGCCCGAGTCCGGCGGCGAGGGCCAGGGCGAGCACCGGGCGGGCCCGGGAGGCGGCCACGGCCACGGCGAGGACGGCCGCGCCGGCCGCGCTCTGCCACCAGGGCCGGGGCGCGTTCACGCCGGTCAGGTCCGCGAGTGCGCCGGGCACGGCGAGCACCGCCCACAGCAGGGCGTCGGGCAGGGCCCCGGGCGAGGCGGTGATCGTGCGGCGGCTCACCGGTCCGACGGTACAAGCCGGCCCGTCCGCGCACCCCTGACGAAAGTCAGACGAAAGTCAGGGGAAACGGGGCCCGGCGCGTTTCTCCGTCGTGCGCGGCCGTGCCAGGATCGGAAGCGCCATGACTGTCACAGACCGCACCACCACCCGTTCCGAGTCCTCCTCCGAGCCCCTTCCCGGGGAGCTCCACGGCCCGGTCATCGACTGGTTCGCCGCGAACGCCCGCGATCTGCCCTGGCGCCGCCCCGAAGCCGGCGCCTGGGGCGTGATGGTCAGCGAGTTCATGCTGCAGCAGACGCCGGTCAGCCGGGTGCTGCCCGTCTACGAGCAGTGGCTCGCGCGCTGGCCGCGCCCGGCGGACCTGGCGGCTGAGCCGCCCGGGGAGGCGGTGCGCGCGTGGGGCCGGCTGGGCTATCCGCGGCGGGCGCTGCGGCTGCACGCCGCCGCGATGGCGATCACGGAGGTGCACGGCGGCGACGTGCCGCGCGACCACGCCAAGCTGCTGGCCCTGCCGGGCGTCGGCGAGTACACGGCGGCCGCGGTGGCCTCCTTCGCCTACGGGCAGCGGCACGCGGTCCTCGACACCAACGTGCGCAGGGTGTTCGCGCGCGCCGTGAGCGGCGCGCAGTACCCGCCGAACGCGACCACCGCTGCCGAGCGCAAGCTGGCCCGGTCGCTGCTGCCGGAGACCGAGCCGGTGGCCGCCCGCTGGGCCGCGGCGACCATGGAGCTCGGTGCTCTGGTGTGCACGGCGCGCACGCCGGTGTGCGGGCGCTGCCCGATCGCCGACCGGTGTGCCTGGCGCGCCGCGGGATCCCCCGCGCACGACGGCCCGCCGCGCCGCGGCCAGACGTACGCGGGGACGGACCGGCAGGTGCGCGGCAAGCTGCTCGCGGTGCTGCGCGAGGCGATGGAGCCCGTACCGCAGGTGGTGCTGGACGCGGTGTGGGACGAGCCGGTGCAGCGGGCCCGGGCGCTGGACGGGCTGGTGGCGGACGGCCTGGTGGAGCCGCTGGCCGGCGGCAGGTACCGGCTGCCGCTCACGTAACCGCGAAAGGGGGCTCCCGAACGGGACAGAGCCCCCTTTTCACGCCCTACCGCCCCTGCTCCCGCACCGCTGTTACACAACCTATGGACAGCTGTGCACCTGCCGCAGTGCTGCCGCACATCACGTCGCAACAGCTCCTCCGTAGCGTCCTACCCGTGCTGGGAGACCACCAGCGTGACGCGGGGAATGCAAGCGGAATGGAGGCTGCGAGATGGCCAGCAGCGGCAAGGTTCTGGACTTCGAGGAGTACGTGCGCAACCGTCAGGACGCCCTCCTGCGCAGCGCCCGCCGTCTCGTGCCGGACCCCATCGACGCCCAGGACCTCCTCCAGACCGCACTGGTGCGCACCTACGGCCGCTGGGAAGGCATAGCGGACAAGTCGCTGGCCGACGCCTACCTCCGCCGCGTCATGATCAACACTCGTACGGAGTGGTGGCGCGCCCGCAAGCTCGACGAGGTGCCCACCGAGCAGCTCCCCGACGCGAGCGTCGAGGACAGCACGGAGCAGCACGCCGACCGCGCCCTGCTGATGGACGTCCTCGGGGTCCTGGCGCCCAAGCAGCGCAGCGTCGTCGTGCTGCGACACTGGGAGCAGATGAGCACCGAGGAGACCGCGGAGGCGCTCGGCATGTCGACCGGCACGGTCAAGAGCACGCTGCACCGGGCCCTGGCCCGGCTGCGCCAGGAGCTGGAGAGCCGCGACCTGGACTTCCACGCCCTCGAGCGCAACGAGCGGGGGCAGGAACGGTGCGCAGCCTGAAAAAGGCGGCTCCCCCCAGGCCGGTACTGATCACCGGCGGCACGGTCACAGCGCTGGCCGCGGCCGCCGGTCTTCTGCTTGCCGGATGCGATGCGGGCAGCGAGGGCGTCCGCAAGGAAGGCACCGCGCAGACGCAGTCCGCGGCGAAGCCGACCCGCGTGCCCTCGGCCTCGGCGACGGCGGACCGGCCGCACGAGAAGATCGACGCGGTAAAGCTGATCAAGAACGATCCGAAGATCGGCAGCCAGGTCAAGAAGGACCTGAAGCCGTGCGTGAAGAACCAGTACCCGCTGGACGTGATCTACGGGAAGCTGACCGACGGCAGCCGTGACGACATCATCGTCAACATCCTCACGTGCGGCGATTCCGTGGGCGTGGGCTCATATGTGTACCGTGCGAAGAGCGACGGCTCCTACGAGAACGTGTTCATGATCGAGCAGGCGCCCGTCTACTCCGAGATCGACCGCCGCGACCTCCGCGTCACCAAGCAGGTGTACGGCCCCGGTGACGCGGTCTGCTGCGCCTCGGGCGAAGATGTCATGACGTACCACTGGTCGGGTACGGAGTTCCGGGAGACCGGTCGCACGCACACCGACTACAGCAAGGTCGGCAACACCGACAAGGGCGATCTCCCCAGCGTGGGGACGGAGGGCTGAGGGCAGCGTGGCCGATACGCATGTGCTCTTCGTGGAGGACGACGACGTCATCCGTGAGGCGACCCAGCTGGCACTGGAGCGCGACGGCTTCGAGGTGACCGCGGTGCCGGACGGGCTGCTGGGGCTGGAGAAGTTCCGCGCCCGCAAGCCCGACATCGCGCTGCTCGACGTCATGGTCCCGGGCCTGGACGGGGTGAGCCTCTGCCGCCGGATCCGTGACGAGTCGACCGTTCCCGTGATCATGCTGTCGGCGCGCGCGGACTCCATCGACGTCGTCCTGGGCCTGGAGGCCGGGGCCGACGACTACGTCACCAAGCCCTTCGACGGCGCCGTGCTCGTCGCCCGCATACGGGCCGTGCTGCGCCGCTTCGGGCACGCCAGCGGCCCGAACGGCGCCGCCGGGGCCGACACCCCGGAGGAGCTGGAGGGCGGCGTGCTGCGCTTCGGCGACCTGGAGGTCGACACGGAGGGCATGGAGGTCCGCAAGGGCGGCGCGCCCGTCGCGCTGACCCCGACCGAGATGCGGCTGCTGCTGGAGTTCTCCGCCGCGCCCGGCACGGTGCTCTCCCGCGACCGGCTGCTGGAGCGGGTGTGGGACTACGGCTGGGGCGGCGACACCCGGGTCGTCGACGTCCACGTGCAGCGGCTGCGCGGCAAGATCGGCCAGGACCGGATCGAGACGGTCCGCGGCTTCGGCTACAAGCTCAGAGGGTGACGAGGGTGACCACCCCATGGTGATCAGCCCCGTGGTGCCCCGCCCTGCGGCGATCCGCCCCACGGCGATCCGCCCGGCGGAGACCGGCTCGTGGTGAAGCTCGCCCTCCGCTCCGGTCTGCGCTGGAAGGTCAGCCTCGCCATCGCGGGCGTCAGCGCGCTGGTCGCGGTGGCGCTCAGCCTCGTCGTGCACAACGCCGCCCGCCTGTCGATGCTCGACAACAGCCGCGACGTCATGGACGAGCGCGTACAGATCGCCCAGCGGTACTACGAGAACACCGGCCGGCTGATGCTGCACGCCAAGCTCGACGATCCCACGCTGCCCAAGCCGCTGCGCGACGCCGCCGCCATCGGCCAGCGCGCCACGTTCCTGCAGGACTCCGGCGGCAAGGGCTCGCCCGAGGTCTGGGCCTCGGTGCCGGTCCGCAACGGCAAGATCCTCTCGATCCACACCCGGTTCAAGGACCGGTTCTCCATCATCGACGCGCTCGACAAGGCGCTGATCATCGGCTCGGTCTCCGTCGTGCTCGGCGGCTGCGCGCTCGGCATCCTCATCGGCGACCAGCTCTCCCGCCGGCTGCGCAAGGCCGCGACGGCCGCCCGCAAGCTCGCCGACGGCGACTCCGAGGTGCGCGTGCGGGAGGCCATCGGCGGCCGCGTCCGCGACGAGACCGACGACCTGGCCCGCGCCGTCGACGGCATGGCCGAGGCGCTCCAGCGCCGCCTGGAGGCCGAGCGGCGCGTCACCGCCGACATCGCCCACGAGCTGCGCACCCCCGTCACCGGCCTGCTCACCGCCGCCGAGCTGCTGCCGCCGGGCCGGCCCACCGAGCTCGTCCGCGACCGCGCCCAGGCCATGCGCACGCTCGTCGAGGACGTCCTGGAGGTCGCCCGGCTGGACGGCTTCGCCGAGCGCGCCGAGATGCAGGAGATCCTGCTGGGCGAGTTCGTCGAGCGCCGGGTCCGCACGTTCGAGCCCCGGGCCCGCGTACGGGTCGCCCGCGACGCCTACGTCTCCACGGACCCGCGCCGCCTGGAGCGCATCATCGGCAACCTCCTGGCCAATGCCGCCAAGCACGGCAAGGCCCCGTTCGACGTCACCGTCGAGGGGCGCGTCCTGCGCGTGCGCGACCACGGGCCCGGCTTCCCCGAGGAGCTGCTCCAGGACGGGCCGAGCCGGTTCCGCACGGGCAGCAAGGACCGTGCGGGCAAGGGCCACGGCCTGGGCCTGACCATCGCCGCCGGACAGGCCCGGGTGCTGGGCGCACGCCTGTCCTTCCGCAACGCCGACCCGGAGGTCGAGGGCGGCACGGGGGCCATCGCGGTGCTGTGGCTGCCGGAGTCGGCGCCGACGAGCACGGGGACGTTCCCGATCATCCAGGTGCCGGACTAGCGCGCCCGCCGGGCCTCACGAGCGCGTCACGGGCGTCGGCGGCGTCACATCGGGTCGACGCACTCGCCCCAGGCCTTGTCGAGGTCCAGCTGCTCGTTGCGCTGCGTCAGCGAGAACCAGTTGCCGGAGTCGTCGCGCAGGATCGCCTCCGTGCCGTACGGCCGCTCCTGGGGCTCCTGCAGGAACTCCACGCCCCTGGCCTTGAGCGTCTCGTAGTCGCGGTGGATGTCGTCGGTGCTCAGCACCCCCGCACCCAGCGCGCCCTTGGACACCAGCTTCTTCATGGCCTCCGCCGACTCGGGGTCGAGCCCGGGCGGGCCGGGGACCATCAGCGTCAGCTCGACGTCCGGCTGGTCCTCGGCACCCACCGTGAGCCAGCGCATTCCCTCCTCGCCGCCCATGGTCATATCGGTGCGGACCTTGAGGCCGAGCTTCTCCGTGTAGAAATCCTTCGCCCGGTCCTGGTCGAGGACCCAGACGGTGGTGATGGCAATTCCCTTGATCATGACGCGCTCCGATCACCGGCTTTTGCGCTGCATTACCACCGTAAAAGCAGGAGCCGGTGCACCGCGTGTCGCGGTGCACCGGCTCCGGGTGGATCCGATGGATCAGGTGGATCCGATGGATCAGAGGGACCCGCCGTGGGCCTTCAGGAAGCCGACCGGCTCGACGGCGGAGCCGTAGTTCGGGGTGGTGCGGATCTCGAAGTGCAGGTGGGGGCCGGACGAATTGCCGGTGGAGCCCGACAGGCCGATGACCTGGCCGGTGCTGACGCTCTGGCCGACCGAGACCTTCACCTGCGAGAGGTGGGCGTACTGGGAGTACGTGTTGTCGTCGTGCTTGATCACGATGGCGTTGCCGTACGCGGGGCCGTCGCCGCCACCGTTCGGGCCGGCCTTGACGACGGTGCCGCCGTGGACGGACATGACGGGCGTGCCGCTGCCGACGACCAGGTCCTGGCCGCTGTGCTTGGCGGCCCACATCTTGCCGGCCTTGCCGAACGGCTGGCCGACCTGGTACTCGGCCAGGGGGGCGACCCAGGCGTCGGCGCGGTTACGGGAGGCCTCGGCCTGCTTGCGGGCCTCCTCGGCGCGCTTGGCCGCGTCCCGCTTGGCCTGCTCGGCGTTCCGCTTGGCCTCCTCGGCGTTCCGCTTCTCCTTCTCCGCCACCTTCAGCTGCGTCTCGGCCTGCTTGTGCAGCGAGTCGTCCAGCATCGCGAGGGACGCGAAGGCCGGGAACTCGCTCACCGAGGCGGTGGTGTCGGCTGCGAGCGCGACCCCGGAACCCAGCGCGACCGAGGCTCCCAGGCCGGCTGCCACGACGGCGACGCGGGTACGGAGAACGGTCTTGCTCGGGTTACGGAAAGCGGTGCGCTTCGACATACGGATAAACCTCCAGGCATAAACAGGTCCCGGCTGCGGACCGGGATCGCCATACCTTGGTAACCCGCTTTCGCCGGGCTGCCAAGGACGGCCTCTACTAACGAATGCCGTAGCGACGGGGAGGTAATTCATGCCGCCCTGACCAGGGATTCCCTGTGTTTTTCCGGGGAAATGTGGGGCGGTCCGACTGCTAATTCCCTTAGTACGTGACCCACGCCCTATGGCAGGTGTCACCGCCGAAGGACATTCGGCCTCCCCGGTTCCGGGACCAAAGTCCCGGCCGCGGCGGTACGCTCCCCGTCAGCGGCCGCGCACGCAGCGCAGCGGCCGCCGGGACCGGGGGTGGAGCAGCGATGAGCAGCGGGTTCGAGGAAGTGGAGCTGGCGGATGCCGTCCAGGCGGTGCGGGAGGGTCTGACCTCGGCGGCGGCCCGGGGCGCGGGCCAGGACCTGGCCTTCGACGTGGGCGAGATCGCCATGGAGTTCACCGTCGAGATCCGCAAGGACGCCAAGGGCTCGGGCGGGGTGAAGGCCTGGGTGGTCAGCGCGGACGCGGAGGCGTCGCGCGGCTCGACCCGTACCCACAAGGTCTCCTTCACCCTGACGCCGAGGGACACGCGCACGGGCGGCAGCTGGCGCGTGGGCAACGAGCGGCCGGGCGGGGTGTCGCGGTTCGGGTCCTCCGGGCAGTAGCGGTGGATGGCCGGGCGAGAACGCCGATCCCGTCGGTCGAGGACCGGCTGGTGGCGGTGCTGGGCGCGCGGCAGGGCAGCGGGGTGCTGCTGACGCCGGAGCTGGTGCTGACGAGCGCACATTTGTTCGAGCCCGGTGACGGGGTCGAGGTCGCCGCACCGGGCGGCTACGGGCCCGTTCCCTGTGACGTCGCCTGGTCGGGCGACCCGGATGCGTGCGACGTGGCGCTCCTCGTGGCACGAAGGCCCGTGCTGCCCCTCAGGCTCGCGCCGCTCCGCGGGCTCCCACCGCCGCTGCGGTGGGGCAAGTGCGCCGGCTGGCAGCCCATGCCGCGCTGCCAGGTCCTGGGCTTCCCCCAGGTCCAGCGGTACGGGCCCGGCGAGCTGGAGGCCGCACAGATCCCCGGCACCCTGATGCCCCTGTCGGGCCGGATGCGCGGCCGGTACGTCCTGCACGCCGACCACCATCCCCCGGCGCCCGTCCCGGACGGCTCGCCCTGGGCCGGCCTGTCGGGCGGGCCGGTGTTCGCGGGCCCGCTGCTGATCGGCATCGCGAGCGGGGACCCGCTGGGCTGGCAGCACTCGTCCATCGAGTCGGTGCCGCTGACCGCCGTGATCGACGACCCCGGCTTCCGGAAGGCCCTGCTGGAGCACTGGCCCGACCCGCCGGAGTTCGAGGAGATCTCCTCCGCCTATCCCGAGGACCTGGCCTACGAGCCCGCGTACGCGAAAGCGGTCAAGGCCGCGTACAGCAGGCTGGAGATCTTCGGCCTGGACGAGCTGAGCTCGGGCGACTGGGACCTGGACACGGCCTACCTGAGCCTGGAGGCCCAGTCCTCGTCCGCGGCGCGGCCGGGCACGCCGGAGCCCCGGGGGCGGATCGAGGACCTCCTCGGCTCGCGCCCCCGGACCGTCCTGCGGGGCGAGGCGGGCGCGGGCAAGACGACCCTCGTGTGGTGGCTGGCCTCCCACGCCGTGTGCCGCACCCTGCCCGCGCAGCTGGCCGAGCTCGACGGGCTGATCCCCTTCGTGGTCCCCATGCGCAGCCTCGCCGCCCGGGGCATCACCTCTCCCACCCCGTCCCAGCTCCCCAAGATCGCCCGCCTGCCGGTCGACAGACCGCCCGACGGCTGGGCGGGGCGCGTCCTGGACGCGGGCCGCGGGCTGCTCCTGGTGGACGGGATGGACGAGATCCCGCAGGCCGACCGCGAGCTGGCCCGCAAGTGGCTCGCCGGGCTCCTGCGGATGTATCCGCGAACGCGCTGCCTGGTCACCGTGCGCCCCCTGGCCGTCGGCAGCGACTGGCTGGAGCAGGAGGGCTTCGAAGAGCTCCGGCTGCTCCCCCTGGGCGACGAGGACATCCAGTCGTTCACCGGCGCGTGGCACAGGGCCGCCCGGCTGGAATGCGACAGATACGCGGACGAGTACTGGGCGAAACGCCAGCGCAAACGACTTGATGCGCTCGAACAGGAGCTCGACCGGGAATTCCGGCGCAACGACGTACTCCGCGATCTGGCGCGGACACCACTGCTGTGCGCCGTCATCTGCGCCCTGCACCGGCAGCGCAACGGATTCCTCCCGGAGACCCGCTGGGACCTCTACAGCGCCGCGCTGAACCTGATGCTGGCGTCCCGCGACATCCACCGCCGCATTCATCAGCCGGAAGGCATTGAACTCACGGCGGACGAAGGCCGTCAGCTGTTGCAGCGCATCGCCCTCTGGCTGGTCCGCAACGGCCGCGCCGAGCTCACGCGCGCGCAGGCCGTCGGCCGGCTCGAAGATGCCCTGCGGGGCCTGCGCCGCGTACGGGCACAGGGCACGGCCCACGCCGTTCTGACGCACCTGCTCAACCGCAGCGGGCTGCTCCAGGAACGCTCACCGGATGCGATCCAGTTCGTTCACCGCACCTTCCAGGACTACCTGGCGGCGAAGGAACTCCAGGAGAGCGACTCCCTGGACGAATTGCTGCGCCACGCGGCGGAGGAACAGTGGCAGGACGTGCTCCGGCTGGCCGTCGGCCACTGCAGCCGGAGCGAGGAGCAGCGGCTGATCGCGGGGCTGACGGCGACGGCGGACAAGGCCCCGGACCGGGAGACGGAGTGGCCCTTGCGCGCACTGGCGGCCCATTGCGCGCTGAATGCCCGGTACATCGAGGACGAGCAGTACAAGCAGGTGTGGAAAGGCCTGAGGAGACTCCTTCCGGCCCGCAACGAGAGGGAGCTGCATGCCCTCGGCTGGGACGTCGTCGCAGCCCTCCACTGAAACGCGCTGAAAAGCGGGGCGGCCCCGGAACCGTGAGGTTCCGGGGCCGCCCCGCTGTCGCGGAATGAGCTGAGCCAAGAGCGCTTACGCGTCCTTGGACAGGTTCGGACCCGCCCCGCCCGCAGCCGACTCGATCGGCGGGGTGTCCGGCAGGGCCGACTTCTCCTCGCCGCGGAAGGTGAACTTCTTCTCCTCACCCTCGCCCTCGGTGCCGACGACCACGATGTGGCCGGGGCGCAGCTCGCCGAAGAGGATCTTCTCCGAGAGGATGTCCTCGATCTCGCGCTGGATCGTGCGGCGCAGCGGGCGGGCGCCCAGGATCGGGTCGTAGCCCTTCTTCGCCAGGAGCGACTTGGCCTCGGAGCTGAGCTCGATGCCCATGTCGCGGTCCTTGAGCCGCTCGTCCACCTTGGCGACCATGAGGTCGACGATCTGGATGATGTCTTCCTCGGTGAGCTGGTGGAAGACCACCGTGTCGTCGACACGGTTGAGGAACTCGGGCCGGAAGTGCTGCTTGAGCTCCTCGTTGACCTTGGCCTTCATGCGCTCGTAGCCGGTCTTGACGTCGCCCTGGGCGGCGAAGCCCAGGTTGAAGCCCTTGGAGATGTCCCGGGTGCCGAGGTTCGTCGTCATGATGATGACGGTGTTCTTGAAGTCCACGACCCGGCCCTGGGAGTCGGTCAGGCGACCGTCCTCCAGGATCTGCAGGAGCGAGTTGAAGATGTCCGGGTGGGCCTTCTCGACCTCGTCGAACAGGACCACCGAGAACGGCTTGCGGCGGACCTTCTCCGTCAGCTGGCCGCCCTCTTCGTAGCCCACGTAGCCGGGGGGCGAGCCGAAGAGGCGCGAGACGGTGTGCTTCTCGCTGAACTCCGACATGTCGAGGGAGATCAGGGCGTCCTCGTCGCCGAAGAGGAACTCGGCGAGGGTCTTGGACAGCTCGGTCTTACCGACACCCGAGGGGCCGGCGAAGATGAACGATCCGCCCGGGCGCTTGGGGTCCTTGAGGCCCGCACGGGTGCGCCGGATGGCCTGGGAGAGCGCCTTGATGGCGTCCTTCTGGCCGATGACGCGCTTGTGCAGCTCGTCCTCCATGCGCAGCAGACGGGAGGACTCCTCCTCCGTCAGCTTGAAGACCGGGATGCCGGTGGCCGTGGCGAGGACCTCGGCGATCAGCTCGCCGTCGACCTCGGCGACGACGTCCATGTCGCCGGCCTTCCACTCCTTCTCCCGCTTGGTCTTCGCGGCGAGGAGCTGCTTCTCCTTGTCGCGCAGGGAGGCGGCCTTCTCGAAGTCCTGCGAGTCGATCGCGGACTCCTTCTCCCGGCGCACGTCGGCGATCTTCTCGTCGAACTCGCGGAGGTCCGGCGGCGCGGTCATCCGGCGGATGCGCATCCGGGAGCCGGCCTCGTCGATCAGGTCGATCGCCTTGTCCGGCAGGAAGCGGTCGGAGATGTAGCGGTCGGCGAGCGTGGCGGCCTGGACCAGCGCCTCGTCCGTGATGGAGACGCGGTGGTGGGCCTCGTAGCGGTCGCGCAGACCCTTGAGGATCTCGATGGTGTGCGGCAGCGAGGGCTCGGCGACCTGGATGGGCTGGAAGCGGCGCTCGAGGGCGGCGTCCTTCTCCAGGTGCTTGCGGTACTCGTCGAGCGTGGTGGCACCGATGGTCTGCAGCTCGCCGCGGGCCAGCATCGGCTTGAGGATGCTGGCGGCGTCGATCGCGCCCTCGGCGGCGCCCGCACCCACCAGGGTGTGGAGCTCGTCGATGAACAGGATGATGTCGCCGCGGGTGCGGATCTCCTTGAGGACCTTCTTCAGGCGCTCCTCGAAGTCACCGCGGTAGCGGGAGCCGGCGACCAGGGCGCCGAGGTCGAGGGTGTAGAGGTGCTTGTCCTTGAGGGTCTCGGGCACCTCGCCCTTGACGATGGCCTGGGCCAGGCCCTCGACGACGGCGGTCTTGCCGACGCCGGGCTCGCCGATGAGCACCGGGTTGTTCTTCGTACGGCGGGACAGGACCTGCATGACCCGCTCGATCTCCTTCTCGCGCCCGATGACCGGGTCGAGCTTGGATTCGCGGGCGGCCTGCGTCAGGTTGCGGCCGAACTGGTCCAGGACGAGCGAGGTCGAGGGCGTGCCCTCGGCCGGGCCGCCGGCCGTGGCGGCTTCCTTGCCCTGGTAGCCGGAGAGCAGCTGGATGACCTGCTGCCGGACTCGGTTGAGATCGGCGCCCAGCTTCACGAGGACCTGGGCGGCGACGCCCTCGCCCTCGCGGATCAGGCCGAGCAGGATGTGCTCGGTGCCGATGTAGTTGTGGCCGAGCTGAAGGGCCTCGCGGAGCGAGAGCTCCAGGACCTTCTTCGCACGGGGGGTGAAGGGGATGTGCCCGGACGGGGCCTGCTGGCCCTGGCCGATGATCTCCTCCACCTGCTGGCGGACCGCCTCGAGCGAAATCCCGAGGCTCTCCAGGGCCTTAGCGGCGACACCCTCACCCTCGTGGATCAGGCCCAGGAGGATGTGCTCGGTGCCGATGTAGTTGTGGTTGAGCATCCGGGCTTCTTCCTGAGCCAGGACGACAACCCGCCGCGCACGGTCGGTGAACCTCTCGAACATCGTTAATCGCTCCTCAGAGCGGTCAGGCAAGTAGGGGTCGGTCCCCTCCCTGTCCTTCCGCATGCTAGTCCCGCGGGACGGGACAGCTCATTCCAACTGCCGACATCCGTCCGGATCACCCCGCGTCGGCGGGGAAACCTGCTGCCGAACAGCCGACATCTCCTCCAACCCGATGGTGGGAGACGATGTTCCCGCAGGCCAGGCATATACGCTCGCCGTCACTACGCCGACGGCGAACGCGAGCCCGGCCCGACACGCCCGCCCATCGCCCGCCGCCACCCTTGATGACGCGCTCCGCGCGGTGTCGCACCGCCTCTTCCCATGGGGAACCTCTTACCCGCAAGGATTGACAGTCCATGCGGCGCGGGCACCGTCCATCCGCTACGGGCGAACACCCTCACGCCGCCCGGAGCGCCTGTGCGCCCCCCACTCCTTATACGGAGTGTGCCCAACTACCCACCCAGAGTAACCTCTTGGCGGTTTCACAGTTGCACCGCACATGACCGTTGCCCTCCCGCGCCCCGGCGGTCCCGCAGATCAATGGTGCCAGGCGCGTCGGTGGTACGAGCACGAGCTGGGCTGGCCGACCTCCGGCGCGGCACCCCTGGAGCTGCTGACCGGCTTCCGCTTCGACGTCCTGGACCTTCCCCTGGACGCCGGCTCCGCCGTGCTCGGCCGCCCGGTGCGCACCGGTCCCGTCGCCCTCGACGTCCGGACGCGGAGGGTGTGGTTCCTGGTCGCCGCGGGCAGCGCGGACGAGCTGCCGGAGCTGCTCGACTGGCTGGAGTGGGGCGCGGTGCCCCTGGACCTGGCCGTGCTGGGGCAGGGCGGGCGGATCGCCGCGCCGGTGCCCGTCGGCCCGGGCCACGGGCGCCTCGGGGCGCTCGGCCCGGGAAAGCCGGACAAGCCGGGGAGGGCCGTGTGGGTACGGCCTCCCGCACCGGGGAGCCCCGGGGGCGGGGTCGAGCCGTCACTGCCGGTGACCGGCCTCGGGGGCGAGGGGGACGCCCCCGATCTCGCACGGCTCGTGGGCGCGGCGGCCACGGAGGTCCACCGGGCCCGGTTGCTGCGCGCCCGCAGGGCACGCTCGCAGGGGCCGGCGGAAGATCAGCCGTTGGCCTTCTCGTACGCCTCACGGATGTCGGCGGGCACGCGGCCGCGGTCGTTGACGCTGTAGCCGTTCTTCTTGGCCCAGGCGCGGATCTTCGCGGTGTCCGGGCTGCCGGCAGCGGCGGCGGCGCGCACCTTGCCGCGAGCGCCCGCGGCACGGCCGCCGGTGCGGCGCCCGCTGCGGGTGTACGGCTCCAGCAGGCCGCGGAGCTTGTCAGCGTTGGCCGTGGTGAGGTCGATCTCGTACGTCTTCCCGTCCAGGGCGAACGTCACGGTCTCGTCGGCCTCGCCACCGTCGAGGTCATCGACAAGAAGGACCTGAACCTTCTGCGCCACGGGGAATCCTTTCAGTGGAAAATGGGATTACGGAGGAATAGCAAACCGCCTTTCCCGGAAAAACACAAACCCCCCGGGAAGGTTCAGCCCGCCTTCCGCGTGGGAACCATCCCTTCCGGAGGCATGTGATAGGGGCGCGATTCGGACATAGGGACCGCGATCACAGATGCAGAAGCATCCGGCTGTTGCCAAGGGTGTTCGGCTTCACCCGTTCGAGACCCAGGAACTCGGCGACGCCCTCGTCATAGGAACGCAGCAGCTCGCTGTAGACATCACCGTCCACGGGTGTCTCACCGATCTCCACGAAGCCGTGCTTCGCGAAGAAGTCCACTTCGAAGGTGAGGCAGAAAATGCGCCGCACGCCGAGCCAGCGCGCCGTCTGCAGCAGCTTGCCCAGTACGGCGTGGCCCACCCCGCCGCCCTTGACGTCCGGGTCCACCGCGAGAGTGCGCACCTCGGCCAGGTCTTCCCACATCACGTGCAGGGCCCCGCAGCCGATGACACTGCCGTCCTCGTCCCGCTCCGCCACCCAGAACTCCTGGATGTCCTCGTAAAGAGTGACGGTGGCTTTGTCGAGGAGGATGCGGTCACGAACGTACGTGTTGATGAGACGGCGCAGCGCCGGCACATCGCTGGTCCGGGCACGGCGGACGGTGACGACTTTTGATAGCGCGGGCATGCCCGGACGCTATCGCCCCGGGGTCCCGGTGCCGTCGCCGGGCCCGTCGAGTTGCACGACCCGGATGGCGTCCCGCAGGGCTTCGCGTTGTTCGGCCGACATCATGCCGAAGAAGGCGACGAGAGCGGCCGCGGGGTTGTCGCTCACGGACCACGCTTCGTTCATCAGTGCGGCTGAGTAGGCGGCCCGGTTCGAGACCGCCTCATATCGATAGGCGCGGCCTTCCGCTTCCCTGCGCAGCCAGCCCTTCTGATACAGGTTGTCCATTACGGTCATGACCGTGGTGTAGGCGATGGACCGTTCCTGTTGAAGGTCTTCCAGCACTTCTCGAACAGTGACCGGCCGGTTCCACTCCCACACGCGCGTCATGACGGCGTCTTCCAGATCACCCAGGCGTCTGACCACACGCGAATAATAGTGGGAGATGTCTGGAATGACGCTTTATCGGGGCGGCAAAGGGGCGGCAAAAAGGGCGCACGGCCGAGAAATGCGGTCTCGAACCGTACGCCCGTGAGCACCCGCGCCCGCCGGGGGCGCGTCCGGCGGCCGTCGCGCCGCGCGGAGGCGTGTCAGGCGGCGCTGCCCTTGCCGGCCTGCTGGGCGGCCTCGGCCCGGGCCAGGGCCGCGTCGACCAGGGCGTCCTCCTTGGCCTTGTTCGCACCGCCCTGGCTCTTGATGATCGTCACGACCAGGGCGGTGAAGGCGATCGCCATCACGACGGGCGGCACCAGCGCGGCGACATAGTCCATGGCCGTCGGCTCCTTCTGGGTCTGGCTTGCGCGGATTGAGCGACCCGTCCAGATTACGCGCGCCCCGGAAGGCCGCTCAGGCGGGTCGGGCGTGCGGCGCCTCGCCCGCCGGGGGCGGCGTGGGCTTGCGCCGGGGCGGGAAGACCTCGCCCGGCGTGGGGATCGGCCGGTCCGGGCGCGGCCCGGACGGCTGCTTGGCGGGATCCGTGCCGGGCTTGCCCGGGGGCTTCTCCCCCGGCTGCTTGCGGCCCGGCTTCTGTCCGGGGCCCGCCGGGCCGTCGGCGGTGGGCGGCAGGCCGCCGGGCAGGGCGAGCAGCGGAGTGCGGCGCAGCCGGATGCGCGCCGCGGGCACCGCGCAGGCCACGCGGTCGGCCGCCGCGGCGGGCCCGGCCGGGCCCGCGACGAGCTCGCAGCGGCGCAGCAGGGCCCGGTAGCCGGCCGTGGCGGGCCCTGCCGAGGGGGTCGAGCACAGGGCCCGGAGAGCGTCGAGGTCCTCCGGGCGCGGCCGGTAGCCCGCCGCGAGGGCGTCCTGGAGGCGCTCGGCGTAGCCGGAGGCGGCGCCGGGGAGGGCGGCGCGGTAGCGGGCGAGGTCGGCGAGGAGGAAGGCGCGCAGCCTTCCGCTCTCCAGCACGGCCTCGTCCACGGCCGCGGCGAGCCGGTGGCAGTCGCGCGCCTCCGCGGCGCGCTCGGGGCCGGGGCGCCCGGGGACGGCGTGGGGATGGAGGGCGATGGCGAGGGCTCGGCGCAGCACGCGCAGTTCGTCCGCGCTGAACGCCATGCCGCCGCGTGATCCATAGGGCGTGGGCATGCGCCGACTTTAAGTGCTAAACGGACAATTTTCGCCTAGCTGGAGATTTACGGCGTGGCACGGGCCGGTCACCCTCGGAAATCCGCGGGCGTCCGCGGGGTCAGCGCCGCTTGCGGCGGGTGACCCCGAGCGCGATGGCGCCCGCCGAGACGGCGGTGCCGGAGGTGGTGGCCAGCAGCAGGGTGCTGTTGGTGGCCGGTTCGGCGTACGGCGCGGGCATCCGGTCCACGACCTCGACGCGGATCGGCGCCGAGTCGTTGCCGGGGTCCGGGTCGGCGGACGGCTCGCCGTCGCGGTCGAGGATCCGGACCCGGCCCTCGGCGCCGTCGACCTTCTCGTCGATGCGGACCCGGAAGCCGAGCGTCTCCCGCTCCCCGGCGGTGAAGTTCTCCCCGATGGAACAGATGTACGAACCAGGCTCCGCGGACGGGCCCGGCTTCGCGACGCAGGGCTGCCGGATGCCGCTGTGCGGGGCCGCGACGATCGTCGTGCCGGGCGGCGGCGTCACCTCGTACGTGCCGGCGCCGTGCCCGGGCAGCCCGCCGGCCGGGCCGGGGCCGCCGTTCCTGACCCCCAGCTCGACCTCGACGGTCTCGCCGACCTGCCCGACGACCGGATGGGCGATGGCCTGGTAGTCGGCGCGGGGCGCCGCTCCGGCCCGCGCCGGGCCGGCGCACAGCCCCAGCCCGGCCGCCAGCGCCGCGGCGGGGACCACCGCCCACCGCATTGTCCGCTTCATTCCCCATACACCCCATGGCCGTCGGATACGGAATCAGGTTCCGCAGCTGACAGGACAGTTGAAACGGACGGTTGGTTGCGTCCTACGTGCGGGAGACGTTCCGTTCGTAGACCAGGCGCAGGCCGATCAGCGTGAGCCACGGCTCGTGTTCGTCGATGACGGACGCCTCGCCGAGCACCAGGGGCGACAGGCCGCCGGTGGCGATGACGGTGACGTCGTCCGGGTCGTCGGCGAGCTCGCGGGCCATCCGCTCGACGACGCCGTCCACCTGCCCGGCGAAGCCGTAGAGGATGCCGGACTGCATGGCCTCGACCGTGTTCTTCCCGATGACGCCGCGCGGGCGGGCCAGCTCGATCTTGCGCAGCTGCGCGCCCTTGACGCCCAGCGCCTCCACCGAGATCTCGATGCCCGGGGCGATCACGCCGCCCGTGTACTCGCCGCGGGCGCTGATCGCGTCGAAGGTGGTGGCCGTGCCGAAGTCGACGACGATGCACGGGCCGCCGTAGAGCTCGACGGCCGCGACGGCGTTGACGATCCGGTCGGCGCCGACCTCCTTGGGGTTGTCCATCAGGATCGGCACGCCGGTCTTCACGCCCGGCTCGACCAGCACCGCGGGCACGTCCCCGTAATAGCGGCGGGTGACCTCCCGCAGCTCGTGCAGGACGGCGGGGACCGTGGAGCAGATGGCGATGCCGTCGATGCCGTCCCCCAGCTCCTCGCCCAGCAGCGGGTGCATGCCCATCAGGCCCTGGAGCAGGACCGCCAGTTCGTCGGCCGTGCGGCGGGCGTCGGTCGACACCCGCCAGTGCTCGACGATCTCCTCGCCGTCGAACAGGCCGAGGACCGTATGGGTGTTGCCGACATCGATGGTGAGCAGCATCAGGCGGCTTCCTCCTGCGTGTCGTCCTCGTCGCGCTCCCGCAGGTCGAGGCCGATGTCGAGGATCGGGGACGAGTGGATCAGCGAGCCGACCGCCAGGTAGTCCACGCCGGTCTCGGCGTAGGCGTGGGCGTTGACGAGCGTGAGGCGGCCGGAGGACTCCAGCAGGGCGCGGCCCGCGACGAGTTCGACGGCCTCGCGGGTCTGCTCGGGGGTGAAGTTGTCCAGCAGGATGAGGTTGGCGCCCTCGGCGAGGACGGGCGGGATCTGGTCGATCCGGTCGACCTCGACCTCGACGGGCAGGCCCGGGAAGGCCTTCCGCACGGCCCTGAAGGCCTCGGCCACGCCGCCGGCCGCGACCACGTGGTTGTCCTTGATGAGTGCCGCGTCCGACAGGGACATGCGGTGGTTGACGCCGCCGCCGCAGCGCACCGCGTACTTCTCCAGGGCGCGCAGGCCGACCGTGGTCTTGCGGGTGTCGCGGACTGCGGCCTTGGTGCCGTCCAGCAGGTCGGCCCACTCGCGGGTCGCGGTGGCGATGCCGGACAGGCGGCACAGGAGGTTCAGGGCGCTGCGCTCGGCGGTGAGCAGGTCGCGGGTGCGGGTGCGGACGGTGAGCAGTTTCTGGCCGGCGGTCACCCGGTCGCCGTCCTCGACGTGCCGCTCGACCTCGAACTCCTCGGTGCAGACGACCGAGAGGACCGCCTCGGCGATGTGCAGGCCGGAGACGGTGCCGTCCTCGCGGGCGGTGAAGTCGCCGGTGGCGACGGCGTCGGCGGGGATGGTCGCCACGGTGGTGACGTCCTGGCCGCCGTCGAGGTCCTCCTCGATGGCGAGGTGGGCGATGTCCTCGATCTGCAGGGGGTCGAGGCCGGCCTCGGCGAGCAGCCGGGCCAGGTCGGGGTCGAGCCCGCACTCCAGCGCGTCCTCCGCGAACGTCTCACCGCAGCCACAGCCGTCACCGCAGCCGCCGGTGGCCGTCTCGAGGTTCACCTGGATGTCCTGGCCGATCTGGTGGAGGGGGAGTTCGTTCGGGGTGGTCACGTGGTGCTCCTCGGTTCGGCGCCGGTCGTGGGCGGGTCGGGCGTGACGGACGGGAAGGCCGCCGTCCCGGTGGTGGAGACCGAGAGCGTACGGTCCGGGCGCAGGGTCACCAAAAGATGCCGGCGCCAGGCGGTGTCGTCGCGGTCGGGGCGGTCCTCGCGCCAGTGGCAGCCGCGGGTCTCCTCGCGGCGGAGCGCGGCGGCGACGAGGACGCGGGCGACGAGCAGGAGGTTGGTGGCCTCCCAGCTCTCCGTGCCGGGCGCCTCCAGCGCGGTGGCGGCGTCCTCGTCGATGCGCGCCAGCTCGGCGGCCGCCCGCTCGAGGCTCTCCCTGGAGCGCAGGACCCCGGCGCCCTCCGTCATGATGCGCTGGATCTCGAGGCGGGCCTTCGGGCCGGCGAGCACCGTGCCGGCGGCGGAGGCCTCCGGCGGGAGGGCCTCCCCCGGACCGCTGGCCTCCCGCAGGCCGGCGGTCACGTCGGCGGCGATGCGCTCCGCGAAGACCAGGCCCTCCAGCAGGGAGTTCGACGCCAGGCGGTTGGCGCCGTGCACGCCCGTGCAGGCGACCTCGCCGCAGGCGTAGAGCCGGGGGAGGGTGGAGCGGCCGAGCAGGTCCGTGCGGACGCCGCCGGAGGCGTAGTGCGCCGCGGGCGCGACCGGGATCGGCTCCGTCACCGGGTCGATGCCGTGCGCGCGGCAGGCGGCGAGGATCGTGGGGAAGCGGTGCTCCCACATCTCGGCGCCGAAGTGGCGGGCGTCCAGGTACATGTGCTCGGCGCCGCGCTCCTGCATGCGGCGCGTGATGCCCTTGGCGACGATGTCGCGCGGGGCCAGCTCCGCGAGCTCGTGCGCACCGACCATGAAGCGGTGGCCGTCCGCATCGACGAGGTGGGCGCCTTCGCCCCGTACCGCCTCCGACACCAGCGGCTGCTGGCCCTCGGCGTCCGGGCCGAGCCACAGCACGGTGGGGTGGAACTGGACGAACTCCAGGTCGGACACCTCGGCCCCGGCGCGCAGGGCGAGGGCGACGCCGTCGCCCGTGGAGACGGCGGGGTTCGTGGTGGCGGAGAAGACCTGGCCCATGCCGCCGGTGGCGAGGACGACGGCCCGGGCCCGCACGGCACCCACGCCGTCGCGCTCGCCCTCGCCCATGACGTGCAGGGTGACGCCCGCGGCGCGGCCGTCCGCGTCCTTGAGGAGGTCGAGGACCAGGGCGTGCTCGATGGTCTCGATGCCCGCCGCGCGCACGGCGTCGACCAGGGCGCGGGAGATCTCGGCGCCGGTGGCGTCGCCGCCCGCGTGGGCGATGCGGCGGCGGTGGTGGCCGCCCTCGCGGGTGAGCAGGATGGCGCCGGTGTCGGCGTCGGTGTCGAACTGCGCGCCCGTGGCGATGAGCCGGCGCACCGCGTCGGGGCCCTCGGTGACCAGGGTGCGCACGGCCTCGTCGTCGCACAGGCCCGCGCCTGCGACGAGCGTGTCGTCCAGGTGCTGCCCGGGGGTGTCGCCCTCGCCGAGCGCGGCCGCTATGCCGCCCTGCGCCCAGCGGGTGGAGCCGTCGTCCAGGAGGGCCTTGGTGACGACGGTGACCTTCGCGCCGGCGGCGGCGCAGCGCAGGGCGACGGTGAGCCCGGCGACGCCGGAGCCCACGACGACCACGTCGGCGTCGACGGACCAGCCCGGCTTGGGGGCGTGGAGGCGTATGCCGGTCATCGCTCGGCTCCGAGCTGCAGGGGGACGTTGTCGATCAGGCGGGTGGTGCCGACCTTGGCGGCGACGGCCAGGACGGCTTCGCCCGCGTAGTCGTCGGGGACCTCGGTGAAGTCGGAGGGGTCGACCAGGGCCAGGTAGTCCAGGAGGACCGGGGGCTCCAGCTTCGCCGCTGCTTCCAGGATGCCGCGGGCGGCGCCGCGGACCGCGGCCGCGCCGCCGTCCACGGCCGCGGCACCGGCGAGCAGGGCCCGGGAGAGCTCCAGCGCCGTGGCCCGGTCGGCCTCGGAGAGGTAGCGGTTGCGGCTCGACAGCGCGAGGTTGTCGCCCTCGCGGACCGTCGGCACGCCGACGACCTCCACGGGGAAGTTGAGGTCGCGCACCATGCGGCGGATCAGGGCGAGCTGCTGGGCGTCCTTCTGGCCGAACAGCGCGACGTCCGGCGCGGTCAGGTGCAGGAGCTTGGCGACGACGGTGAGCACGCCGTCGAAGTGCCCGGGGCGGGAGGCGCCTTCCAGGCGCTCGCCCATGGGGCCGGCGGTGATGCGGACCTGGGGCTCCCCGCCGGGGTAGACCTCGTCCACGGAAGGGGCGAAGACGGCGTCGGCGCCCGCCTGCCCGGCGATGGCGAGGTCGGCGTCGAGGGTGCGCGGGTAGCGGTCGAGATCCTCACCCGCGCCGAACTGCAGCGGGTTGACGAAGACCGTGACGACGACCTGGCCGTCCGGCCCGGCCAGCCGGCGCGCTTCGCGGACGAGGGTGGCGTGGCCCTCGTGCAGGGCGCCCATCGTCATCACGACGGCGCGGCGGCCTTGGCGCGGGAGGGCCTTCAGCTCCTCGGCGTCGCGGGTGAGCTGGGTGGTCATGCGGTGCCTCCGTCCGCGAGGACGCCGAGCAGGTCCTCCGCCAGTTCCGGCTTGAGCAGGCCGGCCGCGAGGGCGCGGTCGGCGGTCGTACGGGCCATCGCCAGGTATCCCGGGACGGCCTGGGGGGCGTGGGCGCGCAGCTCGGCGATGTGCGCGGCGACGGTGCCGGCGTCGCCGCGGGCCACCGGGCCGGTCAGGGCCGCGTCGCCGCTGCGCAGGACGTTGTCGAGCGCGGCGCCGAGGAGGGGGCCGAGCATGCGGTCGGGCGCCCCGACGCCGGCGGTCCGCAGCAGGTCCATGGCCTGGGAGACCAGGGTGACCAGGTGGTTCGCGCCGAGGGCGAGGGCCGCGTGGTAGAGCGGGCGGGCCTCTTCCGCTATCCACTCGGGCTCGCCGCCCATCTCGATGACCAGGGCCTCCGCGGCGAGCCGCAGCTCGTCGGGTGCGGTGACGCCGAAGGAGCAGCCCGCGAGCCGGTCGACGTCGACCGGGGTGCCGGTGAACGTCATGGCGGGGTGCAGGGCGAGCGGCAGGGCGCCCGCGCGGCGGGCGGGGTCGAGCACGGCGGTGCCGTACCGGCCCGAGGTGTGCACGATGAGCTGGCCCGGGCGGACGGCGCCGGTCTCGGCGAGCCCCGCGACCAGGCCCGGCAGGGCGTCGTCGGGCACGGTGAGCAGGACGAGCTCGGCGCGCGCGAGCACCTCGGCGGGGGTGACGAGCGGGACCTCCGGGAGCAGGGCGGCGGCCCGCCGCACCGAGGCGTCGGAGACTCCGGAGGCGGCGACCGGGCGGTGCCCGGCGAGCCGGAGCGCGGCGGCGAGCGCCGGGCCGACGCGGCCCGTGCCGACGACGCCGACGGTGAGCCGGGCGGGTCGGTCCTGGGGGCTCGGGTGCTGCTCCGGATGGGTATGTGCGTTCACGCGGCGATGGCCTTCCGTTCCAGTCCGCGGCGGGTACCGGACGATTCCTTCGTCATGCTACGTGAGGCGCGAGGGGCGGTCCCCGGCCGTCCCCAGCCCTGTGGACAACGCTACTGGGGACCGGCGGGCCGGGGGCGTCGTGTCAGCACTCGGCCGGGCGGCCGCAGGCGTCCGGGACGCGGCGGCCGGTGTCCTGGGCCGGAGACGGCCGGACGGCCGACGGGCGAGCGGCTGCCGGGCGGACGGCCGGCGGGCGGACCGCCGCCGGGCGGAGGCGGGCGGCGGGGCGGAGGAAGCGGAACAGCCCCGCCCGGCGGGCGCGGCGGGCGGCCACCCGCTCGTCGACGACGGCCTGGAAGGCGCGCCAGGTGCGGAAGGAGCGGTAGGCCTCCACGTCCCCGGTGCCGGGGGCGGGCGGGGCCGACTCCCCGTGCTGGGCGGCGCGGTAGAGGTCGAGCATGTGCTGCTGGGCTGCGTTCATGTGATCCACGGTGCGCCGGTGGATGCGCCCTTGCCGCGTCGATTGACGAGAGCCGTCAAGTGACGGCCGGAGCCCAAAAGGGAGAGGCACGATGGGCGCATGAGCGTGGAGATCGACATCGCCGGACTGCCGCACGAGCGCATCCTTTTCACCCCGTCACCGCTGGCGGAGCTCGGTGCGATGCTGCACGTCCTGGCGGAGCCCGGCCACCACCCCGGGCTGCACGGCTGGGCCACGGCGACCGCCTCCGGGCTCCGGCCCGACCTCGCCGACCGGCTGACCGAAGCCGACTTCCTGTGGCGCTCGGCCCGCTCCGACCTGCTCCTGCCCGCCACGCCCCGGGCCACGCTCGCCGAAGAGCTCGACGACCTCGACCGCATGGACGACGAGAAGTTCGTGGCCGCGGCCTTCGAGGTCACCTGCAGCTCCGAGCGGCCCGAGCCCTCCCCGCTGGTCGACGCCGGGCAGCGGGTGCGGGTGCGCGAGCTGTCCGCCGCCCGCGGTCCGCGGCAGGCGCAGTTCACCGACCGCATGCTGGAGGACCCGCCCGCGCTGCGCGCCTGGCTGCGCAGGCTCCTGGAGGACTGCGAGGAGGCCTTCTTCGCCGACAACTGGCAGCGCGTACGGGTGCAGCTCGCCTCGGACGCCCGGCACAAGGCGGATCTGCTGCGGCGCAAGGGGCTCGCCGAGGCCATGACCGCGGTCTCCACGGCCGTCTCCCTCGGCGCGGGCGGCACGCGGATCGTCTTCGACAAGCTGCAGAACGGCCGGGCGACGGCCTGCGCGGACGGCCTGACGTTCGTACCGACCGCGTTCGGGTGGCCGCACCTCATCGTGCTGAACCGGCCCGGCTGGCAGCCGATGGTGCAGTACCCCGTGGCCGCGCCCGAGCTCCCGAAGGGCCCGGCCCTGCAGCTGGTGCAGCAGCGGATGGAGGCGCTCGCGCACCCCGTCCGGATGCGGCTGTGCCGCACGCTGGCCCGCGGCCCGCACACCACCAGCGAGCTGGCCACCGTCTTCGGCCTGACGCCGCCCGAGGTGTCCCGGCACATAGCCGTGATGAAGAAGGCGGGCCTGCTGACCACGCGCCGCCGCGGCCGCTACGTCCTGCACCAGCTGGACCTGCCGGTGGTGGCCCGCCTGGGAAGCGACTTCCTGGAGACGGTCCTGAGGTAGCGGGACCCGAGGTTCAGAGGCCCGGCCGCCACCGCCGGGCTCACCGCGCCCCGGGCGCTACTTCTGCGGTGCCCCGCCCCCGGCCCGGACGAGACCGCTCTCGTAGGCCAGCACCACCACCTGCACCCGGTCGCGCAGCCCCAGCTTGGTCAGGATGCGTCCCACGTGCGTCTTGACCGTGGCCTCCGAGAGCACGAGCCGCGCCGCGATCTCGCCGTTGGACAGGCCCTGCGCCACCAGCAGCATGACTTCGCGCTCCCGCTCGGTCAGGCGCCCCAGCTCCGTGCCGGCCGGCTCCTTCGTCGTGCTCGGCAGCATCGGGGTGAAACGATCCAGCAGCCGGCGGGTGGTGCTGGGCGCGACGACCGCGTCGCCGCTGTGCACGGCCCGGATCGCCCCGAGCAGCTCGGCCGGCGGCACGTCCTTGAGCATGAAGCCGCTCGCGCCGACCTTGAGCGCCGAGAACGCGTACTCGTCCAGGTCGAAGGTGGTCAGGATGAGCACCTTCGGCGGGTCCTGCTGGGCGCAGATCCGGCGCGTCGCCTCCACTCCGTCGAGCCGGGGCATGCGCACGTCCATCAGGACGACGTCCACCTCGGTGCCGGCCAGCACCTCCAGGGCCTCCGCCCCGTCCCCGGCCTCGGCGACGACCTCCATGTCGGGCTGGGCGGCCAGCACCATGCGGAAGCCGGTACGCAGGAGTACCTGGTCGTCGACGAGCATCACCCGGATGGACATGCAGATGTCCCTTCCCTCGGTCGGAGTACGGCGGCAAAACGTCCGACACCAGCAAACACCATGGTCAGCGACCGCCCGGCTTCACCGGCAGCAGCACGCTGATCCGGAACCCGCCGCCCGGACGCGGGCCCGCGTCCAGCGTGCCCCCGACCATGCCGACGCGCTCGCGCATCCCGATCAGGCCGTGGCCCATGCCGTCGGCGCCGCCCGCCTCGTACAGCTCGTGCTGCGCGCCCCGGCCGTCGTCCTCGACGAGCAGGCCGAGCCCGTCGTCGAAGTACGTCAGGCGGACGCTCGCACCGGCCTCGGGGCCGCCGTGCTTACGGGTGTTGGTCAGGGCTTCCTGCACGATGCGGTAGGCGGTCAGCTCCACGCCGCTGGGCAGCGGGCGGGGCGCGCCCTCGACCTCGTACTGCACGGGCAGGCCCGCGCCGCGCACCTGCTCGACCAGGTCGCCGATCTGCTCCACGTCGGGCTGCGGCACGTAGTCCCCGCCCTCGGTGGTGCCCTCCTCGGTGCGCAGGACGCCCAGCAGGCGGCGCATCTCGGCCAGCGCCTGGCGGCCCGTTCCGGAGATCGTCTCCAGGGCCTGCTTGGCCTGGTCGGGCGAGGCGTCGAGGACGTACGCGGCGCCGTCGGCCTGGACGACCATCACCGAGACGTTGTGCGCGACGACGTCGTGCAGCTCGCGGGCGATGCGCGCCCGCTCGGCCGTCACGGCCATCCGCGCCTGCTGCTCGCGGTCCTTCTCCAGGCGGGCGGCCCGCTCCTCCAGCTGGGCCCAGTACGCGCGGCGGGTGCGCATGGAGTCGCCGAGCACCCAGGCCAGGACGAAGGGGGCGGTGAGGAAGGCCAGCGAGATGAGCACGGAGCCGATCCCGCGGTCGACCAGCGGCCACCGGAGCAGGAAGAGCACCGGCGCGGCCAGCCCGCCGGCCAGCGCCAGGCGCGACGCCCAGCGGACGGGGCCGGAGGCGACGGTGTAGACGATCGCGAGCATCGCGATGTCGGCGATCGTGCCCTGGACGTCGGCCGCGAGCTGTGCGAGGCCGCTGGCGATCGCCAGGAACAGCATCGGCACGGGGGCCCGGCGGCGCAGGGCGATCACGAGGCTGAGGGTCACCACCGTGACGACGTTCACGGCCTGCTGGGTCCCCGACACGCCGTGTTCTTCGGCTGTGGCCAGCATGCTGATCCCGAACAGCAGGACGGCCCAGAAGGTGTCCACACCCGTCGGGTGCCTGCGGAGAAAGTCGTAGAGGCGGTGCACGTCACCCAGCGTAGGCATGCCGGGTACGTGCCGGGGTCAGCCCGGCGATCGATCCGGTGACGCTCCTTCTACTCCGCAAGGTGGAGGCGGCGTGTCCGCGAAGGGCGCATAGCGTGTGCGTATGGCAAGCGGAACGATGACATGGCGCGCCGCGACCGAGGCCGCGCTCTACGGTCCCGGCGGCTTCTACCGGCGCCCCGAGGGCCCCGCCGGGCACTTCCGTACCTCCGTGCACGCCTCCCCGCTGTACGCCGGAGCCGTCGCCGAGCTGCTGCGCCGGGTCGACGAGGCGCTCGGGCACCCGGCGGAGCTGACGTTCACGGACGTCGGCGCCGGCCGCGGCGAACTGCTCACCGGCGTCCTCGCACAGCTGCCGGAGAAGGTGACGGCGCGGCTGCGGCCGGTCGCCGTCGAGCGGGCGGCCCGCCCGGACGGCCTGGACCCGCGCATCACCTGGGTGGGTGACATCCCGGACGGCACCGAGGGTTTGCTGTTCGCCAACGAGTGGCTCGACAACGTGCCCGTGGACGTCGCCGAGACCGACGCCGAGGGCGTCGCGCGCCAGGTGCTCGTCCAGGAGGACGGCGAGGAGATGCTCGGCGAACCGGTCGCGGGCGGGGACGCCGCGTGGCTCGCCCGCTGGTGGCCCGTCCACGGCGCGCCCCCCGGCACCCGCGCCGAGATCGGGCACCCGCGCGACGCCGCCTGGGCGCGGGCCGTGGGCAGCCTGCGCGCCGGCCTCGCCGTGGCCGTCGACTACGCCCACGAGCGGGCCGGCCGCCCGCCCTTCGGCACCCTGGCCGGCTTCCGCGAGGGCCGCGAGGTGCGGCCGGTGCCGGACGGCTCGTGCGACATCACCGCCCACGTGGCCATGGACGCGTGCGCGGGCCCGGGCAGCGCCGTGCTGACCCAGCGCGAGGCGCTGCACGCCCTCGGCGTGGACGGCGGCCGCCCGCCGCTGTCGCTCGCCTCGAGCGACCCGGCCGCCTACGTCCGGGCGCTGGGGCGGGCGGGCGAGGCGGCCGAGCTCACCTCCCCGGCGGGCCTGGGCGCCTTCGGCTGGCTGGTGCAGCCCGTCGGCGAGGCCTGCCGGGGGCTGCTCCCGGGCCGTCCGGACCCCGCCCCGGACCGGGCCGGGCCGGAAGGCTGACAGACTTGTCCCCATGACCCCCATGACGGAGACGACAGTCGGCATCGGCGGTGCGGCGGAGAGCACCGACATGGTGCTCAACATCGGACCCCAGCACCCGTCCACGCACGGCGTGCTGCGCCTGCGGCTCGTCCTCGACGGCGAGCGGGTCCGCGAGGCCGAGCCGATCGTCGGCTACATGCACCGCGGCGCGGAGAAGCTCTTCGAGGCGCGCGACTACCGGCAGATCATCATGCTCGCCAACCGCCACGACTGGCTGTCGGCGTTCTCCAACGAGCTGGGCGTCGTCCTGGCCGTCGAGCGGATGCTCGGCATGGAGGTGCCCGAGCGCGCCGTGTGGACCCGTACGCTCCTCGCCGAGCTGAACCGGGTCCTCAACCACCTGATGTTCCTCGGCTCCTACCCCCTGGAGCTCGGCGGCATCACCCCCGTCTTCCACGCCTTCCACGAGCGCGAGGAGCTCCAGACGGTGATGGAGGAGGTCTCCGGCGGCCGCATGCACTACATGTTCAACCGCGTGGGCGGCCTCAAGGAGGACCTGCCCGCCGGCTGGCTGGGCCGGGCGCGGCACGCCGTGGCGCAGGTCCGCTCCCGGATGGACGTCTACGACCGGCTCGTGCTCGGCAACGAGATCTTCCGGGCCCGTACGCGCGGCGTCGGCGTGCTCACGCGCGAGACGGTGCACGCGTACGGGGTCAGCGGCCCCATCGCCCGCGCGTCCGGCGTCGACTTCGACCTGCGCCGCGACGAGCCGTACCTCGCCTACGGGGAGCTGCAGGACACCCTGAAGGTCGTCACCCGCGAGGAAGGCGACTGCCTGGCCCGCTTCGAGTGCCTGCTGGAGCAGACCCACAACGCGCTGGAGCTCGCCGAGGCCTGCCTCGACCGGATCGCCGAGCTGCCGCCCGGGCCGATCAACCAGCGGCTGCCGAAGGTCCTCAAGGCCCCCGAGGGCGCGACCTACGCGTGGACCGAGAACCCGCTCGGCCTCAACGGCTACTACCTGGTCTCGAAGGGCGAGAAGACGCCGTACCGGCTGAAACTGCGCTCCGCCTCCTTCAACAACATCCAGGCGCTGACCGAGCTGCTGCCGGGGACGCTGGTCGCCGACATGGTGGCGATCCTGGGGTCGCTGTTCTTCGTGGTCGGCGACATCGACAAGTAGACGTCGGCAAGGTCGGCAAGGTCGGCAAGGTCGGCAAGTGAGCATCGACGAGTGGACGAAGAACCCCCGGTGGGCATCCACCGGGGGTTTCGTTTCTGCGGGCCGGGTTGCGGACCGCCTACGAGGCGGCCGTACGCAGCTCGGCCACGTCTATCTGCTCGGTCTCGTCGTGCGCGGTCAGGTCGATGACGTCGTCCCCGGCGCGCTCGCCGTCTTTCCCGGCCTCCGCCTCGGCCTTGGCCTCGGCGAGCGCCTCCTCG
The DNA here is from genome assembly GCF_042657885.1 of Streptomyces aureoversilis. NCBI lineage: Bacteria > Bacillati > Actinomycetota > Actinomycetes > Kitasatosporales > Streptomycetaceae > Streptomyces > Streptomyces aureoversilis. The sequence continues at coordinate 47,341 of NZ_JBHSKJ010000005.1, forward strand.
CCGACGACGTCCGCGAGGTCCGTCTCCTCGACGGGGCGCTGGGCCGGGGCCGGGCGCTGGGTGCCGAAGAAGTCGAAGCCGCCCGTGGCACGGGAGGCGGGACGGCGGGCGGGGGCCTGCGGCACGGCGGCGCGGAGCACGGGCTTGAGGGCGGCGCCGGGCTCCGGCTGCTTGTCCTCGGTGGCCGGCTCGGCAGGCTTGCCCGCCTCGACCGGCTTGCCCGCCTTGGCCGACGACCCGGGCGCCCGCTCCGTACCCGGACGCGCTTCCGGGCGCGGCTGCGGCACGGCCTCGGACGCCGTCCGGGACGCGCTCGCGGGCTTCTGCCGGGGCAGGGCCGCGGGCTCGGCGGCGGACCCGGCGGCGGGCCGGGCTCCGGCCTTGGGCTCCGCTTCCGCCTCCGCCGCGCCGCCGCTCAGGCTGCGCAGCGCCTCCGCGGCCTTGCGGTACGCGGCCGGGTCGACGGCCGGGCCGGGCACCGTGAGCGGCGCGCCGGGCCCCAGTGCCGGAGCGCCGAGGGGCGCACCGCCCCGGGCGATCCGGCCGCTCTCCAGCGCGCTGGCCCGCCCGGTCTCGGCGGCGGCGTAACGGCGCAGCAGGTCGGCGTGCTCGGTGCGGAGACGGGCCAGCTCGGCGCGCTTGCCGCGCAGCTTGGACTCCAGCCGGGCCTTGGCCGCCCGGGTGTCCTCCAGGTCCGTCTCCAGCTCGGCTATGCGCTCCTCGGTCTTCCACTCGTCCCGCGTGCGGGCGGCGGTGAGCTGGGCGACCCGCCTTCCGGCGGAGCGGTCCCAACGGCGCATCAGCACGGCACCGACCACCGCGGCGGCGGCCGCCGCCGCGGCGAGGCCCCGGATGACGACCGTTTCACCTACCACCCAGGCACCGGCGGCGCAGGCGACGGATGTCGCGGCGACCGCCGATGGGGGAAGAAGCCTGTGCAGGGATGGCGAATGGCGGTGGCGTCCTCGTGGCATGGCCTGAAACTTACCGTGCGTCGCCTTCGGAGTGTGACTCCACCACGAAACTCTTCCCTTGATCTTACTTGTCCCCTACACCTCTCACTTCGTCAGCAGCCCCTTCTCCTTGAGGTACTGCGCGGCGACATCCGCGGGCTTGAGCCGACGCGCATCAACCTTCTTGTTGAGTTCGGTGAGATCCTCTGTGGTCAGCACCCTGGTGAGCTTCGCGAGAGCATCGGCGACCTTCTGCGAACCGGCCTTCTCCGCATTCACCACGGGCAGCACGTTGTCGGAGTTCTGCAGCTTCTTGTCGTCCTTGAGCAGGACCAGTCCGAACTGTTCGAGCGTGGCGTCCGTCGTGGTGGTCAGGAGCAGCTGCGCCTTGCCGTCCTTGACCGCCTGCTTGGCCTGGACGCTGCCCACCTCCAGCGGGGTGATGCCGGCGACCTTGATGCCGTAGGTCTTCTCCAGGCCGGGCCGGCAGAAGGGCCGCTGCGGGCATTCGTCGCCGGCCGCGAGCGTGACCTCCTGGCCCGACTTTCCAAGATCGGAAAGCGTCTTGAGCTGGTGTTTCTCCGCAAACTCCGCCGTCACCGCGAAGGCGTTCTGATCGACCGCACGGCCCGGGTCGAGCACCTTCAGTCCGCGCGGCTCCGCGAGTTTCCGCAGGGCCTTCACCGTGGCATCCGCGTCGGCCGACGCGACGGCGGGGGCGTCCTTGCCGTTCTGCTTCTTGTTCAGGAATTCGGCGAGCGTCGCCGCATACTCCGGGACGACGTCGATCCGGCCCTTCTCCAGCTCCGGTTCATAGAGCTCGCGGGCCTCGGCCGTCCTGATCGACGGGGAATATCCGGCGTCCTTCAGCAGGCCGGCGTATATCTCGGCGAGCACCTTGGACTCCGTGAACCCCGCCGACCCGATGACGAGGGAACCTCCGCCCGGCTTCGCCGACCCGCCGCCCCCTCCCCCGGACTTCTCCAGGCTGTCGCCCCCGCACGCGGAGAGGCCCGCCGTCAGGGCGGTGACACCGGCCATCGCCAGCAGGGCGCGGGAGGTCCGCGCCCGGCGCGGGGTGCCGCTCACGGCTCCCGCAGAAGGCCCCGTGGAAGACCCCGTGGAAGATGGAGAGAACACAGAAAACACAGAAAACACGGAAAGATCCGCCCTTCGGTTCCGGCGCCCGGCTCTCCGGCCGCCGTCGCTTCGATGACCGGCGCCGCGCCTACCCCGGCACCGGCCCCGTACGCCGGCGCACCGGATCCAGCAGCCGCTCGGCCACCACCAGCACGCCCTCGACGAGCAGGGCGAGCACCGCCACCAGCAGGGCGCCCGCCACCACTTGGGCGGTGTCGGTGAGCCGGAAGCCGGCCGTGATGATGCGGCCCAGGCCACCGCCGCCGGGCAGGGCGGCGAGGGTGGTCGTCGCCACGACCTGGACGGCGGCGGTCCGCACGCCCGTCACGATCAGCGGGAAGGCCAGCGGCAGCTCGACGCGGGCGATGAGCTGACGGCCCGTCATTCCCATGCCGCGGGCCGCCTCGACCACGTCGCGATCCACCTCGCGCATGCCGACGTAGGCGTTGGTCAGCAGCGGGGGTATCGCGAAGAGCACCAGGGCGATGACGGTGGGCCAGGAGCCGTGCGTACCCAGCGGACTGAGCAGCAACAGCACCAGCACGGCGAAAGTGGGCACCGCGCGGCCCGCGTTGGAAAGGTTCACCGCGAGGGCCCCGCCCTTGCCCAGATGGCCCAGCAGCACGGCCACCGGAAGCGCTATCGCGCAGGAGAGTGCCAGGCACACGACCGTCAGGAAGAGGTGCTCACCGAGCCGGTGCCACACGCCGTCGGTGCCCGACCAGTGCGCGCCGGTGGCCAGCCACGTCCACGTACGCTCGACGACTCCCATCAGAGCGCCCCCTCGACGGCCGCCGGCCGGCCGGTGGCCTTGCCGCCCCCGGGGCCGGACTTCGCCTTCCCGGCCTTCTTCCCCGCCCTCGTCCACGGGGTGAGCAGCCGCTGGACGAGCAGCAGGAGCAGATCGGCCGCGACGGCCAGGGCCACGCAGAGCACCGAAGCGGTGAGCACCTGCGCCTTGAAGTAGCTGTGCATCCCGTCGTAGACGAGATTGCCCAGGCCGCCGTAGTGGAGGATCGCTCCGACGGTGGTGAGCGAGATCGTGGAGACCGTGGTGATCCGCAGACCCGCCATCAGGGCCGGGAGCGCCAGGGGCAGTTCCACCCCGAGGAGCAGGCGCACCGGGCCGTAGCCCATGCCGCGGGCGGCCTCCCGCGTCTCCTCCGGAACCGCGGCGAGCCCGGCGAGGATGTTGCGCACGAGGATCGTGAGCGAATACAGCACGAGGCCCGTGATGACAACGGCCGGCGACAGCCCGAAGAACGGCACCAGGAGCGAGAACATCGCCAGCGACGGCACCGTGTACAACACGGTGGTCAGGCCGAGGACCGGGCCCGCCACCGCGCGCCACCTGCGGGCCAGCAGCGCCAGCGGGAACGCCACGAGGAGCCCGATCGCGACCGAGGCGAGCGTGATGCCGATGTGCTGGAGCGTGGCGTCCGTCAACTCCTGGCCGCGCGTGCGCAGATACTCGCCGCAGATCCAGTCATTGCTGATCAGGCAGTCCTGACCGGCCATGCGCTCCCACCTCCCCCAGGCCGTCGACCGTCGGTTTGCCGGTTACCAGCGACCCTAACCCGGGGCACTGACATTCGAGCCGGCCGCCACACAACGGCAACAATGTCCGCAGGGAGTACGGCCAGAATGGGGAACCATGATCCGCTTCGAGCACGTCACCAAGCGCTACGCCGACGGCACGACCGCCGTGGACGACCTGTCCTTCGAAGTGGCGGAGGGCGAGCTGGTCACGCTCGTGGGGCCGTCCGGATGCGGCAAGACCACCACGATGAAGATGGTCAACCGGCTCATCGAGCCCACGTCGGGACGGATCCTCCTCGACGGCGACGACATCGCCGGCGTCGACCCCGTCGAGCTGCGGCGCCGCATCGGCTACGTCATCCAGCAGGTCGGGCTCTTCCCCCACAAGACCGTGCTGGAGAACACCGCGACCGTCCCCCACCTGCTGGGCTGGCAGCGGAAGAAGGCCCGGGAGCGGGCCGCCGAACTGCTCGACCTCGTCGGCCTCGACCCGGCCGTCCACGGCGCCCGCTACCCCCACCAGCTCTCCGGCGGGCAGCGGCAGCGGGTCGGCGTCGCGCGGGCGCTCGCCGCGGACCCGCCCGTGCTGCTCATGGACGAGCCGTTCGGGGCGGTCGACCCGGTGGTGCGGGAGCGGCTCCAGAGCGAGTTCCTGCGGCTGCAGTCGCAGGTCCGCAAGACCGTCCTGTTCGTCACGCACGACATCGAGGAGGCCGTCCGCCTCGGCGACCGCATCGCCGTCTACGGCCACGGCCGCATCGAACAGTTCGACGCCCCGGCGACGGTGCTGGGCGCGCCCGCCACGCCCTACGTCGCCGACTTCGTCGGGGCCGACCGGGGCCTGAAGCGGCTCTCGGTCACCCCGATCGAAGCGGGTGACCTCGAACAGCCGCCGGTCGTCCACCTGGACGACACCGTGGCCGCCGCCGGCGCCGCACTGGCCGTGGACGACGCCCGGTGGGCCGTCGTCCTGGACGACGCCGACCGGCTGCACGGCTGGATCTCGGCCGAAGCGCTCGCCGACGGCGGGGGCACGGTGCGGGAACGGGCGCGCCGCATGGACGCCTGGCTCCCGGTGGGAGCCTCGCTCAAGCAGGCCTTCAGCACGATGCTGCAGCACGACGCGGGCTGGATCGCCGTCCTCGACGGCGCCGCGGCCGACCGCTTCGTGGGCGTCCTGACCCCCGCCCGGCTGCACGAGGCGCTGCGCCGCTCGATCGACGCCGACGCGAGGGGCGCTGCGCGCAGCGAGGTCGATCTGGAGAGCATCCCCGGGGCGTAGCCCGGGGATACTCTCCGACAGTTCGTACGGAGCGAGGCGACCCCGCCCGCTTCCCCTCCGCCGCAACGGCGATCAGCCACCACGGCGACACCCGGCGGTGCCAAGCCCACCCGAGGTTCGTACGGCACCGCCGGAATCCACCGTCGTGGTCACGCGCCGACGCGGCGGAATCAAGCGTGCGGACACCCGTGACCCACGGGCCGGGCCCCAGGGGCGCAGCCCGGAAACGGTGACCCCGCCACCCTCATCCCGCCGCAACGGCGATCAGCCACCACGGCGACACCCGGCGGCGCCAAGCCCACCCGAGGTTCGTACGGCACCGCCGGAATCCACCGTCGTGGTCACGCGCCGACGCGGCGGAATCAAGCGTGCGGACACCCTTGACCCACGGGCCGGCCCCGGCGGCGCAGCCCGGAAACGGTGGCCCCGCCACCCTCATCCCGCCGCAACGGCGATCAGCCATCACGGCGACACCCGGCGGCGCCAAGCCCACCGAGGCCCGTACGGCACCGCCGGAATCCACCGTCGTGGTCACGCGCCGACGCGGCGGAATCAAGCGTGCGGACACTCGTGAGGGTGCCGTCGCGGCGGATTCAAAGGGCGCTGCGCGCCCTTTACCCCCGGGCCGTGCCCGGGCCGCCCGGGCCCTCGTCCTCGTCCTCGGGGAGTTTGCAGACGCGCTCCAGGAAGAACGCCGCGGCGATCACGGCCATGCCCGCGACGACCGACGCGCCCGCGTAGATCACCTGTTCGCGGCGGATCGCGACGTCCAGGCCGTCGAGGCCGAGGAAGACGCCGACGCCGCCGTACATGCCGGCGACGAGCGCCGCGACCAGCGCGCTGGCCTGGCCGAAGACGACCGCGCGGGCGGCGAGCAGCGGATCGACGCCCTTCGCCCCGGGACGCCGCTCGCGCTGCGCGCGCAGCCGGGCGCGCAGGGACAGCGCCGTGGCGGCGAGGACGACGGCGATGACCGCGAGCACGATGGGCGCGGCCACCGGCACCCGCGGCAGCGTGCCGACCGCGTCCCACAGCCGGGCACCCGCCCAGGAGAGCACCCCGGCCACGGCGAACAGCCCGGCCAGGACACCGATCCGCAGTTGCTTCACCGAGCCGTCGCTCCTCTTCTCGATCACATCCCCGAAAACCGGGGGCCTACTCGGGCAAACGCCTACTCGGGCAGCCGGAGTTCCAGGTCGACCCGCGGCTGCACGCCGTCGAGGCCGACGGCGGCGAGGAGCTCGACCACGGCGCCGCGGCCCGGGACCACGGCCTCGGGATCCACATCGTGCCAGGGAGCGAGGACGAATGCGCGCTCGTGGGCGCGCGGGTGCGGCAGGGTGAGCACGGGGTCGGCGGAGACCACGTCCTGGTAGGCGACGATGTCGACGTCGAGGGTGCGCGGGCCCCAGCGCTCGTCCCGCACGCGCTCGAAGGCCTCCTCGATGGCGTGGCCGCGCTCGAGCAGGGAGTCCGGCGGGAGGGTGGTCTTCACGAGGACGACGGCGTTGAAGTAGGACGGCTGGGTGCCGGGCTCGACGCCCCACGGCTCCGTCTCGTAGACCGGGGAGACGGCCTTGACCCGCAGGCCGGGCGTGTCCTCGAGGGCGTCGACCGCGCCCTGGAGGGTCTCCAGTCGGTTGCCGAGGTTGCTGCCCAGGGAGATCACGGCTCGTTTGGGATTGCTCAGGGTCACGTCCGCCGCGTCCACCTGCTCCACCACGGAGGCGGGCACCGGCTGCACGGTCGGGTCGCTGCTGCTCATACTCGGCTCCGCGTAATAGTGATCGTCACATCGTCAAAGGGCACGGTGATGGGGGCGTCCGGCTTGTGGACGACGACCTCCACTTCGCGCACCGCATCGTGCTTGAGGCAGTTCTGGGCGATCCGCTCGGCCAGGGTCTCGATGAGGTCGACGGGCTCACCCTGGACGATGCCGACCACTTCCTCCGCCACGACGCCGTAGTGCACGGTCTTCGCGAGGTCGTCGGAGGCGGCCGCGGGCCGGGTGTCCAGGCTCAGGACGAGGTCCACGATGAAGGTCTGCCCCTCTTCGCGCTCCCGGGGGAACACGCCGTGGTGCCCACGGGCCTTCAGGCCGCGCAGCGCGACACGATCCACACGAATCACTCCTGCTGGTCGTCGGACGGGGGCACCTCTGATGCCCGGTACCCACGTCGAATCTACCTGCGAGCGCCGACAGCGCTCGCACATGGAGGCTAGGGGTTGGTGTACATATCTGCGGATACTTCCGGACGTTTCAGGGCCTTTCGGACGGCCCGCGCGCCCGGCCGCTCCCGACTCGCGCCGCGCTTACCCGGCGACCCCGTTCCCCACCCCTACCCGCCCGCCCAGCAGCCCGAACGAGTGGCGGGCATTCCGCCGCGCTGACGTGGATCACGCCTCGTGAGGCGGGTGTGACGCGAGATACGTCACGCTCCCGAAATACCGTCCGCGTCGTCCGGGCCGTCCGTTTCGTCCTCCTCGTCGTCGCGCCCGGCGAGCACCGGCGAGCCGTGGTGCGACCACACCTTCCACTCCTCGCCGACGCGCCGGAAGGCGTTCGTCGCCACGACGAGCTGCCCCACCAGGGGCCCGAGCTCGCCCTCCTCCTCGGCCGGGCCGCCGCTGAGGATGTTCTCCGTGCAGGTGACGAGCGCGGTGTCGCCGGAGACCGAGACCTCGACGTCGGTGAGGAAGAACTGGATGTAGTCCGTGCTCGCCATGATCAGCGCGTACGAGCGGAGCACCTCCTTGCGCCCGCGCAGCACCGGCCACCCGGGGTGGACGCACGAGACCTCGGTGTCGGGGTCGTCCAGCCACAGCCGGCCCATCGCGTCCGTGTCGCCGCGCTCCACCGCCTCGTACAGCGCGGTGTTCGCCAGCTCGACCAGCTCGCCGTCCGTACGGGCGGTGCTCACACGGCCTCCTCGGCGCCTGCCGCGCCCGCCCCGCCGGTCACGCCTGCCCCGTCCGCCACGCCGCCCGCCGCAGCCGCCGCGCCCGCCGCCGCATCCCGCACCGCCTGCACCACGCGCACCGCATCCGCGCTGGCCCGCACCTCGTGCACCCGCACCGCCCAGGCACCCTCGCGCGCCGAGAGCGCCGAGACCGCGGCCGTCGCGGCGTCCCGCTCCCGGGCCGGCGGCGGCTCGCCCCCGGGGCCGGCCAGCACCCGGCCGAGGAAGCGCTTGCGGGAGGCGGCCACCAGCATCGGCAGCCCCAGCTCCCGGCGCAGCCGCGCCAGGCCCGCCACCAGCGCGAGGTCGTGCCCGGCGTTCTTGGCGAAGCCCAGGCCCGGGTCCACGACGAGCCGCTCGGGGTCGACGCCCGCGGCGACCACGGCGTCCAGCCGCTGCTGCAGCTCGGCGATCACCTCGCCGACCACGTCCCCGTAGACCGCCCGGCTGTTCATGTCGGCGCTGAAGCCGCGCCAGTGCATCACCACGAAGGGCACCCGGGCCGTGGCCACCACGGGCACCATCGCCGGATCGGCGAGCCCGCCGCTCACATCGTTGACCAGAGCCGCTCCGGCCTCGACGGCCGCCTCCGCGACCGAGGCCCGCATGGTGTCCACCGACACCACGGCGCCCTCGGCCACCAGCTCGCGGACCACCGGGACCACCCGGCGCAGCTCCTCGCCCTCGTCCACCCGCGACGCCCCGGGGCGCGTGGACTCGCCGCCCACGTCGACCAGGTCCGCGCCGCCGGCGATGAGGTCGAGACCGCGCTTGACCGCGAGTTCGGTGTCGAACCAGCGCCCGCCGTCGGAGAACGAGTCCGGCGTGACGTTGACGACGCCCATCACCGCACAGCGATTCCACTCCGGCAGACCGACGGGCCCGTGACGACCGCGCAAGGTACTCATGGGACCAGCCTAGGGCGTGCCGCAAAGAGGAGTGCCCCCGACCGGAAGCCGGTCGGGGGCACTGCCGCACACACTTTCCGCGGGGTCACCACGGCGCGGGCGCTCACGCCGCGCGCGTGACCTCCGAGGCCGACACCTGCTCGTCGGCGTCGTCCAGGACGTCCTTCGGGGGCGCCGGGCGGCGGCGCAGCAGGCGCGGCAGCTCCAGGAAGCCCTCCGCCTGCATCATCGCGAAGCCGATGCGGGGCAGGTCGCGGCTGTTGGGGAAGACGATGAAGCGCGGCTCCCAGCGCGGCCGGAACTTCTCGTTGAACTTGTACAGCGACTCGATCTGGAACCAGCGCGAGAGGAAGACCAGCACCGAGCGCTGGATGCGCACGACCGGGCCGGCGCCCAGCTTGCCGCCGCGCTCCAGGGCGGAGCGGAAGAACGCGAAGTTCAGCGACAGGCGCTTGACCTTGAGCTCGGGCGCGGCCTGCAGGAAGGCGACGATCAGGAGCTCGTTCATGCCCGGGTCCGCGCTGCGGTCGCGGCGCATGAGCTCCAGGGAGCTGCCGTCCGGGCCCCACGGCACGTAGTGCTGCATGGCGCGGAGGTCGCCGAACGGGCAGTCCTCGCCCTCCTCCGGGTCCTTGTGGGCGGTGGCGATGATGGCGTCCAGGTCCTTCGGGTCGCCGATGCGGCCCAGGGCCATGGAGAAGCCGCGCTCGTCCTCGGTGTCGCGCCAGGCGTTGGCGGCCTTCTGGACGGCCTCGAGCTCCTCGGGGCCCAGGTCGCCGACGCGGCGCACCTTGGTGCTGTAGCCGTTGCGCTCGATGCGCTTGACCATCTGGCGGACGTTGCGCATGGAACGGCCGGTCAGGGAGAAGTCGGCCACCTCGACGATGGCCTCGTCGCCCATCTCCAGGGCGTCCAGACCGGTCTCGCGGGTCCACACCTCGCCGCCGGTCTCGCTGCAGCCGGCGACGGCGGGCGTCCAGGAGTGGCGCTTGGCCAGCGCCATGAACTGCTCGATCGCGCCGGGCCAGGCCTCGACGTCACCGATGGGGTCGCCGCTCGCGAGCATCACGCCGGAGACGACGCGGTAGGAGACGGCCGCCTTGCCGGAGGGCGAGAAGACCGCGCTCTTGTCGCGGCGCAGCGCGAAGTGGCCCAGCGAGTCGCGGGCGCCGTGCTTGGCGAGCAGCTCGCGCAGCCTGTCCTCGTCCTCCTCGGTGAGGACGGCGGCCGGGTACGCGGGCATGAAGGCCAGGTACGCGGTGGTGGCGACGGTCAGCAGGCCGAGGGCGCCCAGGGAGTAGCCGACGGTGTAGTCGACGTGCTCGGTGTAGCGGATAGAGCCCTCGAAGCCGAAGAGGCCCCAGAGCACGTGCTGGATCTGCTCGCTGACCGGCGGGTCGCCGATCATCTGGTCCGGGTGCGAGCCGACGATCACCCAGCCGAGGCCGAAGCTGGCCGCGCCCATCAGGACGAAGTTGGCCGCGACCTTCCAGCGGCTGCGCGGGTCCGGCAGCGCGTAGAAGGAGCTCTTGTGCCACACGAGGTAGATGAAGAGCAGCAGGGAGAGGATCGCGCCGATGTAGGAGTGGCGGTAGACCAGCTGCGCGGCGGCGCCTATCGGCAGCAGCACGACGGCGGCGAGCCAGGCGCGCTGCTTGGCCCGCTTGAGTCCGTGGGCGAGCATCAGCAGCAGGATGCCGACGATGATCGAGCCGGCCGCGGCCAGCTGGGTCACGGAGCCGGGCAGCACCTCGGCGAGGCTGTGGACCTTGCTCCAGCGGAACCGAGGAACGACACCGGCAAGGACGTCGAGCAGGCCGATGAGGGCAGCGACCGTTCCCACGACGGCAGGCACGTTCTCGGGCTTGGGCCCTCTGACGATACGCGCAAGCCTCGACAGTCGCTTGGTTCCCTCGGGAACCCCATCGGACTTTTTGCCATCTACCCTGACAGACATCTCTTCCCGTCGTCCTGTCGAGTGGACCTGCGCCATCTGGCGGCAGCGCCCGGACAATGTGCGCCCTGTAGGACGACGGTTTCGGGGTTGAGGTTCCGCGGGGGGCCGAGCCCGGAAAGAAGTAACCATTCCGCGACTCGGCGCCGGGTCGCTCGGCAGAAAGCACCTCATGGGTCTCACCAGCATGGCAGTTCTGCTGCTTGCCATCGCGGCTGCGGTAGTGCTCTTCGCGTTGACCATTTGGCTCTGGCCCCGCCTGGGCAAACGGAGCGTGGGCTCCATACTCGGCAGGGTGGGCATGATGCTGGCCACACAGCTCACCCTGTTCGCCGCGATCGGTCTCTGGGCCAACCAGTCCTTCGGCTTCTACGGCTCCTGGGCCGACCTTTTCGGCCAGGTCAAGGAAGAGGGCGTCGTCGTCGACCACAGCGCCGGCGGCAAGCGGGTGCAGGTCGTGAACACCCAGGCCGTGAAGGTGCCGCGGGGCAACGTCCCGCGCGTCGGCGGAAAGATCGAGAAGATCCAGGTCGCGGGCGTCGAGTCGAAGATCAACGGCCCGGCCTACGTCTATCTTCCGCCGGAGTACTTCCAGCCGGAGTACGCGAACCGCAAATTTCCCGCGTCCGTCGTCCTGACCGGATACCCGGGCACCGCGGAGGCGCTCATCAAAGGGCTCGACTACCCGGTCCGCGCTCACAAGCTGAGCAAGGACAAGAAGATGCAGCCCACCGTTCTGGTGATGATGCGTCCGTCCATCGTCGGCCAGCGCGACACCGAGTGCATCAACATACCGAACGGCCCGCAGGCCGAGACGTTCTTCGCCAAGGACCTGCGCAAGGCCATCACCGAGCAGTACCGGGTCGGCGACAAGGCCGCCAACTGGGGAATCATCGGCAACTCGACCGGCGGCTACTGCGCCCTGAAGATCGCCATGCGCAACCCGGACTCCTACAGCGCCGCGGCTTCCCTCTCGGGCTACTACAAGGCCCTCCAGGACCCCACGACCGGTTCCCTCTTCGGCGGCAGCAAGAAGCTGGAGAACGAGAACGACGTGATGTGGCGCCTCAAGCACGAGAAGACGCCGCCGATCTCCGTTCTGGTGACCAGCAGCAAGCAGGGCGAGCACAACTACAAGGACACGCTGAAGTTCATCGAGATGGCCAAGGGCTCGGCCCGGGTTTCCTCGATCATCCTGGACAGCGGCGGCCACAACTTCAACACGTGGCGACGTGAGCTGAACCCGACCCTGAAGTGGATGGGCAGCCGCCTTTCCGCCTAGCGCCTCCGGCGGTTCCCGCAGCATTGCCGGTTCCGCCGTCCGCATTCCGCCGGACACCCGCCGAAGTGGCTTCGCACCGCTGCGGCGGGCTTTTCCTTTCCGGCGGTGCCGGCCCGGCCGGTATTACGGCCCGGCCGCCGAGCCCCCCGCGGGAGCGGCCCCGGTTACCGGGCCATGATCAGGCTCATCGCCTCCGCGCGCGTCGCGGGGTCGCGCAGCTGGCCCCGGACCGCCGAGGTCAGCGTCTTCGCGCCGGGCTTGCGGATGCCCCGCATGGACATGCACATGTGCTCGCACTCGATGACCACGACCACGCCGCGCGGCTCCAGGATCTCCATCAGCGAGTCCGCGATCTGCGTGGTCAGCCGCTCCTGGACCTGCGGCCGGCGGGCGTAGACGTCCACCAGGCGGGCCAGCTTCGACAGGCCGGTGATCTTCCCGCTGGTCGACGGGATGTAGCCGACGTGCGCCACGCCGTGGAACGGCACCAGGTGGTGCTCACAGGTGCTGTAGACCTCGATGTCGCGCACGAGCACCATCTCGTCGTGCCCGAGGTCGAACGTCGTGGTGAGCACGTCCTCCGGCTCCTGCCAGAGACCCGCGAATATCTCCTTGTAGGCGCGTGCCACCCGGGCCGGCGTCTCGCGCAGGCCCTCCCGGTCCGGGTCCTCACCCACGGCGAGCAGCAGCTCACGCACCGCGTTCTCGGCGCGCTTCTCGTCGAATGCGCCGATGTTCCGCTCGGCGTCCAGCGTCACCGGGTCGGTCATGGAGTGCCTCGTTCTCTCGTGCGTTCGTAGCAACCGGCACGGCCGGATAAACGGGATGCCGCGTCCCCCAGGCTAAAACCTGGGTGACGCGGCATCCATTCCGGGCCCTGTGGTGCAGGGCCCGGCAGGGCCTGTACGGCGGCTCAGTTCTCCGGGCGGGCGTCGTCCGGGAGGTCGAGCGTCTCCATGCTCTGACCGCCGTTGCTCGGGGCGAGCTCCTTGGGGGAGAGCACCGGCGGGCGGGTGGAGGGGGTGCGGCGCGAGGAACCGGTCCACGCCGGGCGGGCCGGGCGCTTCACGATGTGCTTGAAGACCTCGGCGATCTCCTCCTTGTTCAGCGTCTCCTTCTCCAGGAGCGCCAGAACCAGGTTGTCGAGCACGTCGCGGTTCTCGACGAGGATCTCCCACGCCTCGTTGTGCGCGGTCTCGATGAGCTTCTTGACCTCTTCGTCGACCAGCGCGGCGACCTCTTCGGAATAGTCGCGCTGGTGCGACATCTCGCGGCCCAGGAACGGCTCGGAATTGTCGGAGCCGAACTTGATCGCGCCGAGGCGCTCGGTCATGCCGTACTGCGTGACCATCGCGCGGGCCGTGGCGGTGGCCTTCTCGATGTCGTTGGCGGCACCGGTGGTCGGGTCGTGGAAGACGAGCTCCTCCGCCGCGCGGCCGCCCAGCATGTACGCCAGCTGGTCGAGCATCTCGTTGCGGGTGGTGGAGTACTTGTCCTCGTCGGGCAGGACCATGGTGTAGCCGAGGGCGCGGCCGCGGGACAGGATCGTGATCTTGTGCACCGGGTCGGAGTTCGGGGAAGCCGCCGCGACCAGGGCGTGACCGCCCTCGTGGTACGCGGTGATCTTCTTCTCCTTGTCGCTCATGATCCGGGTCCGCTTCTGCGGGCCGGCCACGACGCGGTCGATCGCCTCGTCCAGCATGTGGTTGTCGATCAGCTTCCGGTCGCTGCGGGCCGTCAGCAGGGCGGCCTCGTTCAGCACATTGGAGAGATCGGCACCCGTGAAGCCGGGGGTGCGGCGGGCGACGGCCGACAGGTCGACGTCCGGGGCGACCGGCTTGCCCTTCTGGTGGACCTTGAGGATCTCCAGACGGCCCTGCATGTCCGGGCGGTCGACGGCGATCTGCCGGTCGAAACGGCCGGGGCGCAGCAGCGCCGGGTCGAGGATGTCGGGACGGTTGGTGGCGGCGATCAGGATGACGCCGCCCTTGACGTCGAAGCCGTCCATCTCGACGAGGAGCTGGTTCAGGGTCTGCTCGCGCTCGTCGTGACCGCCGCCGAGGCCCGCGCCGCGGTGCCGGCCGACGGCGTCGATCTCGTCGACGAAGACGATGGCCGGGGCGTTGGCCTTGGCCTGCTCGAAGAGGTCACGGACCCGGGAGGCACCGACACCCACGAACATCTCGACGAAGTCGGAGCCGGAGATCGAGTAGAACGGCACGCCCGCCTCGCCGGCGACGGCGCGCGCGAGGAGCGTCTTACCCGTACCGGGCGGGCCGTAGAGCAGCACACCCTTGGGGATCTTGGCGCCGACGGCCTGGAACTTCGCCGGCTCCTGCAGGAACTCCTTGATCTCGTGGAGCTCCTCGACGGCCTCGTCGGCGCCGGCGACGTCGGCGAAGGTCGTCTTGGGGGTGTCCTTGGTGATCAGCTTGGCCTTGGACTTCCCGAAGTTCATCACCCGGGAGCCGCCGCCCTGCATCTGATTCATCAGGAACAGGAAGACCACGACGATGAGGACGAACGGCAGCAACGACAGCAGGACGCCGATGAACGGGTTCTGCTTGGACGTCGAGACGTTGTATCCCTCCGGGATCATGTTCTTCTCGGCGTTGGCCTGCAGGGACTTCGCGATGTCGACGCCCTGCTCGCCGATGTAGTTCGCCTGGATCTTGCTCGAGCCCTTGACCTTCTGGCCGTCCTTGAGCTCAACCTTGATCTTGTTCTCGTCGCCGGTCGTCAGCTCGGCCGATTTCACCAGGTCCTTGTTGATCGCGTTGACGACCTGGCTGGTGTCCACCGACTTGTAGCCGCCGCCGGAGCCGACGACCTGCATCAACACGACCACGGCGAGGACGGCCAGCACGATCCACATGACCGGCCCACGGAAGTAGCGCTTCACGTCCATCCATACGGGGCGCGAGCGCCCCGTCCCTCCTGCCACAGTGAGGCACGGCCAGCCCCTGGACGGGGTGCCTGTGCGTACGGTGTCCTGCTCGACCTTGAAAGCTTGACTTGAAAGCCTGAAAAAGACTGACCTTCGGACGGTACCCCAGCATTGTCTCCCGACGCCGCTGCAGACGGTCAACCAACCCGCCTTACCCTGCTCCAACGGCGGGAACCCTCATTCGGTTCCCGCGCGCCGGTGGGTGCCCGCCGACCAGGCCCGGGGGCTCAGCCGCCGTAGACGTGCGGCGCGAGCGTGCCCACGAAGGGCAGGTTGCGGTACTTCTCGGCGAAGTCGAGACCATAGCCGACGACGAACTCGTTGGGGATGTCGAAGCCGACCCACTTGACGTCGATCGCAACCTTGGCCGCCTCCGGCTTGCGCAGGAGGGTGACGACGTTGAGCGAGGCGGGCTCACGGGAGCCCAGGTTCGACAGCAGCCACGACAGCGTCAGGCCCGAGTCGATGATGTCCTCGACGATCAGGACGTCCTTGCCCTTGATGTCGGTGTCGAGGTCCTTGAGGATGCGGACCACACCGGAGGACTGGGTGCCCGCGCCGTACGAGGACACGGCCATCCAGTCCATCGTCACGGGGTTGGAGAGCGCGCGCGCCAGGTCCGCCATCACCATGACGGCGCCCTTGAGGACACCGACGATCAGCAGGTCCTTGCCCGCGTACTCCGCGTCGATCTTCGCAGCCAGCTCCGCCAGCTTCGCGTCGATCTCTTCCTTGGTGATGAGCACCGACTTGAGGTCGGTGCCCATGTCCTTGTCGTCCACCCGCGCCACTCTCGCTTGTCTACGGATCGTCCGGCATTTCCGCGGCGAGCTGAGGCCCGTTCGTGACGTTCGTGCCCGTTCGAATCAGCCCTGCCGGAGGACCAGTCTGCCACCCTGCCTGCGGACCGCGACCCGCCCGGGCAGATTGATGGCCCCTTGGCCGCGCCATCCGGTGATCAGCCGGTCGACTTCCTCGATGTGCCGGGCGAAGAGCGAACCGGCCGGGGAACCCGCCGAGATGGCCGCCCGGCGCAGCACCCGGCGGCGGACCGCGGGCGGCAGGGCGTAGAGCTTGGCGGTCTCCAGGGCGCCGCTGTCGTCCCGGACGGAGGGCTCTACGGTGGCGGCCCAGTCGTCCAGGGCGTCGGCGTCGTCCCGGGAGAGCTGGGCGGTGCGGGCGAGGGCCTCGATCACGCCCTTGCCGAGGGCCTTCTCCAGGACGGGGAGGGCCTCGTGGCGGACCCGGGAGCGGGTGTAGGCCGGGTCGGCGTTGTGCGGGTCGTCCCAGACGGGCAGGGACTGGACCATGCAGGCCTTGCGCGCGGTCTGCCGGTCGAGGCCGAGGAAGGGACGGCGGTAGCGGCCGCCGACGCCGGAGGTGACGGCCATGCCGGCGAGGGAGCGGGTGCCGGAGCCGCGGGCGAGGCCGAGGAGCACCGTCTCGGCCTGGTCGTCCCGGGTGTGGCCGAGGAGGACGGCCACGGCGCCGTGCCGCTCGGCGGCGGCGTCGAGGGCGGCGTAGCGCGCGTCGCGGGCGGCGGCTTCGGGGCCGCCGTCCCTGCCGACGGTGACGGTCAGGGCCTCGACGGGGTCGAGGTCGAAGGCGGCGAGGCGGCTCGCCACCTCGGCGGCGCGCAGGTCGGAGCCGTGCTGGAGGCCGTGGTCGACGGTGACTCCGCCGGCCCGGATGCCGAGCCGGGGGGCCTCGAAGGCCAGGGCGGAGGCGAGGGCCATGGAATCCGCGCCGCCGGAGCAGGCGACGAGGACGAGCGGCTCACGGCCGCCGGGGGGGACGGATTCGGGTGTGGTGGGGGTGAGGACGTCGTGAAGTACGCGGCGGACCGCCAGGCGTATCGCGGCGACCGCGGGATGTGGACCCATGTCCGTGTGTCCAATCGTTCCATATGGAGATCGTTCGGAGCTGCGCGAGCTTCGAGGCCTTCAGTCACGCTGTGTGCGTCGATGGTGACAGAAGCGAGCCATTACCCGAGCATCGCACGCCCACCCCTGACCCACGGTCCCTCGGACGGGTGATTACGGAGGCGTTCTACCCGGAGGAGGAGCTTCCGGTTCACGGCTCGTTCTTGCGGTGCACCCTTGCGACCCAGTCCGCCGGTTTGGCGATCTCCGCCTTGGTGGGCAGGGTGTTCGGGGATGTCCACACCCTGTTGAAGCCGTCCATGCCGACCTCGTCGACGACGGCCCGCACGAAACGCTCACCATCACGGTACTGGCGCAGCTTCGCGTCCAGGCCCAGCAGCCGGCGCAGCGCCGCGTCCAGCCGGCCCGCGCCCTTGGCCCGCCGCTGCTGGAACTTCTCCCGGATCTCCGCCACCGACGGCACGACCTGCGGCCCGACGCCGTCCATCACGTAGTCCGCATGGCCCTCCAGCAGCGACATCACCGCCGTCAGCCGGGCCAGGATCTCCCGCTGCGCGGGCGTCTGCACCAGGTCCACGATGCTGCGCCCGCCCTCGTCCGCGCCCTCCTCCTCCGGCGGGCGGCCGCCCGCCAGCGACTGGGCGGCCTCCCGGATCCGCTCCAGCAGCGTCGCGGGGTCGACCTCGGTCTCCCCCAGGAAGGACTGGATCTCGCCCTCGATGTGGTCGCGCAGCCAGGGCACGGCCGTGAACTGCGTCCGGTGCGTCTCCTCGTGCAGGCACACCCACAGGCGGAAGTCGTGCGGGTCCACGTCCAGCTCGCGCTCGACGTGGACGATGTTCGGCGCCACCAGCAGCAGGCGGCCGCCGCCCGTCGCCGAGCCCGGCAGGTCCCTGCTCGCCGGGGCGAACGTCTCGTACTGGCCCAGCACCCGCGACGCCAGGAACGACAGCAGCATCCCCAGCTCCACGCCGGTCACCTTGCCGCCGACCGCGCCGAGCACCGCGCCGCCGGGCACGTTCGCCCGCCGGTCCTGCATCTTCTCCAGCAGCGGGCCCAGGAGTGCGCGGAACCCGGCCACGTTCGCCTTGATCCAGCCCGCCCTGTCCACCACGAGCACCGGGGTGTCGTGTCCCGCGCCGTCCTCGCCCGGGCCGGGCGCCATCCGGGTGAACGCCCTGACGTGCTCCTCCGACGTCGCCGCGTGCCGCCGCAGCTCCGCGACGACCGCCCGCGCCTCCTCCCGGCTCACCTCCGGCCCGGGCCGTACGAACCGGGTCGCGGTCGCCACCGCGAGCTTCCAGTCGACCATCTCCGCACCACTGATGCTCGTCATGGCTTCACCGTACGTGGGCCGCTCCGCGAGCGGGACCCATCGCCCGGGGCGGTTGCGCATTCCGCCGGACGCCCTCGCCGTGGGGGTGCACCGCCCCGTAAGGGCCGCGGGGAACCGCGCGACCGGCCACGTCCGGCCCGCAGCCGACCGACCACGCCTGCGGCGCAGCGCTCAGCGGCACCCGCAGCCCGCGACCGCCGTCGCCAGCCGGTCCAGCGCCCCCTGTGCGCCCTCGCCGGACGCGGCGCCCGTCGTCATGAAGGCGAACGACAGCAACCGCCCGTCCGCGTCCACGACGGTGCCGGACAGCGTGTTCACCCCCGTGAGCGTGCCGGTCTTGGCGCGGACGACGCCACGCCCCGCCGCGTCCGCCCCGTACCGCCCGCTCAGCGTCCCGCTGAAGCCCGCCACGGGCAGTCCCGTCAGCACCGGCCGCAGCTCCGGGCGGGCCGGATCGGCCGCCCGGGCGAGGAGGGAGGCCAGGAAGGCCGCCGAGACGTTGTCCGCGCGGTCGAGCCCGCTGCCGTCGGCGATGCGCGCCCCGGACAGCGGCAGGCCGAGCTTCTCCAGGCGGCCGGTCACCGCCCTGGCCGCGCCCTCGAAGTCGGCGGGCTGCCCGGACGCCAGCGCCGTCTGCCGGGCCAGCGCCTCGGCGATGTCGTTGTCGCTGTTGGTCAGGGTGCGCTCGACGAGCGCGGCCAGCGGCGGCGAGGAGACCGCGGCGAGACGTTCCGCCTTGTCGCCCGCGCGCCCCGCGGCCGGGTCGCCGTCCACGTCGACGCCCGCCTCGCGCAGCATCCCGGCGAACTTCCGCCCCGCGTCGCCGGCCGGGTCCGCGGTGCGCTCGGCGGGGCCGCGGTCGGAGTCGTCCAGGCGGCCCTCGTCGACCATCAGGGCGCTGACCGGCGCGATGTTCTCGTTGGGCCCTATGGGGTGGGCGGCGGGACCGGAGTAGCGGGAGGCGTCGTAGGCGACCTTCACCCGGCCCTTGCCCCGCGCCTTGAGGCCGCGCGCGGTGGCGTCCGCCAGCTCCTTCAGGCTCGCGGCGGGCTGCGCCCCCTCCCTGGCGGGGCGGGCCGTGAGCGTGGGGTCTCCCCCGCCGACGAGCACGACGGTGTCGCCGTCGGCCACGGCGGTGGTCTCGATGCGGTGCGCGGGCCCCAGCGCGGCCAGCGCCGCCGCGGCCGTGGCCGTCTTGATCGTGGAGGCCGGGGTGTACGGCGTGTCCTGGTCGGACCCGTACAGCTGCCGCCCGGTGGCGACGTCGACGACCGCCGCCGAGGTCTGCGCGCCCAGCGCGGAGTCCTTCAGCAGGCCGTCGAGGGCGCCGCCGAGCCCGTCCCGGGTCGGCTGCGGAGCCGTCGCCCGGCCGCCGAGGGCCGCGAGCACGGGCGGCGCGTCCGGGCGTACGGGCTCGGCGCGACGGCCGCCGCCGGCCGCCGTGTCCGCGGCCGCCCGCGCCCGCTCGGCCTTGCGCTGGCCGCCCTCCCAGGGGCCGGCCGCGCCCACCGCGGTACCCGCCACGACGAGCCCCGCCACGGCGGAAACCGCCGCGAACCGCGCGGTCCGCGCCCGGGGCGTGCCCGGCCACGGCCGCGGCCGCAGCCGCCACGACCTGGTCTCCGACATCCCGGACCAGCCCCTTTCGCCAGCACACACCCACGTGAGAGACACTTAACCACCAGACGTATGTGTTGATCATGGAGGAGCCACCCGTGGAGTTCGACGTCACCATCGAGATCCCGAAGGGTTCGCGGAACAAGTACGAGGTGGACCACGAGACCGGTCGCATCCGCCTGGACCGCCGCCTCTTCACCTCGACCAGCTACCCGGCGGACTACGGCTTCGTCGAGAACACCCTCGGTGAGGACGGCGACCCGCTGGACGCCCTCGTCATCCTCGACGAGCCCACTTTCCCGGGCTGCCTCATCAAGTGCCGCGCCATCGGCATGTTCCGCATGACGGACGAGGCCGGCGGCGACGACAAGCTGCTGTGCGTCCCGGCGAACGACCCGCGCATGGAGCACCTGCGCGACATCCACCACGTGTCGGAGTTCGACCGCCTGGAGATCCAGCACTTCTTCGAGGTCTACAAGGACCTTGAGCCGGGCAAGTCGGTCGAGGGTGCGGACTGGGTCGGCCGCGCCGAGGCCGAGGCCGAGATCGAGGCCTCGTACAAGCGCCTCGAGGCTGCGGGCGGCGCCCACCACTGAGCCTGCGGCTCGCTTCGCGCGGGGCCGGGGTTGCCGTACGAGTCGTACGGCAACCCCGGCCCCGCGCCGTTTCTGTGCCGCGCCCCGGCCGCGCCCCGGCCGGTCAAGGATGCGCTCGCATCCTTGAAACCGCCGCGACGGCGATACGCCACGACGGCGAAGCCCGGCGGTGCCGTACGGGCTCAGGTGGGCTCGGCACCGCCGGACACGCACGTTGTGGCAGATCGCCGTCGCGGCGGACACAATCGTGCGCACTCCGCGCAGGAACCTTCCCACCATTGGCGGCAGAGGGCTTCCGGGGCACCCGGAAGCGTGCCGGTGCCCTCCGCGTAAGGCTTGCTAGAAGCCTCGCGTGCGCTTTGCCGCGCGGCGGCCCGCCGCCTCGCCCGGGACCTTCAGGAACATCCGGGCCATCTCCGAGCCCAGGTTCACGCCGATGGCGATCGCCAGGGCCAGGGCGGCCGCCTTGGTGAGGCTGGCGATGCCGGTGTTCAGCTCGTTCTTGGCGAAGTTCAGCAGCGCGAAGTAGACGGCGCTACCGGGCAGCAGCGGCCCGATCGCCGCCGTCACGTACGGCAGCGCGGACGCGTACCGGTAGCGCGAGAGCAGCTGCCCGAAGAGGCCGACGAGCCCGGCGGCGATGGCCGTGGCGGGCACGGGGTCCAGCCTGGCGGTGTCGGCGAGCGCGCCGTAGACGACCCAGGCGACCCCGCCGTTGAGCGTGGCGACCCACACAGAGTGACGTTCCTGCTGGAGCAGCACCGCGAAGGCGAAGGACAGCAGCATCGCGGCGATGATCTGGATCACCGGCCGCTCCACGCGCTCCAGTGCCGCCTCCGGGTTGAGCGTGGCCCCGCCGATGTGCACGCCCCCGTAGAGGACCATCAGCACGCCGCAGACGATGCCGGCGATCAGGTAGCCGACTTCGAGGAGCCGGGCCGCGGCGGTGATGTAGTAGCCGGTCAGGCCGTCCTGGACGCCCGCCACGAGCGCCCGCCCGGGGATCAGGGCGAACAGCCCACCGGTGATCACCGCGGACGCCTGGACGTCCACGTAGTCGTGGAGGGCGCTGAGCGCGACGCCCATCGCCGCGGGCGGCAGCCCGGCCGCCACGAACTGGTAGAACTCCGGCAGCCCGCGCCCGGAGGCGAGCCACGCCAGCCGGTCGCCCAGCATCGCGCCGACCGCGGCGGCGAGGAAGACGACGAGCCCGCCGCCCACGAGCATGCTCGCCGCGCCGGCGAGCAGCCCGGAGGCGGCGGTCAGGCCCCAGCCGGGGTACGGGTGGCGGTTGCGGCGGATCTCGGCGAGGCCGCGGTAGGCCTCCTCCAGCGTCAGCCCCTGCGACGTGATGGCGTGGACGAGCCGGAAGACGGCGTCCAGGCGGGTGTAGTCGGTGCCGCGCCGCCGCACCGTGCGGTTGGCGGTGACGGGGTCGTCGACGAGGGACGGCTGGTAGCTGACGGTCAGCAGCGTGAAGGTGACCGTCGGCTCGCAGCGGTGGAGCCCGTAGGCGTGCGCGACGCCGAACATCGCCGCTTCCACGTCCTCGGCGCCCTCGCCGCCCGCGAGCAGCAGCTCGCCGATGCGCAGGGTCAGGTCGAGGACGCGCGGGACGGGCGGGCCGGGCTCGTCCTGCTTGGCGGCCCGCTCGGGGGCGGGCCGCTCGCCGACGGGCATGCGCAGCATGGTGCGCATGCGGTCCTGCCAGGGCGTGTCCTTGGTCAGGCTGACCTTGGGCGAGCCGTAGGGCGGCGTGTAGCCGGGCAGGAGCGTGCTCTGGGTGGTGCTGGAGTCGGGGGCGACGGCGCCCGCGGGGAGGGTGAAGGCCGAGCCTTCGGGTTCGCTGGGCGGCTCGGGGGCGACGCCCTCCGGAATGGCGAACTCCGAGGTGGGGTGCTCTTCCTCGGGCGGTTGCGGGAGCGGGACGCCGAGCGGCGGGGTGAAGGCGCTGCGCGCCTCGTCGGACTGGGGCTTGCGGTCCTCGGGAGCCTCTCCGGCCCCGCTGCCACCCCGCTGCCGCTCAGCCACCTCGCGCTCCTCGTACGCCCCGCGCCGCCGGTGGAACCCCGGCGGCGCACTAGCCCTAGGGTCACCATGCCTGATCAGGGGGGCGTGTGCCCAGTGGGGCGAGGACTATGCGGAACGAAGATCCGGCGAGCGGACCTGCGAGCGGGCCTACGAGGGGCCCCACGAGGGGATTTGCGAGCAGATCTGCGGGCGGATCTGCTCGCGGGCGTCAGCGGCGCGCGTGGCGGCCGCGCTGCTGCTGGGCCGGCGGGCGGGGGCCGCCCACCGCGCCCGGGTGGGCGCCGCCCTGCGCCGCGGCCTTCTTGCTCTTGGAGCGGGCCCGCAGGAACTCGACGATGATCGGCACCACCGAGATCAGCACGATGGCGATCAGCATCATCTCGATGTTCTTGTGAACGAACTCGATCTTGCCCAGCGCCGCACCGAGCACCGTCACGCCGACGCCCCACAGGATGCCGCCGACGATGTTGAAGATGAGGAACGAGCGGTAGTTCATCCGGCTCACGCCGGCGATGATCGGCGTGAAGGTGCGGATCACGGGCACGAAACGGGCCAGGACCAGCGATTTCGGGCCGTACTTCTCGAAGAACTCGTGCGCCTTCTCCACGTTCTCCTGCTTGAAGAGCTTGGAGTCGGGGCGCTTGAACAGCGAGGGGCCGACCTTGCGGCCGAAGAGGTAGCCCGCCTGGTCGCCGGCGATCGCCGCGACCGCCACCAGCGTGCAGACGACCCACAGCGGCTTGCTGATCTGGCCGGTGGTCACCAGCAGGCCCGTGGTGAACAGCAGGGAGTCACCGGGGAGGAAGAAGCCGATCAGGAGGCCGGACTCCGCGAAGACGATGGCCAGGACGCCGATCAGACCGAATTGCTCGATCAGATAGTTCGCGTCCAGCCACTGGGGACCGAGCGCGAGAGTGGTCGTGGGGGTCACGGGTGACAGGCTCCTGGGTCGAGGGCGCAGGCTCGTGCGAGGCCCGGGCACAGGCTGGGCGGGGTGATGTGCGGCCCCAAGTTACCAACGCGACCGGGAGCCTCCGCGTTCCAGTGTGCGGCAGCGGTCCGGCAACGACCGCCCCGTGCTGTGTACACCCGTTCGGAGCAACCCCCGGACCCCCGCATGCGTCCTGGTCAGGCACCGGCAAAACTGCACACACGGAGGTGGATGCGATGGGCATCGAGGAGTACGGCGGCGGGCAGAGCCAGTCCGACGTCCTGGTCGTGACGACGAACGACGTCCCCGGCTACAAGGTCGACCGCGTCATCGGCGAGGTCTTCGGCCTCACCGTGCGCTCCCGCCACATCGGCAGCCAGATCGGCGCGGGCCTGAAGTCCCTGGTCGGCGGCGAGCTCAAGGGCCTGACGAAGACCCTGGTGGAGACCCGCAACCAGGCCATGGAGCGGCTGGTCGAGCAGGCGCGGGCCCGGGGCGCGAACGCGGTGCTGATGTTCCGCTTCGACGTGACGGAGGCGGCGGACGTGGGCACGGAGGTGTGTGCGTACGGCACGGCGGTGGTGATCTCGCCCCGCCCGTGACGGGACGGCCGACGGGGGCGGTCCGGGCGTCGAAGCCCGGGCCGCCCCCTGCTGCTCACACGCTTCACGCGTTTCACACGTTGCGCACCGCATTGGCCAGGATGGCGTCCCGGAGGTAGCCGGCCATGCCGGGCCGAATGGCCTCATAGGTGGCGGTGAACCGCTCGTCTGTGACGTACATCTCGGCGAGGCAGGTGTGAATCTCGTACGTGCAGTCGTAGTAGAAGCGCACGATCTGCTGCCGGTGCTCCTCGGCGAGGTCCATGGCCTCCGGGGAGTCCGCGGCCGCGCCGGTGCCCATGAGGGCGGCGATGCGCTCGTTGAGCCCGTTCGCCTCGGCCTGGATCCGCAGCCAGTCCTCCTTCGTGTACGAGGCGACCCGGCGCTGCGACTCGCGGTAGGCCTCCGTGTCGCCCCACCGCTGCTCGACCTCCTCCGCGTGCTCGTCGGGGTCGAAGTCCCCGAACACCTCGAACTTCTCCTCCGGCGTCAGCCTGATCCCCATCTTCTTCGCCTCCATGGCGTGCTCCACGGCGGTGGCCATGCGCTGGAGCTTCTCGATCCGCTCGACGAGCAGACCGTGCTGGCGGCGCAGGTGCTCGACCGGATCCGCACCCGGCTCGTCCAGCAGCACCGCCACCTCGTCCAGCGGAAAGCCGAGCTCCCGGTAGAACAGGATCTGCTGCAGCCGGTCGAGGTCGGCGTCGTCGTAGCGCCGGTGCCCGGCGTGACTGCGCTCACCGGGCGAGAGCAGCCCGATCTCGTCGTAGTGGTGCAGCGTCCGCACGGTCACCCCGGCGAAGGCGGCGACCTGTCCCACGGAGTAGCTCATCTCCGCTCCTTTCCCGTTACGGGCTTGCGGGCTCCACGGTGCGCCCTCCCGTTGCGTGAGGTGCAAGCCCGGTCGCCGTTCGGGTGGCACGCAGGTACGAGCGGGACGGCGGCGAACGGTGTTCCGCCACCGGCGCCGGGAAGGCTCAGCCGGCCGTGGAGCCCGGCTCCGGGGCGATCCCGCCCCGCCACGTCTCGCCCTCCCCGGCCATCTCGTACGCCCCGGCCTCCAGGCGTTCGATCAGCCCGCGGGTCCACTGGCCGCCGGTCTCCGCCGTGTGGACCCACAGGCCCATGATCTCGGCGATGTGGCCCCAGTCCTCGCCCTCGGCCGGGGTCCAGTTCCGGCGGATCTCCTCGCGCCACTCCTCCAGGGCCGCCACCCGCTGCTTCAGCAGGGCCACGGCCTCGGCGCGCGGCAGGTCGACGAGGAAGCCCACGCCGGCGGTGAGGACGTCGATCTTCTCGTCGTGGGCGGCCAGCGCGTGCCGCAGCAGCCGGAAGTACTCCTCCTGGCCGGCGGGCGTCAGCTCGTACTCCGTGCGGGGCGGGCCGCCGGCCTCGCTCGGCGCCGTGTCGTGGGCGACCATCAGCCCTTGCCTGGCCATCGCCTTGAGCGCGTGGTAGATCGACCCCGGCTTGGCGTTGGACCACTGGTGCGCGCCCCAGAGCTCCAGGTCGTTGCGGACCTGGTAGCCGTGGGCCCGCCCGTGCTGCCGGACCGCGCCCAGGACCAGCAACCGGATCGCCGACATCGCGCCCTCAGCCTCCTCGCTCCACCGCCGCCCGGATCCCCGGACAGCGCCCGGACGGAGCCCAGACTAGGTGGAACGAGGGGCCGGGCCGCGTCAGGCCCCGTCCTCCCCGGAGGCCAGCGCCACCAGCTCGAACGCGGTCTTCCCGTCGAGGGACTCGCGGATGACGTCCGCGTGTCCCGCGTGCCGCCCCATCTCCTCGACCAGGTGGAGCAGCAGCCAGCGCATGGACACCCGCGCGTCCGCGGGGAACCACGGCGCCGGGGGCAGCGGGAACGTGTCCTCCAGGCTGGGCACGGAGCGGATGAACTCCTCCGTCTCCGCCGCCACCTGCTCCCAGCGGGCGAGCACCCCGGCAACGGTCTCGCCCTCCAGGAGCCGGAAGCCGTCGGCCCACGCCGACTCGTCGTGCCCGGTCTCGTCCGCCCGGCCCTGCGCCAGCAGCAGCCAGTTCCGCTCGGCCTGCGTCACGTGCTTGAGCAGTCCGCCCAGGGACAGCTCGCTCGCGCTCGGTTTCAGCGCCGCCTGCTCGTCGGTCAGCCCGAGCACCGCCCGCCGCAGGCCGCCCCGCTGGGCCTCCACGAACGCCAGCAGCGTGGCGCGCTCGTCGGAGGGGTTCTTCTCGATGACGTGAGTAACCATGGGGTCCGCCTCTTCTTTTGCTCCGCTGGGCTGTTGAGGCAAACGTAGGACCCCATGCGGTCAGGTTCTGTCCTCAACTCGCGCAGGCGTCGCAGCACCCTCAGAACGCCCCTCAGAACACCCCTCGGAACACCCCTCAGAACGGGAAACGGCTCTTCCCGTGCTGGATCGAGATCCACTTCGTCGTCGTGAACACGTCGACCATCGCGTCGCCGTTCAGCCGTCCCACGCCCGACGCCTTCTCGCCCCCGAAGGGCACGATCGGCTCGTCGTGCACGGTCCCGTCGTTCACGTGGACCATCCCGGCGTCGATGCGCTTCGCCACGCGCACGCCGCGCTCGGTGTCCCCCGTGTGGACCGCGCCGCTCAGCCCGTACGGCGTGGCGTTGGCCAGCCGGACGGCCTCCTCCTCGCCGTCGAAGGGGATGATCAGCGCGACCGGCCCGAAGATCTCCTGGCCGAGGATCGCGGCGTCTGCCTTCAGCCCGGTCAGTACGGACGGCTCGACGAGCGTGCCCTCCGCCCGGCCGCGCACCAGCGCGGTCGCGCCGTCGGCGACGGCCTGCTCGACCAGGGAACCGATGGCCTCGGCCTGCCCGGCGTGGATGAGCGGCCCGATGTGGGTGGCCGGGTCGCCCGGGTCGCCGACCTTGAGGCTCTTGACCTTGGCGACGAACTTCTCGGTGAACTCCTGCTCCACCGAGCGGTCGACGAGCACCCGGTTGGCGGCCATGCAGACCTGCCCCTGGTGGATGAAACGGCTGAATACCGCGGCCTCGACGGCGTAGTCGAGGTCGGCGTCGTCGAGGACGATCAGCGCGCTGTTGCCGCCGAGCTCCAGGACCGTCTTCTTGAAGTGGGACGCGGCGACCGTGGCCACGTGCCGGCCGACCTTGTCGGAGCCCGTGAACGAGATGACCTTCGGGACGGGGTGCTCGATGAGCGCGTCGCCGATCTCCGCGATGTCGGTGACGACGACGTTGAGCACGCCCGCCGGCAGCCCGGCCTCCTCCAGGACCTTGGCCACCAGGCCGCCGCCGCATATGGGCGTGTTCTGGTGCGGTTTGAGGACGACGGTGTTGCCGAGGGCGAGCGCCGGCGCGACGGACTTCAGCGACAGCAGGAACGGGAAGTTGAACGGGCTGATCACGCCGACGACGCCGACCGGCACCCGGTAGAGGCGGTTCTCCTTGGTGTCGTCCGGGGAGGGCAGGATCCGCCCCTCGGCCCGCAGCGAGAGGTGGACGGCCTCCCGCAGGAACTCCCGCGCCAGGTGCAGCTCGAACGCCGCCTTCAGGGCCGTGCCGCCGCACTCCGCGGTGATCGCGGCGGACAGCTCGGCCTCCCGGTCGTCGATGACGCGCAGCGCCCGTTCGAAGACCAGCCGGCGGGTGTACGGATTGGTGGCGCCCCACGCCGGCTGGGCGCGCTCGGCGGCGCGGTAGGCCTGGTCGATCTCGTCCACGCCGGCGACGGTGATGGAGGCGAGCTTCTCCCCGTTGTACGGGTTGAAGTCGACGATGTCCCAGGAGCCGGTGCCGGAGCGCCACTCGCCGTCGATGTACTGGAAGGCCAATTCTTCGAAGTAGGACATGTGCCATCCCTGCCTGGAGATACGGGGGCGCTCGGGGGCGCCCGAACCGGAACGCGCTCCTGATGGGACGTCATCGTACTGATGTGTCACATGAGTTGGAGCAGCCGCCTCAGCAGGTCCCGGGTGGCCGACGGCGAGAGGCTGTCCTCGTGCAGCCGCTCCATCACCCTTCCGTACTGGGCCACCTCGTCGGGCTTGTCGAGGTAGAGCGCGCTCGTGAGCTGCTCCAGGTAGACCACGTCCGACAGGTCCGACTCGGGGAAGCGGAGCATGGTGAAGGCGCCGCTCTCGCCCGCGTGCCCGCCGTGCGCGAAGGGCATCACCTGGAGGGTCACGTTGGCCTGCTCGGAGATGTCCATCAGGTGCTGCAGCTGGCCGCGCATGACGGCCTCGCCGCCGTACGGGCGGTGCAGCGCCGCCTCGTCCAGGACGGCGTGGAAGTGCGGGGCGCGCTCGGAGAAGAGCAGCTTCTGGCGCTCCATGCGCAGCGAGACGCGGCGCTCGACCTCCGCCCCGTCGGCCGCGGGCTGGCCGCGGACCACGACGGCCTGGGCGTACCCCTCTGTCTGCAGCAGCCCGTGCACGAACTGCACCTCGTAGATCCCGATGTGCGAGGCGGCCCCCTCCAGCCCGACGTAGGTCTGGAACCAGCCCGGCAGCACGTCGCCGTAGCTGTGCCACCACCCGGCGACGTTGGCTTCGCGGGCGAGGCCGAGCAGCGCCTCGCGCTCCAGCTCGTCCGTGACGCCGTAGAGGGTCAGCAGGTCTTCCACATCACGTGCCTTGAAGCTCACCCGGCCCAGCTCCATACGGCTGATCTTCGACTCGGACGCACGGATCGAGTAGCCGGCCGCCTCGCGGGTTATCCCACGTGACTCACGCAGTCGCCTGAGCTGGGAGCCCAGGAGTATGCGGCGCACCACTGAACCGCTCGACTCGCTCGTGGCCATCGTTGCGACTCCTCCTCTTCCGGTTCCGTTTCCGGCCTTGCCGCGCTCGCCCTCTCCGGGGGCGACCCCCGCAGCCCCCGGCGGTGAAGTCTGCCATCTCCGGGCTCGGTTGAGTGTGCATTGAGTGTGCATCCGGCTACCCGGAGGGGAGTAGGCCGGAGGTCGTACGGAAGAGGGCGTAGGAAGAATTGCGGCCGAACGCGAACGTGCGCCCCCAAACTCCCCACGTGCACGTGCATCTGCCCTTGCATCCGCCATCCGCATTGGGAACGATGGGGAACGCACACGTGCGTGTCACGTCCACGATTGCCAGGAGTGCCTCGGATGGGTACCGAAGGATCGACTGTGCTCTCTCCTCTGTGGCGAGGGCTGCCACCGATCGCCCCATCGGCCGTCCCCAACTCGGCGTCCTGCGCGCTCCCACCCCGCTTCGAAGCGGTCCGGACCGCCCGTACGTTCACCAGAACCACCCTCCAGGGGTGGGGCCTGGCGGGACTCTTCGACGACGTGGCGCTCGTGGTCTCGGAGCTGGTCACCAACTCCTTGCGCTACGCCCTGCCCGCCGATCCGATACCCGGCGGCGAATTCGATCCTCCGGTGCGGCTGCACCTGATGCGGTGGACGTCGCGGCTCGTGTGCGCCGTGCGCGACCCCAGCGAGGAGAGCCCGACGGCCGGCGAGGCGGACGCTTCGGCGGAGTGCGGGCGGGGGCTCTTCCTCGTCGAGTCCTTCAGCGACACCTGGGGCTGGCACCCGCTCGCGGGGGCGCTGCACGGCAAGGTCGTGTGGGCCCTCTTCCGGCTGCCGAACGAGCAGCACGCTTAAGCGGTACGGGCGGCGCGTTCAGCGGTACGAGCGGCGCGCACGGCAGTACCCGCAGTACCAGCAGTACGAGCGGCGCGCTCAGCAGTAACCGACTACCGGATCAGTCGGTCACCAGATAGTCGAATTCCCCGTCCTTGATCCCGCGCAGCATGGCGTCGATCTCCGCAGGGGTGTAGACGAGGGCCGGACCGTCCGGATGACGGGAATTGCGCACGGCGACCCCGCCGCCCGGCAGCTTGGCGAACTCCACGCACGATCCCTGGGAGTTGGAGTGCCGGCTCTTCCGCCAGACGACGCCGTCGAGGTCCGCGGCAGCCATGCCGTTGTACGCGTGAGGCACAGGACTCTCCCGGAGAATTGCAGGGCACCCCGGCACGCCCGGCGGCGAATGGTGGGGTTGACAACTACTCCGGATCATAGCTGCGTTCACATGCTTCTGCATGAGCGAATGCACGTGCACTTACGGTGTTCCCACCATTACTTCGAGGTGACTACACCATCGTGACCAGGCGATCGCCGACTACTTGCCCGTACTCGAATACGGCAGGAGTGCCATCTCACGTGCATTCTTGATCGCCCGGGCCAGCAGGCGCTGCTGCTGAACGGTGACCCGGGTCACCCGGCGGCTGCGGATCTTCCCCCGGTCCGAAATGAACTTCCGCAGCAGATCGGTGTCCTTGTAGTCGATGTACGTGATGCCTGCCGCATCCAGGGGGTTGGGGCGGGGCTTGAGGTTCTTGCGGGGGTCGGGGCGGCGGGGCATGAAAGGTCCTTGAAGTTCTGGAACTGCTGGAACTGGGGGTCTGTGAATCTGTGAACTGCGGATCCATGGCCTGCGGACCGCGCATCTGCAGGGGTGTCAGGAAACGGGGTCGAGGAGTTCGTCGAACGCGGCGGGAAGCAGCCGCCAGGCGTCGGGCCCGCCCGCGTATTCGGCGTCGGTCAGCAGGCAGGACTCCAGCAGCGTGCGCAGCCCGTCGGCGTCGAGCCCCGGCGAGGTGAACGTGAGGTGCTGGACGCGGTCGCCGTGCTCGGGGTCCCAGTCGAGGGAGGCGGCCACGCGCCGGTCCGGCGGCACCATGTCCCAGGCGGCGTCCGGCAGTGCCGCGAGCCACGGCCCCGCGCTCTCCACGCACAGCGCGCCGCCCGCGGCGTCCCACGCCAGCAGCATGTCCGGCCGGTCGGCCAGCCAGAAGCGGCCCCGGCTGCGCGCGGCGGCACAGCACAGGTCCTCCAGCGCGGCGTAGAGCCGCCCCGGGTGGAAGGGGCGGCGCCCGCGCCACACGAGGGTGGCGACGCCGTCCGCGTCGGCTTCCTGCGGCAGCAGTGCGCAGGCGGGGTGCTGCCGGGCCGCGGCCGCCTCCACGTCGAATCCGGCGACCGCGGCGGCGGCCAGTTCGACGGAGTCGGCGGCGATGTGACGTGCGGTGGGCGCGAGTTGGGAGAGGAGGGCGTGGTCGGCGGCGTCGGCCGGGGCCACGGGCTCGCCGAAGGCGGTCCGGTCGCCGTCGGCGTCCTCCCCGGCCGCCGTCCCCTCCACCAGCGCGAGCACCGTCGGGTACTCCAGCTGCCGCGCGAAGGTGTCGGCCACGGTGCGCTGATCGGCGGCCGCGGCGGCCAGTCCGGCCTCCGCGAGGTCGTCGCCGCAGCCGAGGGCGGGCAGGACGAGGGCCGGGTCCACGGCCGTGATCACACCGGTGAGCCGCAGGTCCTCGCCCGCGTGGGCCGCCACGACCTCGGCCATGGCCTTGGGTTCGACGGAGTCCCACAGTTCGACGACGGCGAGCCGGCACGTGCCCGAGGCGGCGAGCCGCTCCAGTTCGGGCATGAGGTCCTCGCGCAGGGCGCAGCAGGCACAGTCGTTGACGAGCGGCGCCTCGCCCTCGTCGAGCGTGCCGGTGCGGTCCCGCACCGTCCGGCGGACCGTTCCGGCGGAGGCGGTGGCCAGGTCGTGGTGGAGGGCGACGCTGCCGGGGACGGTCCGCAGGAGGCGCTCGACCGCGACCCGGCGGGCGTCCGCGTGCAGACCGCCCACCAGGGCCACGGGCAGGGGGTGCGACGCGGTCACCGCCGGCTCCCGTGGTCATCACGACTGCCGCCACGACTGCCGTAGCGGCGCTCGAAGCGCTCGACGCGGCCGGCGGTGTCCAGGACGCGGGCCGTGCCCGTGTAGAAGGGGTGGCTCGCCGAGGAGATCTCGACGTCGATGACGGGGTACGTCCTGCCGTCCTCCCACTCGACCGTCTTGTCGCTGGTGGCGGTCGAGCGCGTGAGGAAGGCGAAGCCGGCCGCGCGGTCACGGAAGACGACGGGGCCGTAGGGCGGGTGGATTCCGGGCTTCATGGCGGATCAGCGCTCCTCTCGGAAGGTGACGTGGCGGCCGACGACCGGGTCGTACTTGCGCAGTTGCATGCGGTCGGGGTCGTTACGGCGGTTCTTGCGGGTCACGTAGGTGTATCCGGTGCCGGCGGTGGACCGGAGCTTGATGACGGGGCGTAGCTCGTTGCGGGCCATGGGGGCTACTATACAGAAATGGTTCCCATTTTCATTAAGGCTCTTCCAGAGCCCTCCCAGGAGGTCTGACCCTTGTCGGCGCACTGCCAGCTGACCGGCCGCAAGCCCGGATTCGGCAAGACCATCTCCCACTCCCACCGCCGCACGTCACGGCGGTTCGACCCCAACATCCAGAGCAAGCGCTACTGGCTCCCCTCCGAAGGCCGGCACGTACGGCTGCGGCTGAGCGCGAAGGGGATCAAGACCGTCGACACGATCGGCGTCGAAGCGGCCGTGGCCCGCATCCGGGCCCGCGGGGGGAAGGTCTGATGGCCAAGAAGAGCAAGATCGCGAAGAACGAGCAGCGGCGGCTGACGGTCGCCCGCTACGCGGCGCGCCGGGCCCTCCTCAAGGCCGTCATCCGCAACCCGCGAACGCCGGAGGAGGAACGGCTGGCGGCCGAGCGCGAACTGCGGAGCCAGCCGCGGGACGCGAGCGCGACGCGCCTGCGCAACCGCGACTCCGGCGACGGCCGGCCGCGCGGCTACTTCCGCGCGTTCGGCCTGTCGCGCGTGAACCTGCGCAAGGAGGCCCACGCCGGGCACCTGCCGGGGGTGCGGAAGTCCAGCTGGTAGACGCCGGGCCGGCGACGGACAGCTTCAGCGTGGGCCGGCGGGCTCACGGGGATCGGGGCCGGTCGGGCTTGGGGGCCCGGCCGGCCCTGCGGCGTCGGCCGGCGCAACACGCCTTCGATCAGTGCCTCATCCTCCGGTCACCACCAGGCGGGCCGTGGAGAGGGAGTCGATGAGGGCCGCCACGTCGGTGGCGGCCCGCTCCGCGGAGACGGCCGGATACCGCTCGGTGAGCAACTGCGCCGCCCGCTCCGGGGTGCCGTCGAGCAGGGTGCGCAGGATGAGCGCGGCAGTGCTGTTGAGCTGCCAGTAGCTCCCGGACTGCTCGTCGAGCAGCACCATGCCGTCCTCGGTGTCCGTGGCGGACACGTCCCGGCGAAGGGTGAGGTTCACAGCGGTCTCCCGTGGTCGTGTGAGGCGGTCGCGCGAAGGGCCGCCGGCGACCTTTCGTCCGGCCGACTGCCCGGCAGCCGGGGCCGTCCCGAGGCGTGGTCGATCGCCCGGCACGCCCGGAGGCGCTGCACGCGGGCCGCAGCCGGGCCCGCCTCGCTGTCCGGCAGAACCGCGAACCCCACTGCCCGGCCCCCTCCCGGCGACTGCTGTCCATCGGTGCGGCAGATGCAACGCAACTGCACCGTGAGCCCCGGGATACCCACGCCTCCTCCCGTTACGCCGAACAGGCGAACATTTCACACAACAAGGAG
Source organism: Streptomyces aureoversilis (assembly GCF_042657885.1). NCBI lineage: Bacteria > Bacillati > Actinomycetota > Actinomycetes > Kitasatosporales > Streptomycetaceae > Streptomyces > Streptomyces aureoversilis. The sequence continues at coordinate 80,728 of NZ_JBHSKJ010000005.1, forward strand.
GCAAGTGTGACGATATGCCTGACGCTGAGCCGCAGAGCCCGCACTTCTGCGTTCACCAAGGGCATTTTTACGTCGGGGCTAAGATTGCCCCATGAGCGCCGAGACGATGGGACTCCGCGAGTCCAAGAAGCAGGAGACCAGGCAGCTGATCTCCGACCACGCCACCCGGCTCTTCCTCGCGCAGGGCTTCGAGCAGACGACGATCGCCGAGATCGCCGCAGCGGCCCGGGTCGCGAAGAAGACGGTCACCAACTACTTCCCGCGCAAGGAGGACCTGGCCCTCGACCACCACGAGGAGTTCGCCGCGAGTCTGGCCGGCGTCGTCGCGGACCGGGCCGGGGGTGAATCGGCCCTCGCCGCACTGCGGCGGTACTTCCTGGCGGCCGTGGAGGACCGCAGCCCCGTCGCGGGCTTCGCCGGTTACGAGTTCGCGCACATGATCGCCGAAAGCCCCACCCTCACGGCCCGCCTGCGCGAACTGCACGACCAGCGCGAGGAGGCCCTCGCCGAGGTCCTCGCCGGGAGCGGGGGCCGGAACGGGGGCCAGGGCGGCGGGGGAATCGCACCCCGGGCCGCCGCCGCCCTCCTCGCGGCCGCGCAGCGACTGCTCTTCGAGCGCATCCAGGAGCTCACGCTGGCGGGCCGCTCCACCGACCGGATCGCCGGCATCGTGGCCGAGGAGGCCTCGCACGTCTTCGACCTGCTCACCCCGTCCCTGGGCGACTACGCGAGCGCGCCCGGGGCGCAATCGGCGTGAACAGAGACCGAAGCCCGGCTTGAACGCGTTCAAAAACAGGTCTACAGTCACGATCATCAGAGCTTTTGAACACGTTCAAGAAGGGCTGGGGACGCGGATCTCACAGTCGTCGCTTACGTCATCTACCTGCTGCTCAGCCTTGGCCTCACGGTCTGGGTCGCGCGCACGCTCAGCCGCAACGGGCGGGTCTTCCTCGCCGACGTCCTGCACGGCAACGAAAAGCTCGCGGAGGCCGTGAACCACCTGCTGGTGGTCGGCTTCTACCTGGTGAACCTCGGGTTCATCGCCCTGTACCTGCAGGACGACGCGACCGTCACCGACGCCCGCGGGGTCTTCGAGGCGCTGTCGCAGAAGCTCGGCGTCGTCCTGCTCGTGCTCGGCGTCATGCACCTCGGCAACGTCTACGCCCTCAACAAGTTCCGCCGCCGCGGAATCATGGAACGGGAGCAGCTCCCGCCCGTCGCGCCGCAGGGGTGGGCGGGTCAGCAGGGCCCGTGGACCGCGCCGGCCGGCGGGCGCTGAGCCCGATGGCGACCGTCACGGCGGCCAACACGGCCACCGCCGCCGACCGGGACGCCCGGAGCGTCCCGGTCCGCCGGCTCACCGTGCTCTACGACGCACAGTGCCCCCTCTGCACGTTCGTGCGCAGCTGGCTCGTGAGGCAGCGTCAGCTCGTACCGCTCGACCTGGTGCCCCTCGGGTCGGACGAGGCCCGGCGCCGCTTCCCGGAGCTCGACCACGCAGCCACGTACGAGGAGATCACCGTCGTCGGCGACGCCGGGCAGGTCTACCGCGGGGCCGCCGCGTGGGTCGTCTGCCTGTGGGCCCTGGGCGAGTACCGCCCGCTCTCCCACCGCATGAGCACCCCGTCCGGCCTCCGCTTCGCCCGCAACGCGCTCCTGGCCGCGTCCAGGTACCGCGGGGCGTACTGGCAGGCCCGGCCCGCGCCCGGCACGAGCGGGTGGGCCCACGTAGCCCAGGCCCCGGCCTGCGGCAGCGCCTGTGAGCCCGGCAGTGCCCCCGCGTAGCCCCCGCCCCCGCACCGGCCGCCCCGCGCGGATCGTCGGCCTCGTCGCCTTCGGCACCGTGGCCGCGCCGGCCGCCCTGGTCGTCCTCCTGAGCCCGCCCGCCGGCTCGGCGGAACCCGGCGAGCTCGTCGGCTCCTGGCGCGCCGGCCAAGGGGCGCGGCTGACCCTCCGCGAGGACGGGACCCTCACCGCCGTGGGCGTGCCCACCGCCTTCTCCGAGGACGACGACGAGCAGCCCACCAGGCGGTACACCGGCGACGGTACCTGGCACCTGGAGAAGAAGCCCAAGCTCGGCCACCAGCGGATCCGGCTCACCCTCGGCGAGACGTTCGAACTCTCGATCGCCGGCGAGGGCGCCCGCGACGGACTGTTCATCAGGCCCTCCCGGGACACCACCACCCAGTTCCGCTTCAAGAGGACCCCTTAGGCTCTGAACCGTGCCAGCAGAGAACGAGCCCCGGCCTGCGAAGAGCGAGCAGACCCGCACCCTGATCCTGGAAACCGCGATGCGGCTCTTCCAGGAGAACGGCTACGACAAGACCACCATGCGGGCCATCGCCAAGGAGGCCGGCGTCTCCGTCGGCAACGCGTACTACTACTTCGCCGGCAAGGAACACCTGATCCAGGGCTTCTACGACCGGATCGCCGCCGAGCACCAGGCGGCGGTCCGCGAGGTGCTGGACCGGGAGACCGACCTGGAGGCGCGGCTCTCCGGCGTCCTGCAGTCCTGGCTGGACATCGCCACGCCGTACCACGAGTTCGCGGCCCAGTTCTTCAAGAACGCCGCCGACCCCGACTCCCCGCTGAGCCCCTTCTCCGCCGAGTCCGAACACGCGCGGGAAGCCGCCATCGACGTCCACCGCGAGGTCCTCGCCGGCGCCAGGACCAAGGTCCCGGCCGAGCTCGCCGACGTCCTCCCCGAGCTGATGTGGCTCTCCCAGATGGGCCTCGTCCTCTACTGGGTCTTCGACCGCTCCCCCGACCGCGAACGCACCCGCCGCCTCGCCGACCGCGGCGCCCGCCTGACGACGCGCGGCATCTCCCTGGCCCGCTTCCGCGTCCTCCGCCCGCTCGTCCTCGAAATCCACGAACTGTTCACGGACTTCCTCCCGGGCATGGCCCAGACGGCGGTCGCCCGCAAGTCCTGAGGCCGTCAGGTGCACACGGCGTGGACCGTGGTGAAGCGGGGGTCGTGGTTGGCGTTGATGGGGGCGGTGGTCACGGTCCAGCCATTGGCGGTCGGGGTGGGGTGCGACCCGGAGATGTAATTCCGCCGCGGGTCACTGATCGACGCCCCACCGCCGGTGGCGTGCTCGCCCGGCGGGCAGAGGATGGTGTGGGTGGCGGCGACATCGGCATTGTCCTGGAACGTCTGCTGGACGACGTGCGGCGTCACGGCCGACGCGCTGCCGGCCGTGAACAGCACGGCGGCCGGGACGGCCAGGGCGGCGACGATCGGGGCGATTCTCATGCGGTGCCTCCCGAGAGGGAACGGAACGGTCCCCTCTCAGGACAGCACGGGACGCTTCGGGCGCCCATTCCCCGAAGGGGTGACGGGGCGGTTTGCCTTCACGTGCCGAGACCGCCGTTTCTGCGACTGAGGGCAGAGTTCCGGTCAGCCTGAGGCATCAATACCGAGGGCGGTCCGGCATCCGTGCGCCGCAGGTCGGGCACTTGCCCCTCCCGAGCACTGTCACCTGCCGCACGGCCGGGGCGCTTGGGTGCGCACTCGCCCTTGTCGGCTCCACCGGGCAGGCGATCACAAATGACCCCATGCCTTGGCTGGTGACGATAAGCCCGTCCTTACGAAGCCCCGCCATGACTTTGCGCACCGTTATTCGCGCAACGCCGAATTCCTGCTCCAGCTTCACCTCGGAAATGAGGTGGTCGAGCGGGTACTCGCCGCTGGTGATGCGCTTCCGGATCACGTCGGCGATCTGTGTCCACTTGGGGAACTTGGGGTCGAACTCCATCACGATCAGGACTGTACGCACAGGGTCCTTGGCAGCGGGCGGAGTTCAGCAATCAGACGTCGCCCAGGTCCGCGTCGTCCGCCGAGAGCTGCTCCGGCACGAAGGTGCCCTTGGCGGGCAGGGTGACCAGGAGTCCGCGGTCTCGTAGCTCTTGGATGGCTCGGCGGACCGTTCCGATGGCCACGCCGTACTGCTCGGCCAGATCCCTCTCACCCGCCAGGCGGGCTCCCGGACGCAGGGTCCCTGCCTCGATCTGGGCGGCGACGTGGTCTGCGACCTGCATGTAGACGTAGGCGACCCTCGTCGGGTCCACGGGCGGGGCTCCCTGCTCCTCTGCCATGGGCGTCAACTTAGCGCAGCACCCCACAACACGTAAGTGTGGATAGCGCTGCACTGCTCCACTCTGCTCCATACCGCGGCCTACGTTCAGGGGTGCACAAAGCCCCGGCGGCCGCGCGAACGGCCCCGGGGCGTGGCCAACGCTTAAAGGGAGCGTCGACATGCATGACCTTATCGCCGGGTGGTTCCGGCGCGTGAGGGCACTTTTCAACCGACGTGCGGGCGCCGGCACGCCGCCGTCCGCACTTGAGCCGGCGACAGGCGCGGCGCCGCCTCCGGCGACGCCCCCATCACCCCCCGCACTCCCTGCGCCCCGTACCCCCGAGCCCCTCCGCCCCCACTGCGGTGTCTACGTCTGGGCGACCGCGCACGGGATCGACCTCCGGCCGACCACCCCGTTGCTCGCCTGCACCTGTGCAGCCAAACCGCACCCCGCCCACGACAACGACGCGCTGCGCGCCAAAGTCCGCGAGGTCAACTCCCGTAGCACCTGGGGGAAATGACGCCCGTCAGCCCGGTACCAGCAGCAGCTGGTCGGCGTAGCACCATGCCCAGTCCTCGCCCGGTTCGAAGGACCGGGCGAGGTCGTGGCCCGGCTCCGTGCGGGCGTGGGCGCTCGCGTGGCGGTTCGGGGAGCTGTCGCAGCAGGCGACGTGGCCGCAGACGAGGCACTCGCGCAGGTGCACCCAGGTGCCGCCCGTGCGCAGGCAGTCCTCGCAGCCTTCCGTCGTGCTGGGGGTGACCTCCGCGGCCGCCTCGTTCAGGTGGGCGCAGTCCCGCCGGGTCGGGCGGCCCTCCACGTCCGCTGCCACCTGCCAGGTTCCAGTCATGTCCCCAACGTAGCCCGGCACGCGCAAGCCCGCAGGTCAGGGCGATTGTCAGACCCCCCTGGCAGGATCGTTCGCGTGAGGTTGGCGGTGGCGGAGACGGGCGACGGGGGTGTCCGTCTCCGCGCCGTCGACCTTGCGGGGGCGCCGGTCGGGCCGGTCGCGTCCGCGGGCAGCCTGGCGGAGGCCGTGCGGTCGCATCCGCACGTGGAGCGGTGGGTGTGGCGGTCCACCGCGCACCATTACCCGCAGCTGCTGGCGGCCGGGCTGCGCGTCGAGCGGTGTTACGACGTGGAGGCGGCCGAGAGCCTGCTCGTGGGGCACGAGGAGGGCCAGTCGGGGCAGCCCCGGTCGCTCGCCGCCGCGTGGGCGCGGCTGCGCGGCCTGCCCGTGCCCGCCGATCCGCCGCCGCGGGCAGCCGGCGGGCAGCCGTCGCTGTTCGAGCCGGGGCCCGTGCCGCTGCCGCCCGGCACGGATCCGCTGGACGCGCTGGTCGAGGTCCACGCCGCGCAGATCGCCCGGGCGGGGGCCGCCGGGCACCGCGGGCGGATGCTGCTCCTCCTCGCCCTGGAGTCCGCGGGCACCCTGGTCGCCGCCGAGATGCACCGCGCCGGCCTGCCGTGGCGCGCCGACGTCCACCGCGCCCTGCTGGACGAGCTGCTCGGGGAGCACTTCCCGGGCGGGCTGGAGCCCCGGCGGCTGGCCGAGCTGGCGGAGGCCGTGTCCGCCGCGTTCGGTGAAGAGGGCGTGCGCGTGCGGCCGGATCTGCCCGCGGACATCACCCGGGCCTTCGCGCGCCAGGGCATCTCCCTGTCCTCCACGCGCGCGTGGGAGCTCAAGGCGCTCGACCACCCCGCCGTCGAGCCCCTGCTGCAGTACAAGAAGCTCTACCGGCTGCACACGGCCCACGGCCGGTCCTGGCTGCAGACGTGGGTGCGCGAGGGCCGTTTCCGCGCCGAGTACGTGCCGAGCGGTTCCGTCTCGGGCCGCTGGACGACCAACGGCGGGGGCGCGCTGCAGATCCCGCGCGTCGTGCGCCGGGCCGTCGTCGCCGACCCCGGGTGGCGGCTGGTGGTCGCGGACGCCGATCAGATGGAGCCGCGCATCCTCGCCGCCGTCTCCCGCGACCCGGGGCTGATGGAGGCGGCGAGCGGCGAGCGCGATCTGTACGCGGCCCTGTCCGACCGGGCCTTCGCCGGTGACCGCGAGCGGGCCAAGATGGCGATGCTCGGCGCCGTCTACGGGCAGACCTCCGGCGACGGCCTGAAGCACCTCGCGGACCTGCGCCGCCGCTTCCCCGCGGCCGTCGCCCTCGTGGACGACGCGGCGCGCGCGGGCGAGGAGGGCCGCCTCGTACGGACGTGGCTCGGGCGTACGTGCCCGCCGGCCTCCACGGCCCTGCCCGACGAGGCCGGCCTCCCCCAGGCCTCCGAGGGAGAGGAGCCCGCGCCCGGCTACGGCAGCACCCCGGCCGGCCGGGCCCGCGGCCGTTTCACGCGGAACTTCGTGGTGCAGGGAAGCGCCGCCGACTGGGCCCTGGCGATGCTCGCGGCCCTGCGCCAGGAGCTCGCGGGGCTCCGCGCCGAGCTCGTGTTCTTCCAGCACGACGAGGTCATCGTGCACTGCCCCGAGGCCGAGGCGGCCGTGGCCGCCGAGGCCATCCGCACCGCCTCGCGCCGCGCCGCGCACGTCGTCTTCGGGGAGACGCCGGTGCTGTTCCCGTTCACGACGGCGATCGTGGAGTGCTACGCCGATGCGAAGGGACCGCAGCCGGCCGCCGCGGAAGCAGCCCTGTCCTGACACCCCGGTCCTGAGTCCCCGGTCCTGACACCCTCTGTCCCGACACCCCCTGTCCTGACAGTCCGTCAACCCGGTATCGGCCATGCGGGCCACTCCGTCCCCCGTCCGGCCCACCCGGGCGGGCGGTTTCCCGTCCAGCCGCGCACGATGAGCCCAGGGACGCCCGGCGGCGGCGGCCCTCCCCCGTATCCCGACCGCCGCTCCAGGGGAGGCCCTGCCATGACGTCCTTCAGTCTTGAGCAGCTGCGGCGCTGCACCGTCGCCGTGGACCTCGGGGCGGCCCGCACCCGGGTCTACCTCCGCGACAGCGGCCTGATCGTGGACGAGCCGTCGATCGCCGCGGTCAACACCAGGACCGGCTCGCTGATCGCGGTCGGCACGCTCGCCGAGGGCATGGCGGGCCGCACCCCGGCCCACATCAGCGTCGTCCGCCCGGTCTCCGGCGGCACCGTCGTCGACGTCGAGATGGCGCAGCGGATGCTCCGCAACCTCGTCAGCGACAAGGTGCGCCGCGCCTGGCGGCGCAAGCCGATGCTGCGCGCCGCGGTCTGCATCCCGCACGACGCGGATCCGCTCGCCCGCCGCGCGGCCGTCGAGACCCTGATGGGGCTGGGGACGCGGCGCGTGGAGCTGGTCGACACGCTGATCGCCGCCGCCGTGGGCTGCGGGCAGCCCGTCGAGCTGCCCGAGGCGACGATGATCGTGGTCTGCGGGGCGGCCTCCACCCAGGTCGCCGTGCTGTCGCTGGGCGCGATCGTGGCGGCGGAGAAGGTGCTGGTCGGCGGGGACGCCATGGACTACGCGGTCGTCGAGCACCTGCGCAGCCGCCACGAGCTGATGCTGCCCACGCAGGGGCTGCACCCGCTGCACCTCGCACTCGCCGCGGACCCCATGGAGGAGAGCGCGGAGGTCCGCGGCCGGGACGTGGCGACCGGCCTGTCCCGTACGGTCATGGTGAGCACGGCCGACGTCCGCGAGGTGATGCACACGCCGCTCACGGCCGTGCTGGACGCGATCGGCCGCGTGCTGCGCTCCTGCCCGCCCGACCTCGTGGCGGACCTCGTCGACCGCGGGGTGATGCTCGCGGGCGGCAGCGCGGTGCTGCCGGGCCTGGACCGGATGATCGCCGATGCGACGGGGATGACCGTGCGCATCGCCGACCAGCCGGACGTCTGCGCGGTGCTCGGGCTCGGCGCGATGATGGAGGGCAAGGTGCAGCCGCTGCACCTGGATCCGCTCGCTTCTTCGTAACGAGCCTCGCTTCTTCGTAACGAACCTCGCTTCGTCGTAGCGAGCCTCCCTCCTTCGCAACGAACCTTTCGCGCCACTTCTCTCGCTGATGTGTCACTTTGGGAACTTCCGTACCCCTCTCCCCCGTTCTCCCCACACACCCCCGTTATGTATGAGGAGAAACGGCAAATGGCGCTCTGGGACCGGCTCAAGGACTCCGCGACGACGATGCAGGGTCAGCTGGTGGCGAAGAAGAACGAGCTGAAGAGCGGCGCGTTCCGTGACGCGAGCATGGCCATGTGCGCCCTGGTTGCGGCCGCCGACGGCTCGATCGACGCCTCGGAGCGGCAGCGCGTCGCCTCGCTGATCGCCACCAACGAGGTGCTGCAGAACTTCCCCGCCGACGACCTGCAGGCCCGCTTCAACGACTACTGCCAGAAGCTCACGGCCGACTTCGACTTCGGCAAGGTCAGCGTGATGCAGACCATCGGCAAGGTGCAGAAGAAGCCGACCGAGGCCCGTGCGGTCGTTCAGATCGGCATCGTCATCGGCGGCGCCGACGGCGACTTCGACAAGACCGAGCAGGCCGTCGTCCGCGAGGCGTGCTTCGCGCTGGGCATCAACCCGGCGGAATTCGACCTCTGACGGGCGACCGGCGACGGGGGCGGGGCCGGCACCAACCGGCCTGACCGACCGGCTCGGCCGACTGGTTCGGCCAACCGGCTCGGCCGGCCCGTTCGACCCGACCGGGCGCCCGTTACGCGGGCTGCGGCATCGAGCGGCCCGGCGCCTGCCCCTCCCTCTCGCCGCCGCCCGCCGCTCTGCTCCACGTGCCCAGCGAGATCTCGGCGGTGATGCCGGGGCCGAAGCCGGCGATGACACCCCGGGCGTCGTGCGCCACCCCGCCGTCGGCCCACAGGCGCTCCAGTGCGTCGAAGATGACGGCGCTGGCGATGTTGCCCCGCTCGGTGAGCGTGGCCCTGCTGTAGCGGAACCACTCGGGCGCGAGGTCGAGGTACTTGCACAGGTCGTCGAGGATCCTCGGCCCGCCCGCGTGGACGATGTAGAAGTCGAGCTCGGAGACGTTCCAGTCGTGGGGCTCGGCCATGTCGCGCATGGCGGGGGCGAGCATGGCCATCGTGCCCGGGACCCGCTTGTCGAGCAGGAAGTGGAAGCCGGTGTCGCGGACCGCGTAGGAGATCCAGTCCTCGGTGTCCGGCACCAGGTGGGAGCCGTTGCGCTCCAGGCGCACGCCTTCGCCGCCCTCCCCGCGCACCACGGCCGCGGCGAGGGCGTCGCCGAAGAGGCCGTTGGACAGGAGGTTGCCGACGCCGAGGTCGGTGGGCTGGTAGAGCAGCGAGCAGAACTCGCAGGCCACGATGAGGGCGTTGGCGCCGGGGTAGGCGGTGCAGAAGTCGTGCGCGCGGTTGATGGCGGCGCCGCCCGCGGCACAGCCGAGCTGGGCGATGGGCAGCTGTCTGGTGGTGACCGGGAAGTCCATGGTGTTGATGAGCCAGGCGGTCATGGACGGCATCATGAAGCCGGTGCACGAGACGTAGACGATCAAGTCGATGTCGCGCGGCGTGAGTTCGGCGTGCTCCAGGGCCCGCCGGACGACTGCGGGGACCCGGGCCTTGGCCTCGGTCTCGTAGAGGTTGTTGCGCCAGGTGAGGCCGGGGTGCTTGAGGGTGTCCTCGATGGGCTGGAGGATGTGCCGGGTCTGAACTCCGGTGTTGCCGATGAGCCGCAGGGCCAGCGGCAGCTGTGGGTGGTCGGCGTGCAGCGTCCGAGCCAGCTGCAGGGTCTCCTCCATGGTGATGACGTGCTCGGGTACGGCGATGGCCGGTCGGCAGAGCGTAGCCATGACTGCCTCCTTACCAGGGACTTACCGGTCCAGGGGACTGACCGGTGGACTTACCGGGCGCCGGTTCCGCCGCCCTGCGCGGGCGGTGGGCCGGGCGCCCCGTCGGTGCGCCGCGCCGGCCGCTCTACCAGGCGACGGGCAAGGCGAGGGGGAACCGCCAGATCGATCCGGTGTTCCACCGCACCTCCTCCGCCGGAACGGCCAGGCGCAGGTCGGGAAAACGGGTGAGCAGCGTGCCGATGGCGACCTGGAGCTCCATGCGCGCCAGCGGGGCCCCGAGGCAGTGGTGCGTGCCGTGGCCGAAGGTGAGGTGGGCAGGGGCGTCCTGCCGCTCGAGGTCCAGGTCGTCGGGGCGGTCGTAGACGAGCTCGTCGCGGTTGGCGGCGAGGTACGAGACGTGGACGGTCTCGCCCGCGCGGATGGTGACGCCGTCCAGCTCCACGTCCTCCGTGGCCTGGCGGGGGATGCCCACCCCCTGCCGGTACGGGATGAAGCGCAGGAGCTCCTCGATGGCGGCCGGAAGCAGCTCGGGACGGGCCCGCAGGCGGGCCAGCTGCTCCGGGTGGGTGAGCAGGGTGTAGATGATGTTGCTGATCTGGTGGGCGCTGGTGTTGTGGCCGGTGACGAGCAGGAGCATGCCCATCACCGCGACCTCGCGGGCGTCCAGGAACTCGCCGTCCTCGCGCACCGCGGCCAGGGCGCTGAGCAGGTCGCTGCCGGGGTGACGGCGGCGCGCGGCGGTCAACTCGGCGAAATACGCGCGGAGTCCGGCCTTCCCTTCGGCGGCCGCCGCGCAGTCGGGGGTGCCGGGGGACATCATCGCCGTGGCCCAGCGGCGCAGCGGGGCACGGTCCGGCCCGGGGACGTCGAGCAGCTCGAAGACCGTGTTGAGCGGGAGGGGGGCGGCCAGCCAGTCGGAGACGTCGGCCGGGGAGCCGTGGTCGGCCATGGCGTCGAGCAGGCCCTCCACCGTGCGCCGGGTGCGCGGGCGCAGCTCCTCGACCCGGCGGTCGCCGAAGGCGCCGGCCATGAGGCCGCGCAGGCGGCTGTGGGCCGGCGGGTCCATGAGGTTGATCGACTCGGCGTGGTCGACGAGATCGGGCGTGACGGGCGGCAGGCCGCGGCCGATCAGGGCGGCGCGGCTGAAGCGGGGGTCGGCGGTGACCGCGCGGACGTGCCGGTGGCCCGTCACGAGCCAGGCGGCGCCGGAGGACGGGCCGCCGGCTCCGGGCGCCGCGGAACCCCCCGGCCCGTCCTCCGCGGCATCGCCCGCGCCGTCCCCCCGGGGCATCGGGATGCGGGTGATCGGCGGCTCGCTGCGCAGCCGGGCCAGGAAGGGGTCGAACTCCAGGGCCTCATCGTGACGGAACGGACAGGTCCACACCGACTCGGAGGTGGTCATCGAAGACTCCCATCCCAAGGGCCCCGCCCGGGTGGCGTGCCAGCTTATTTTCAGACCATGCCGCACCAGGTACCCCGCCACACCCCAGCCTTCGCAGTTCACCCGAATGGTGGAAATTTCGGAGAATCACCCGTCGCATCCCCCACTTTTCCCTTCTTTCTCACCACTCCCCCAGGCTCCGCCCCGGCTCCCCTGCGCGCGCCCTCGGCTTCACCCTGGCGCCCTTGATCCCTTCCTGGCGCCCCTCATTTCTCCTTGGCGCCCCCGATTCCCCCGTGAGTGCCCTTCCCCTCCGCCATGCGCCCCAACGGACGGCTCGCCGCGGGCCCCGGCGTGTCCCGAGCTGCGGAACCCAAAAGTCATGCTTAGCCTGATTTTTCAGACATCACTTATTAAGTGATGACAATCCCGACCGCATCTCCTCAAGGAGGCGCAATGCTCGCCCAAGAAACCCTCCGACCCCTTGCCAATCCGGCCGGAACGGCCGCGATCGGCTCCCTGATGGTGGAGCCCGAAGCGGCCGTCAGCGGGGCTCCACTGCCCGCGCCGGAGGCCGCAGGCTTCCTGCTCGCCCTCCTCCTGCTGTCGCCCAAGGAGCCGAAGGAGCCGAAGGGCAAGTGAGTTCCCGTGCGGCCTACGCCGCGGCGGCCGACGAACTCGCGTCCCGCGTCCTCCGTGCCCTCCGGGGCGCGGGGGGCGCAGCGCTCGTCGCCCCGCACCTCGACAGCAGCTCGCCCGACGCACTCGCGGCCCTGGCCGCCGTCCGGGTGATCGGAGCCGACACCTTCACCCCCCACGTCCTGACGGGCGTTCCCTTCCACGCCGCCGACGCGGCCGCCGTCGCCCGCTCGTTCGAGACCTTCCCGGTGCCGGGCAGCGGCCCCTCCGCCCGCACCGACGAACGCACCGCAGCCTGGCGCGACTGGGCGACCGCTCAACTCCTGGCCCGTACACGCGGCTACGCCGGCGGCCACCCCGTGGCCACCGTCCCGCCAGAGGCCGGCGACGACCTCACCGACACCACCGACTGGCAGCGCTGGTCCGTCCGCATGGCCCAGCTCGCGCCCCTCGCCACCCCCTGCCTGGACGGGCCCGTACGGGACGCCGCCCGCGGCGCCGCCCTCCCGCTGGGCCGCGGGCTGACCCGGTCCGTGCTGCGCCGCGACTTCCCCACCGCCGTCCGCCTGTTGCGCTGGCTCGCCCTGCTGCGGCACGACGGCATCGCCCTGCCCCTGGAGCCCGAACCCGTCCTCGACCACGTGCGCCTGCTCGGCGGTGCGAGCCCGCGCACGGCGCTCGACCTGGCGGTCGCCGCCCACCTGCTGGGCGACGGCACCCGCACCGGGAGCCGCGCGGACTCCGACAACGCCCCCCAGCCGCCCCCGGAGGCGCCGGCATGACGATTTCCGCCCCCGTTGCGACGGCCGCCCGCGCCATGGCCGACCGCGCGCTGTCCTGGCTGCACGCCCACCGCGCGCTCGGCGCCCTGCCGCCCGGCACCACCGAGGAGCTCACCGACCCCGACGGCGTCTACAAACCCCTGGGCGAGAGCACCCTCGCCGCCTCCATCATCCTGCGCGACGGCATGGCCGGTCCCGGCCGGCTCGCCGCCGCACAGAGCCTGATGGACTTCACCTGGATGCAGCTGCGCAAGGGCGACATGCTCTACGAACGCCAGCTGCGGCACACCCTGATGACCGACCCGCTGGAGATGTACGCCCACTTCGTGCGCTGCGGCTACCGCCACGCGGAGCTGGACCGGCTGCTGGCCCACCGCGCGCGGCTGCGCTCGGTGCACAACGTCGAGCTGCTGCCCAACCGCCGCCTGGCCGTGGCCAACGCCGCCCGCATCGCCGGGCTCGACCACGGCGAGGACTTCGGGGCACTCGCCCGCACCACCTGGCTGGGCGCCACCCCCGAACCGTGGGCGATCAACTGGATCACCGCCTACGCGATGACCCACACGGTCTTCCACCTCACCGACTGGGGAGGCCGGCCCGAGGGTCTGCCGGCCCCCCTCACCTCGTACGTCCGCACCTGGCTGCCGGTGTGGATCGACATCTGGCGCGAGGTCCAGCAGTGGGACCTCGTGGCGGAACTCCTCATCGTGGGCGCCTCCTTGTCCGAGCCCTACTGCAATCCGGACGACTGGGAGGCGATGGCCGCCCTGCAGCACGAGGACGGCCTGGTGCCCTGCGACGGCGACCCGGTCGACGACGACCCGGCCCGCAAGTTCAAGGAACACCAGCACACCACCGTCGTGGCCGCCGTGGCGGGCTCCATCGCCCTGGCCAGGGCGGCGCGAGAGCAGTGACCCCGTCCCTGCAGCAGACCGTCCATGACAGCGAGAGTGTTCCCGGCATCCCGCTGAACGCCCTGCTCCTGCCCCTGCCCGACACGGCACGGGGCGCGAGCGCCGTCGCCGTCGCCGCCGTGCGCGGCGACGAGCGCATCGTGGTGTGCAGCGGGCCGGCCGGGGAGGACACCCGCTTCGAGGCCGGCTCGCTCACCAAGACGTTCACCGCGCTGCTGCTCGCCGAGCTCGCCGCCCGCGGCGAGGTCCGCTACGACGACCCCCTCGACCGCTACCTGCCGCCCGGCGCCCGGCGCGACCCGGGCCCGGCCGTCACCCTCCTCCACCTCGCCACGCACACCGCGGGCCTGCCGCGCCTGCCGCCGGGCCTGTTCGCCCGCTCGGTGCGTACGGGCTGGTTCCGCAACCCGTACGCCGCCTTCACCACGGACGACCTGCTGGCCGCGCTCCCCCGCACCCGGCTGCACCACCGCCCCGGCACCCACGTGCGCTACTCCAACTACGGCGCGGCCCTGCTCGGCCTCGCCCTGGCCCGCGCGGCCGGCGGCGGGCCCGACGACTATCCGGCGCTGCTCGGCGAGCGTGTCCTGCAACCACTCGGCCTGGCCGACACCGACTGCGACCCCACCCGCCCCCAGGTCCTCGGGCACTGGCACGGCAGGCCCCGGCCGCCCTGGCTCATCCCCGGCATGCCCGCCGCGGGCGCCCTGCGCTCCAGCGCGCGGGACCTGCTGCGGTGCATGACGGCGCTGCTCGCGCCGGAGGCCGCCGCCCCGCCGAGCCTCCGGGTGGCGCTCACGGAAGTGCAGCGCCCCCGGCTGGCGCTGCCGCGCACGGGCCACCGCATCTGCCTCCTGTGGAACCTGCGGGTGCGGCCCGGCGGCCCGCTGCTGCACCACTCCGGGGGCACGCGCGGCTGCACCGCCTTCGCCGGCTTCCTGCCCGGCCGCGGCGCCGCCCTCGTGGCACTGGCCAATGCCGCACCGGCCCCGGCGGCGCCCTTCGTCCAGGCGTCGTACGCGGCGCTGTGCGGCCTGGACCGGACGGAGCGGCGGTCAGCCGCCCGCGACGTGCCGGGTGACGGTGGCCGCGAACTCCTGGGCGGCGGGCGCGAGGGCCGACCACTGCCGGGCGGCCCAGCCCACGTCGAGTGACGGGATGCCGGTGACGGGTATCAGCCGGGCCGCGCCGGACGGGCTGACCAGCCCCGGCATGGCCGGTATCAGGGCGTGCCCCAGGCCCAGCTCGGCCAGCAGCAGCGCGGTGTCCCAGTCCGTGGCGCGGGTGGTGGAGCGCGGGGAGAGGCCGCCGGGGCCTAGCACGTCCTCCACCCGGCGGCCGGAGCTCGTCCCGGCGGGCGGCCGGATGAGGCGCGTACGGGCGAGGTCCGCCGCGCCGAGCGCGCTCTCGGCCGCGAGCGGGTCGCCGGGGTGGACGGCCAGCACCCACTCCAGGCTGATGACCGGGCGCAGTTCGACGCCCTGGGCGTCCTCGGAGACCGTCACCCAGGCCAGGTCCACCGCCCCCGACCGCAGGGCGTCGATGCAGCGGTGGCTGGAGCGCTCGGTGTGGAACTCCAGCCCCACGTCCGGGAACCGCCTGCTGTACTCCTCGATGGCCGCGCCCATGAGGTGGCGGATGGTGGTGGCGCCGGTGGCGATGACGACGCCGCCGCCGTGGCCGGTGCGCAGCTCCTCCAGCGTCCGCAGGCCCTCGCCGAGGGCGGTGAGCCCGTCCGAGGCGGCCCGCTGGAGGATCCGGCCCGCCGCCGTGGGCACCACGCCCCGCGGCTGACGCTCCATCAGTGACAGCCCGACCTCCTTCTCCAGGCGCCGCACGTGCTGGCTGACGGCCGACTGACTGCAGTTCATCTCGCGGGCCACGGCACTGAGGTTGCGGGCCTCGCACACCATGACGAACACCTTCAGGTCATCTAGCGTCACGCCGCCACGATACAAGCTCAAGCTTGGGTGGATCGAGTCAACTCATAGGATTGACTTGGTCCGTGGGTGACCGTCATGATCTACCTGAAAAACGGCGGCAACCTGTCCGCGGCTTCACACAGCAGCACACAGTGCTCCGTTGCTGCGCATGCACGGCAACGGGCCGAGGCGTCGCTGCGGACAGGTGTCGACCAGCTCCCGGTCGACCAGCCCCCGCCGGATCGCGGCCCGCTTTCCGAGGCCCCGCGCCCCCTTCAGTGCAGCACCGGAACGGCCTCCAGGAGCTGCCGCGTGTACGGGTGCTCCGGCGCCTCCCACACGCGCTCGACCGGTCCCCTCTCCACGACGCGCCCTTCCTTCATCACCACCACCTCGTCGCACAGGTAACGCACAACGCCGAGGTCGTGGGTCACGATGCACAGGGCCATGTCCCGCTCGGCGGTGACCTTGCTCAGGACGTCCAGGATCTGCGCCCGGACGGAGACGTCCAGGGCGCTGACCGGCTCGTCGGCCAGGAGCACGGACGGGCGGGGCGCCAGGGCCCGGGCGATGGCGATGCGCTGCCGCTGACCGCCGGAGAACTGGTGCGGATAGCGGGCGGCTGCCTCCGCGGGCAGGCCCACGTCGGCGAGGAGCTCGGCCACGCGCGCCGTGGCCGTGGGCGAGCGCCGGTCCGGGAGCGGCTCGGCGATGATGTCGCGTACGCGCATGCGGGGGTCGAGGGAGCCCATGGGGTCCTGGAAGACCACTTGGAGTCCATGGCTACGGCCGGGGGTTTGCCGCTCGCCCCGGACCATCACGTGGTCGACCGTCCCCGACGTAGGGTGGTCCAGGCCCGACAGCAGCCGCAGCAGGGTGGTCTTCCCCGATCCGGACTCGCCGACCACACCGGTCCGCCCGCCCGCACGGAGGTCCAGGTCCAGGCCCTCCAGCGCCGTGAAGTGCGTGCGCGGCGCGAAGAGGCCGCGGCGGGGGCGGGCGTAGCGCCGGGTCAGGCCGCGGGCCTTGAGCAGCGTCCGCGGCTCGGCGGGGGCCGGAGGGCGCGGGGCCGGGACGGTCAGGTCGGATGCCTTCAGCAGGGTCCGGGTGTAGGGGTGCTCAGGGCTGCGCAGCACTTGCTCGACGGGCCCGCTCTCGACGATCTCCCCGTCGTACATCACCAGCACGCGGTGGCACACGGACGCGACGAGCGCGAGGTCGTGGCTGATGTAGAGCACCGCCGTGCCGCGCTCGTCGGACACGCCCGTTACGAGGTCGACGATCTCCTTCTGGACCGTGACGTCCAGGGCGGTGGTCGGTTCGTCGCAGATCAGCAGGGCGGGGTCGGTCGCGAGGGCGCCGCCGAGGACGGCGCGCTGGCGCTGGCCGCCGGAGAGCTGGTGGGGGTAGGAGCGGGCGGCCCGGGCGGGGTCCGGCAGGCGCAGCCGGTCCAGGAGCCCGACGGCGGCGGCGTGGGACGCGGCCCGGCCGGGGCGTTCGCTCCGGGGGCCGTGCAGGCGCAGTGCCTCGGCGACCTGGGGGCCCACCTTCATCACCGGGTTGAGGGCAGTCATCGGCTCCTGGAACACCATGCCGGCGAGCCTCCCGCGTACGGTCGACAGCTCGCGGTCCGTGGCGCCCAGCAGGTCGAACGGGACGCCGTCCAGGCGCGCGCTGCCCCCGGCCCGCAGCCCCTCGCCCAGGAGGCCCAGGAGGGCGAGGGCCGTGAGGGTCTTGCCGGAGCCGGACTCGCCGATGATGCCGACGCGCTCGCCCCGGTCCACGGTGAAGCCGACGCCCCGCACGAGCGGCCGCTCGCCCGCGTCGACGGTGAGTCCGTCGACCTCCAGCAGCCTGCTCGTGCTCACCGGACACCTTCCAGCGTGGGGTCGAAACGGTCCCGCAGGCCGTCGCCGAGGAGGTTCAGGCCGAGGACGGCGGCCGCGACGGCGAGCCCGGGCCACAGGCACAGCTCGGGCTTGTCGAAGAGGAGCTCCTGCGAGTCGAGCAGCATGCGGCCCCAGGACGGGGTGGGCGGCGGGGTGCCGAGCCCGAGGTAGGACAGCGCGGCCTCGGCCAGCACGGCGGTCGCGAAGGCCACCGACGCCTGGACGATGACGACGTCCCGGATGTTCGGCAGGACGTGCCGCACGGCGATGGCGGCGCGCGTGCGCCGCGCGAGCCGGGCGGCGTCGACGTACTCCGCGGCCATGACGCGCAGCGTGGCGGCCCGGGCGACGCGGGCGAAGCCGGGGGCGGAGGCGATGCCGATGGCCACCATGGCGGTCAGCGTGCTCGTGCCGTAGACCGCCGCCAGCATGATGGCGAGCAGCAGCGCGGGGAAGGCCAGCAGGAAATCGCTCACTCTCATCAGCAGCGCACTGAGCGGACCGCCCGACATGCCTGCGGCCACCCCCATCGGCACGCCGATGACGACGGCGAAACCGACGGCGACGATGCCGACGAAGACGGTGGTGCGGGCACCGGTCATCAGCCGGCTGGCGACGTCGCGCCCGAACTGGTCGGTGCCCAGGAGGTGCTCGCCGCCGGGCGGCAGCAGCCTGCGGGCGGCGTCCACGTGCGTCGGGTCGTAGGGCGTCCAGACCAGGGACAGCAGGGCCAGGGCGAGGACGAGGGCGACGAGGACGCCTCCGGCGGTGAGGGTGGGACGGCGGGCGAGCCGCCCGAGGAGGCTCCTGGACCGACTGGACCGACTGGACCGGCCTGGCCGACCGGGCCGACCGGGCCGACCGGGCCGCCGCCGCACCGGCGCAGTCGCCGGTGCGAGCGCCTCCGGCCCTTCGGGCCTGTTCCCCGGCGGGTTCTCGGGCAGTTCCATCGGCGGCTGCATCAGCGGCTCCGCAGGCGCGGGTCGAGCAGGTGGTAGAGCAGGTCGGTAACGACGTTGACCACGAGCACGGCCACGACCAGGACGATCACCACGCCCTGGACGACCAGCAGATCGCGGTCGGCGACGGACTGCAGCAGCAGGTCGCCCAGCCCCGGGATGACGAAGACCCGCTCGACCACGACGGCCCCGACGAGGACGGTGGACAGCTGCAGTCCGAGGACGGTCAGGACGGGCACCGCCGCATTGGGCAGCCCGTGCCGCCACAGCGCGGCCCGGCGCCGGCGCCCCTTGGCCCGTGCCGTGCGCAGGAAGTCCTGGTGCAGGACGGTGAGGACGGCGGAGCGCACGTAGCGGGTGAGCACCGCGCCCTGGACGAGCCCGAGGGACAGGCACGGCAGGACGAGCTGCCGCGCCCAGGCCGCGGGGTCCTCGGCGAGCGGGGTGTACCCGCCGGCCGGCAGCGCCCCGGCCCGGACCGCGAAGACGTAGACGAGCAGGATGCCCGCGAGGAAGGCCGGGATCGCGATGCCCGCCTGGCTGAGCGCCGACAGCAGCGCGCCGGCCGGCCTGCGGTGCCAGGCGGCCGCCAGCACGCCCGCGGGCAGCGCGAAGAGGACCGCCACGAGCATGCCGCCGAGGGCCAGCCAGCAGGTGACGCCGAAGCGGTCGGCGATCCGGGGGCCGATGGCGTCGTGGCTGATGTACGAGGTGCCGAAGTCGCCGTGCAGCAGGCCCTGCGCCCAGTCGGCGTACTGGACGACGAGCGGGCGGTCGGTGCCGAAGGCGTGGCGCAGTGCGGCCAGCTCCGCCTCGCCGGCGTTCGTCCCGAGGACGACCTCGGCCGGGTCGCCGGGCAGGACGGAGAGGAAGGCGAAGACGACGAAGCTGGCGATCACGGCGCTGACCAGCAGCGACGCCGCTTTGCGCAGGTACACCCGCATGCCGGGGCCGCTTCCTACTTCTTCTTCGCCCAGCGGACGTTCGCGAGGTCGAGGCCCTCGCCGACCTGGTTGACCGGCAGACCGGTGACGTCCTTGTCGGCCACCATCAGGTTGGGCATCAGGTAGAGCCAGTCGGCCGCGGCGTCGTCGGAGAGCAGGCGGGCGGCCTCGCGGTAGCGGGCGGCCTCGTCCTCGGGCCGGCCGGAGTCGGCGTCCTTGAGGAGCTTGGCGTAGGCCGGGTTGCCGTAGCGGAAGTAGTAGCCGGGGTCGGCGAACGTCCACAGGTCGCGCGGCTCGGTGTGGGCGATGACGGAGAGGTCGTAGTCGGCCTTGTTGTAGACCTCGGACAGCCAGCGGGCGGGGAATTCGAGGGGCTCGATCTCCGCCTTGAGCCCGACCTGGTCGAGCTGGGACTTCACGACCTGCGCGGCGGACATCGCGTACGGCATGTTGGGCACCCGGAACTTCACGGTCCGGCCCTCGGCGCCGGCGTCCTTCAGCAGCTGTTTCGCCTTGGCGGGGTCGTAGGGGTAGCTGCCGGTCAGGTCCTCGTACCAGGGGTCGGTGGGGGCGGCCATGGTGCCGATGAGCTTGCCGTGACCGGCGCGGGAGGTGTCCACGAGCGCCTTGTGGTCGATGGCGTGGCGCACGGCCTGGCGGACCCGCTTGTCCTTGAACGGCTCGCGGGAGTTGTTCATCGACAGGACGACCTCGCCGGTGGAGGAGCCCTCGATGGTCCGGAAGCGGTTCTTGTCGGAGAAGCGGGACAGCGACTCGGGGGCCTGGACCGTGCCGACGACGTCGATGCCCTTGGTGAGCAGGGCGTTGTTCATGGCCCCGGCGTCCTTGAAGTACTTCAGCGTGACCTTGCCGAGCTCCGGCTTGCTGCCCCAGTAGGAGCCGTTGCGCTCGAGGACGATGCGGTCGCCGCGGCGGCGCTCGGCCAGCTTGAAGGGCCCGGTGCCGACGGGGTGAGTGGCGAGGTCGGCGACGCCGGTGCGGCTGAACATGGCGCCGATGCGCGTGGTCATGGCGTAGAGCCAGCCGTTGCTCGCGTGGTTCAGCGTGACCTTGACCGTGTGGTCGCCGGTCTTCTCCGCCTTGTCGACGACGTCCATCTGGCGGGCCGTCTTCAGCTTCCAGTCCTTCTTCACCCGCTCGATGGAGAACACCGCGTCGTCGGCGGTGAACTCGGCGCCGCTGGTGAACTTCACACCCTTGCGGAGGTGGAAGGTGTACGTGCGGCCGTCGCCGGAGCGCTCGTAGCGCTCGGCGAGCAGGGGCTGGATCTTCCCCTGCTGGTCCACCCGGACCAGGCCCTCGTAGATGCTGCCCAGCGTGGCCTGTGGAACGGCGGCGCCGTCGGTGGTGGTGAAGTCGAGGCTGGCGGGCTCGGCGATGAGGCCGATGGCGAGCGCGTCGGACGGGCCGGAACCGGAGCTGCCGCCCCCGGAGCCGCACGCGGCCGCCAGGGTGCCGGCCAGGAGGGCGCAGCCGGTCGCGCGGGCGGTACGCCGCAGCGCCGCTCCGGATGCCGCCCTGGACGATGCCCGGGAGGCCGCTCCTGACGCCGGCCCTGACCTGACGGTTGACTTGGCCACTGTGTCTCCGTGTCTGTGCGTCCCACTGCCGTCTTTTCTTTCTGCGTCGCCGTGCCTTCCCGGAAACTAACCACCGGCGCACTCCCCGCACCATGGAAGGGCGCGAAGGTGATCGAGTTCACGCGCAATCGCGACACTCCGCCCCCGGTGCAGCGGCGCCAACTCCATTGACCCTGCGCGGGCTTCGATTCATGATCGATGTGCCGCACACCTGCCGCAAGCGCCGAGAATCCCGAGTGGAGTCCGTATGCCTGCACCGTCCGCCGATGCCGAGACCGCCGCCGTCCTCACCGAGCCCGTCACCGGACCCAGCGCCTGGCGGGCTTCCGACTTCACCGGTGAACACGACTGGACGGTCGTCCTCACCCCTGAGGAAATCGGTGAGTTGCAGACGGCACTCACCGCGGTGAAGAGCCGCGGACTTCCGCTCGAACAGCTCACCGTCGACGACTTTCCCCTTCCGGTTCTCGGCAAGACGTTCGAAGCGGCCGTCCACGACCTGGAGTTCGGGCGCGGATTCACGCTGCTCCGCGGTCTTCCGGTGGAGACCTGGTCGCCGGAGGAGGCCCGTCTGGCGTACTGGGGCATCGCCCTGCACCTCGGCACGCCCGTATCGCAGAACGCGGCCGGGGAATTGATCGCGCACGTGAAGGACTACGGGGAGGGCGAGGTCACCGAATCCGCCACCCGCGCCTACCGGACCCGTTCCGAGCTGCCCTTCCACACCGACAGCTCCGACATCGTGGGCCTGCTGTGCCTGCGCCAGGCGGGCGAGGGCGGCGTCAGCACCCTCAGCAGCTCCATGACCGTCCACAACCACCTCCTCGCCCACCACCGGGAGCTGCTCGGCCTGTACTACCGGGGATTCGTCTACGACCGGCGCACGGAAGAGGGCTCGGACGAGCTCCCGTACTACCGGAACTCCGTGTACGGCTATTTCGACGGGCAGTTGAGCTGCCGCTTCTATATGACCCACTACATCGACTCCGCGGTACCGAAGTCAGGAATCCCGCTGAGCGGGATCGAGCAGCACGCCCTGCGGGTCTTCCAGGACGTCGCGGGCATGGACGAGCACCGCGTCGAGATGACCCTGCGCGCCGGCGACCTGCAGCTGCTGAACAACAACGTTGTCGTCCACGGCCGCTCCGCCTTCCGGGACGAGCCGGGCCGGCGCCGCGACCTGCTGCGGCTGTGGCTCAACACCCGCCACGCCCGGAACCTGCCGGAGGGCTTCGCCGCCTTCAGGCACGGGATGCCGCGGACTCGCTGACCTGCGGGCCGCCCGCGGGCCGCAGCCCCCGGGCGGGGGCGGGGAGGGCGATGGCGGTGAGCACGAAGCCGTCGCCCGCGGCCCACCGGCCGGTGAAGCCGCCCAGCCGGACGCCGCCCACGACGGGGCCGGGGACGAGGAGCCGGGCCGAGAAGGTGCGGGCCTCCGGGTCGATCTCCAGCTCCGCCTCGTCGAAGTCCAGCTCCTGCCCGGTCAGCGGGTACCAGGTCTTGAAGACGCTCTCCTTGGCGCTGAACAGCAGCCTGTCCCAGTGCACACCGGGCCGCTCCGCGGCGAGCCGCTGGACGGCCGTACGCTCGGACGGCAGCGAGATGACGCGGAGGACGCCCTCCGGGAGCGGGCCGTTCGGCTCGGCGTCGATGCCCACCGACGCCAGGGCGTCCGCCCGGGCCACGACGGCCGCCTGGAAGCCGTCGCAGTGCGTCATGCTGCCGACCACGCCGCCGGGCCACTGCGGAGCACCGCGCCGGTTGGGGACGAGGGGCACGGGCGGAAGGCCGAGCCGCCCCAGCGCCCTGCGCGCACAGGCCCGTACGGCCGCGAACTCCTGCTGCCGCTTGGGCACGGCGCGGGCGACGACGGCCGCCTCCTCGGGATAGAGGCCGAGGGGATCCCCGGGGAAGGTGCCGAGGGGCGCGGAGGCGAAGACAGAGGCAGAGGCGGAGGCAGAGGCGGACTGCTGCGGCGGAACGGCGAAGCTCTCCTCCGCCACGGCCTCCGCGGGCAGGATCTCCTCGATCACGACCAGGTACCCCCCGCGCCGTCCCCCACGCGCTCGCCGGCCGGCCGGGGCAGGATCTGCCGCAGGGGCTTGCGCGGCGGACGCGGCCGCCACTCGCGCGGATAGCCGATGGAGACCTCCTCGAACCGCACTCCGTCGTGCCAGGTGACCCGGGGGATGTGGAGGTGGCCGTAGACGGCCGCCGCCGCCCGGAAGCGGACGTGCCAGTCCGCGGTCAGCTCGGTGCCGCACCACTGCGCGAAGTCCGGGTAGCGCAGGATCCTGGTGGGCTCGCGCACCAGCGGCCAGTGGTTGATCAGGACGGTGCGGTGGACGGGATCGACGGCGGCCAGGCGGCGCTCGGTGTACTCCACGCGCGCGTGGCACCACGTATCGCGGCCGGAGTAGGGCTCGTGGTGCAGGAAGTGCTCGTCGGCGCAGACGACTCCGGCCTCGTAGGCCCGGCGCAGCGACTCCTCCTTGGTGTGCGCCCCGGGCACGCGGAAGGTGTAGTCGTAGAGCACGAACAGCGGGGCCACGGCGACCGGGCCGCCCTCGCCCTCCCACACGGGGTACGGGTCCTCGGGGGTGGCGACGCCGAGGCTGCGGCACAGCTCCACCAGGCGCAGATAGCGCTTCTCGCCGCGCAGGTCGACCGGATCCTGCGGGTGGGTCCACAACTCGTGATTCCCGGGCGCCCAGACGACCTTGGCGAATCGCTCGGCGAGCAGGCGCAGCGTCCATTCGATGTCCGCGTACTGCTCACCGACATCGCCCGCCACAATGAGCCAGTCGTCGTCGCTCTCGGGCCGGAGCGTTTCGACGAGCGCGCGATTCTCTTTGTAGGCGACGTGCAGATCGCTGACGGCCAGCAGTTTTCCGTTGGGCACTGTGTGTCCTTCTCGCGTCCTTCTCGACGAATCCCTTGTCCAAACCGGAACACCCGTGTGTTCCGGAGCACTTCGGGCCGGGACGACGTATGTCTGCACCCTGCAAGGGAACCTAATACGCCGGGGGTGCCAGAAGGAACCCCTACCGGCCACGAGCCTGCCCCTACGGACGCCCGACGTATCCTGCCCGGGACCCGAAAGGCAGCAACTGAACGGCTCCGAAGGGAAAACAGCACGATGACCATGTCCCCCGCTGACAACCAAAAGTGGATTCGCCGATTCCATCCCGCGCAGGACGCTCCGGTGCGCCTCGTGTGCCTGCCGCACGCCGGAGGGGCGGCGAGCTATTTCTTCCCGGTGTCGAAGGCGCTCTCGCCGGCGGTCGACGTGCTGGCTGTCCAGTACCCCGGCAGGCAGGACCGGCGTACGGACCCCTGCATAGAGAGCCTGGCCGAACTGGCGGACCTGACGACCGAGGCCCTCCTCCCCTGGACCGACCGCCCCCTGGCCCTCTTCGGCCACAGCATGGGCGCGACCCTGGCCTACGAGGTGGCCCTGCGGCTGGAGGAGCGGGGCATCAAGCCCACCGTGCTCTTCGCCTCCGGCCGCCGCGCCCCCTCGCGCCACCGCGAGGAGACGGTGCACCTGCGCGACAAGCAGGGGCTGGTCCAGGAGCTCCGCGCGCTGAGCGGCACCGACACCCAGATGCTGGACAACGAGGAGGTTCTGCAGATGGTCCTGCCGGCGCTCCGCGCCGACTACCGGGCGATCGAGACCCACCGCGCCCGCCCCGGCCTCCGCGTCAACTGCCCCGTCCACGCCCTGACCGGCGACGACGACCCCAAGGCCACCGTCGACGAGGTCCAGGACTGGGAGCACCACACCACCGCGTCCTTCGCGATCAGCGTCTTCTCCGGCGGCCACTTCTACCTCAACGACCACGCGCAGGAGATCGTCGGCCTCATCTCGGACGCCATCGCGGCCCCGGCCCGCTGACCACGGAAGACCCCGCTGACCACCGTGTACGGAGCACCCCTCCGGAGTGTGTAGACTTGGGCGCGCTGCTGAAGCCGGTTCCGGATCAGGCAGCTTGCCGCCTTAGCTCAGTTGGCCAGAGCAACGCACTCGTAATGCGTAGGTCGCGGGTTCAAATCCCGCAGGCGGCTCCGCCAAAGCCCAGGTCACACCTTGTGTGACCTGGGCTTTTCTGGTTCCTGCGGGTCTCACGGACCGTGCGGGCCCCGGACCTCAGGAGCACTTCCGGCCCGCCGGGGGCGGGGTCGAGGTCAGCAGGTAGGTGTTGATCGCGTTGTCGATGCAGGCGCTGCCCCGCGTGTACGCCGTGTGGCCGTCGCCGTCGTAGGTCAGCAGGCGGCCGGAGGAGAGCTGGGAGGCCAGCGAGCGGGCCCAGACGTAGGGGGTGGCCGGGTCGCGGGTGGTGCCGATGACGAGGATGGGCGCGGCGCCCTCGGCGGGGATGCGGTGCGGGTTGCCCGTGGCCTGGACGGGCCAGTATCCGCAGGTCAGGGCCGCCCAGGCGAGGGAGGTACCGAAGACGGGCGAGGCCTTGCGGAAGGCGTGCATCGCGTTGCGGACCTCGGCCGGGGAGCGGAAGGCCGGGGGGAGGTCGAGGCAGTTCACGGCCGCGTTGGCGTACATGAGGTTCTGGTACGTGCCGCGGGCGTCGCGCTCGTAGTACGCGTCGGACAGCTTCAGCAGCGGGGCGCCGTCGCCCATGAAGGCGGACCGCAGTGCGGTGCGCAGCAGACCCCACGCCGCCTCGTCGTACATGGCGGAGATCACACCCGTCGTGGCGAGGCTCTCCGTGAGCTTGCGGGACTTGCCGGTGGCCAGGGGCGTCGCGTCGGCCTTCTTGAAGAGCGCCGAGAGGCGGTCGCCCGCCCTCGCCGGATCGGTGCCGAGCGGGCAGTCCCTGCGCCGGGCGCAGTCCTCGGCGAAGGAGTCGAAGGCCGTCTGGAAGCCCGCGGTCTGGTCGCGGTTGACCCGCTCCGAGTCGAGGGCCGGGTCGAGGGCGCCGTCGAGCACGAGGCGGCCGACGCGGGAGGGGAAGAGCCCGGCGTAGGTGGCGCCGAGGAACGTGCCGTACGAGGCGCCCACGTACGTCAGCTTGGCGTCGTCCAGGACCGCGCGCAGGACGTCCATGTCACGGGCGGCCTCGATCGTGGACACGTGGCCGAGGAGCTTGCCGGAACGGGCGGCGCAGCCGTCGGCGAAGTCGGAGTACGCGGCGACCAGTTCCCCGGTCTCGCCGGCGTCGTCGGGGGTCTGGTCGACCTCCGTGTAGCGGTCCATGGCCGCGTCGGACAGGCACGTCACCGGCTCGCTGCCCGCGACGCCCCGGGGGTCCATGGCCACCATGTCGTAGTGGGCACGGACGGCGGCGGGATAGCCGATGCCCGCGTAGCGCTGGAGATAGCCGACCGCCGAGCCGCCCGGCCCGCCCGGGTTGACCATGAGGGAGCCCAGGCGCCCGGCGTGGCCCGCGCCGGTGGCCTTCTTGCGCGAGACGGCGAGCTTGAGGTCGTCGGCCTCGCGGGGGTGGTCGTAGTCCAGCGGGGCCCTCAGCGTGGCGCACTCGAAACCGCTCGTGCGGCAGGGGTGCCAGGTGAGCTTCTGCGCGTAGTAGCGCTGCAGGGCCGGGGGGACGGCGGCCGGCAGGGGGGCGAGCAGCGGGGCGTCCCCCGGCGGCCTGCCTGCGCCGCCCAGGCCCCCCAGAGAGCCCAGGGCGCCTCCTTGGCCGAAGCTCCCGAACCCGGGGAGGCCGCGGTCGTCCCGCCCCTCCCCCGCGCGGCCGTGCCGGCTCCCTGCGGGCGAGGGCTGCCCGTCGCCCGCGCCGTACGCTCTCGGCGCCGCCGTCGCCCGCGGCGAGGTGTCCCCGAGGGCGGAGCCGGAGAGCAGCAGCGCCGCTGCCGCGATGACGGTGCCGGAGGTACGGAGCAGGCGGCTGGAGTCCATCGGCTGGTCCCTTGTCCCTCTGCGTGGATGCATGGCTGCATGCGTGGAGTGCCGCTGCACGGACGGAGGCGTGGGGCCGCCGGCAGCGAGGAGGAGCTGAGCATCACGCGGCGTCACGGAGAATCACTGCGTACCGACGGAGCGTATCCGCACCCCTGCGGGCTGCCGCCAGTCGCCGGGCCCAGGAGGCCTCATATGAGTGAGAGTGCGTAACCGGACGCGTGCCCGGTCCGGGCGGGTCCGCGGCACTCAGCCGGCCCGCAGCGCCATCGTCATCGCCTCGACCGCGAGCAGCGGCGCCACGTTGCGGTCCAGCGCCCGCCGGCAGTCGATGATCGCCTCGATGCGGCGCAGCGTCCGCTCCGGGCCGGACGCGGAGGCCACGCGCTGCAGCGCGTCCTGCATGTCCGCGTTGGCGATCTCCACGCGCGAGTGGAGCTGCATCGCCAGGACGTCGCGGTAGAAGCCCGTCAGGTCGACCAGGGCCAGGTCCAGGCTGTCGCGCTGGGTACGCGTGCTGCGGCGCTTCTGGCGGTCCTGCAGATCCTTCATCGCACCCGCCGTGCCGCGCGGGAGACGGCTGCCCGTACCGGCCGCCGCACCGAGCGCCGCCCGCAGCTCCTCGGTCTCCTTGGCGTCGACCTCCTCCGCGACCTGCTTGGCGTCCTCGGCGGCCGCGTCGATCAGCTCCTGAGCGGCCTTCAGACAGCCGCCGACGTCGTCGACGCGCAGCGGCAGCTTGAGCACGGCCGCGCGGCGGGCACGGGCCCGCTCGTCGGTGGCCAGGCGGCGGGCCCGGCCGATGTGCCCCTGCGTGGCGCGAGCCATCCGCTCGGCCAGCTCGGACTCGATGCCGTCACGCCGGGCGAGGATCTCCGCCACGGCGGCCACCGGCGGCGTGCGCAGGGTGAGCAGGCGGCAGCGGGAACGGATCGTGGGCAGCACGTCCTCCAGGGACGGCGCGCACAGGAGCCACACCGTACGGGGCGCGGGCTCTTCGACCGCCTTCAGAAGGACGTTGCCCGCGCCCTCCGTCAGCCGGTCGGCGTCCTCCAGGACGATCACCTGCCAGCGGCCGCCGGCCGGCGAGAGCTGGGCGCGGCGGACCAGGTCACGGGTCTCCTTGACGCCGATCGACAGCTGATCGGTGCGGACGATCTCCACGTCCGCGTGCGTGCCCACGAGCGTCGTGTGGCAGCCGTCGCAGAACCCGCAGCCGGGGGCCCCACCGACCGCCTTGTCCGGGCTCACGCACTGCAGGGCGGCGGCGAACGCCCGGGCGGCGTCGGCCCGCCCGGATCCGGGGGGCCCGGTGAACAGCCAGGCGTGGGTCATCGACCCGCCGCCGACGGCGGCGCCCGACGCGGCCGACTCTGCGGCGGTGACCAGGGCATCCGCATCCCGCGCGGCGGCGGAAAGCTGCTCCGTCACCCGGTCCTGACCGACCACGTCGTCCCACACCGCCATGGCTGTCCTCCGCACTGGTTGTCCTGCGACGTCCATTGTGGGCCACACCACCGACACCGAACGCCGGTCGGGCCCTCGTCCCGCCGCAACCGCGATCAGCCAGGCCGGCACGGTGTGGCGGGTGCCGGAACCACGCCCGCCTCGGGGACGGCGTGCGCGACAGGCGCCGCCGTCATCCGGCCGAGAGGCCACACCTCTCGAATCGGCCGCAACGGCGACCGGCCACGACGGCGCAGCCCGGCGGTGCCGAACCCACCCCCGGCCCCTTGGCGGCGTGCACCCGACAGACGCACGCGACACCCACCACCCACCACAAGCCCGCCGAGAAGCCACGCCCCTCAATCCCGCCGCAACAGCGATCAACCACGACAGCGCAGCCCGGCGGTGCCGAACCCACCCCGCCCGGCGAAACCTGGCAATGCCCGGCAAGGGACCGGCCTCAGCGGCCGCGGCGGCCGCCGCGCTCGTCGTCGTCACGGCCCCGATCGCGGCCGCCCCGGCCCAGGAGCTCGTCCGCCAGCGTCGGCTCGTCGTCGCCGGAGGAGGTCTCCTCCGCCCAGCCCGGACGGCGGCGTCCCCGGCCGGCGGCGTCCTCGTCCACCTGCGGCAGCTCTCGCGTCTGCTCGGTGTCCGAAGCCGCGCCCGTGCCCGCGCCTGCGCGCTCCTCCGGGCGGAACAGCCAGTCCGGCACCCGGTCCGCCGGGTCCTCGGTCCGCGGCTCGGACCGTACCGGAGGCAGCACCTCCGTCACGTCCTCCATGCGGGCATCGGCGGCGTCGGCGACCGGCGGCTGCGGCAGCACAGCCGTCTCCTCCGACTCCCGCGACGGTGCGGAGTCAGGCGCAGGCGGCGCAGGCGCGGGCGCCGCCTGCGGCGGCTCCAGGCCCCAGGTCACGCGCTGCTGATCCACGGGCCGTACGGCGGGCACGGGCGGCAGCACCTCGGTGTCGTCGGACGCACCGGCGGCACCAGCCGCACCGGCCGCCCGCGAGGCCCGCGGGTCGATCCGCGGCCGCTCCACCGTCGGCGTCGTGTCCGCGGTCAGGCCGGTGAAGTCCGTGTTCCGCGGGTCCGGCCGGTGGACGGACGGGCTCTGGACGGACGGGGCCTGGACGGTCTGCGTCTCGTCCGAGCTCCCCGGAGCCGCAGCCTCCTTGCGGAACGAGGGCCGCTCGACGGTCGGGGCCTCGGAGGCCGAATCCGAAGCCGGAGCCGAAGCGGAAGCCGCCTCGTCGAAGGAGCCCGGCGCAGCCGAAGCCGCAGCCTCCTCCGCCGCCACCCGCGCCCGCTCCGCCCGCAGCAGCGCCTCCTCCGCCTTGCGCTGCTTCTCCAGGCGCCGCTCCTCGGCCTCGGCGCGCAGCCGCGCCTCTTCCTCGGCCTGCTTGCGAAGCCGCTCCTGCTCGGCGGCGCGGGTGCGCTCCTCCGCCTCGCGGCGCTTGCGCTCCTCCTCCGCCTGGCGACGCGCTTCCTCGGCACGCTGCCGGGCTTCCTCGGCGAGGCGCGCCTCCTCACGGATGCGGGCCTCTTCTGCCTCGCGCCGCTTGCGCTCCTCCTCCTCGGCGCGCAGCTTGGCGAGCTGCTCCTGGCGCTCGCGCTCCAGCCGCGCCTCCTCCGCCTTGCGCGCGGCCTCTTCCTCGGCCTTGCGCCGCGCCTCTTCCTCGGCGGCCTTGCGGGCCTGCTCGCGGGCTTCGATCTCGGCCGCGGAGAGCGGCAGGACCTGGTCGAGGCGGTGGCGAACGACGGTGGTGATGTCCTCGGGCGCCTGCCCGGCGTCGACGACGAGGTAGCGCGAGGGGTCGGCGGCGGCCAGGGTCAGGAACCCGGTGCGGACGCGGTTGTGGAACTCCATGGGCTCGGATTCGAGCCGGTCGGGCGCCTCGGTGAAACGTTCTCGCGCGGTCTCGGGCGAGACGTCGAGCAGCACGGTCAGGTGCGGCACGAGACCGCCCGTCGCCCAGCGGTTGATGCGGGCGATCTCGGTCGGCGAGAGGTCGCGCCCGGCGCCCTGGTAGGCGACGGAGGAGTCGATGTAGCGGTCGGAGATGACGATCGCGCCGCGCTGGAGGGCGGGCTGTACGACGGAGTCGACGTGCTCGGCGCGGTCGGCCGCGTAGAGCAGCGCCTCCGCGCGGTCGGACAGGCCGGCCGACGAGACGTCCAGCAGGATCGCGCGCAGCCGCTGCCCGATGGGCGTGGCGCCGGGCTCGCGGGTGACGACGACCTCGTGGCCCTTGGAGCGGATCCATTCGGCGATGGCCCGTACCTGGGTGGACTTGCCGGCGCCGTCGCCGCCCTCGAAGGCGAGGAAGAAGCCGGTCGCGGCGGGCGCCTGGTCGGGGTCGCCGCCGCGCAGCACGTCCAGCAGGTCGCGGCGGAAGGGGACGCCGTGCCGGTCGTCGGTCTTGCCGAGCACGAGGGCACCGACGGGCAGCAGCAGTGCGCCGACGAGCATCAGCGTGAAGGCCGCCCCGCCGTGCGCGAAGACGAAGCTGCCACGCTCCACCCGGTGCGGCCCGATGGCGGCGGCGAGCAGCGGCGCGGCGACCGCGCCCAGCGCGGCCGTGACGCGCACGACGGCGTGCAGGTGATCGGTCGTACGGGGCCGGCGGGCCTCTTCCGTCTCCTGGTCGAGGAGGGCGTGGCCGGTGTTGGCGGCGATGCCCGCGCAGACGCCGGCGAGCAGCACGAGCAGGAGCACCGTCGTGGGGTCGGGCACGAGGCCCGCGGCGAGCAGCGCCAGGCCGGTCAGCGCGATGGACAGCGCGAGCAGGCGGCGCCGGGAGAAGCCGGGGAGCACCTTGACGGCGCTGCGGATGCCGATGACGGGGCCGCCGGCGAGGGCGAGCACGAGCAGCGCGAAGGCGACCGGCCCGCCGCCGAGGTCGACGGCCTGGAGGGCGGCCACGCCGACGGCGGCGGCGATGGCACCGGCGACGGCCGCGCAGGCCAGGACGAGCACCGGGATGGCGCCCGTACGGCCGGTGTCCGGCGTCCGCCCGGCGTCCGGGCCCTGAGTGGTCTTGGGGCGGCGCAGGCCTTCCAGCGGGGAGCGCACGCGGGGCGACTTCGCACCGGGCAGCGCCAGAAAGTAGAGGATGGCGGCCGAGGTGCCGAACAGCACGGCCGCGAGGAACGACCCGAGGGCCGCCTGGTGCTGGTGGAACCAGTCGATGCCGGCGCCGAGCAGGTTGCCGATCAGCGTGGCGGCGAGGAGCGCGGCGGCCGCGAGGGGCAGCGAGACGAAGCTCGTGCGCAGCGAGAGGCGCCGCAGCGCGTCGTAGTGATCGGGCAGCGGGCGCACCGCCGAGCCTTCGACGGGGGGCGCGGGCAGGAGCGCGGGGGCCGCGCCGTCCTTGACGACCGTCCACACGCGCTCGGCGACACCGATCACGAAGGCCGAGATCAGCAGGAAGGCGAGCGCACGGCTGCCGGTCCAGTCGAGCCACAGGGGCGCGACGGCCAGCAGGCCGACCCGGACCCCGTCCGCACCGATCATGGTCCACCGGCGGTCGAGGGGACCGTCCGGGGCGATGAGCGAGGCGAGCGGCCCGAGCAGGACCGCGCCGAAGAGGAGGGTCGCCAGCAGGCGTGCCGCGAGGACCGCGGCGACGGCGAGGGCCGCGCCCCGGTAGCCGCCCCCGAAGGAGCCCTCCGCGGCGGCCGCCTGCAGCGACAGCAGCAGGAGCACGAGGAGGGCGAGGGAGTCTCCGACACCGCCGGCGAACTGGGCGTTCCACAGCCGCCGCAGCGGGGGGAAGCGCAGCAGGGACCGGATGGCACGCTCGCGGGAGTCCGCGGCTAGGGCGCCGGAGGTGGAGGTCACCACGGTTGGCTGCTCGGCTCGCGTCATCCTGCCAGCCTATCCGGCCTGTCCGGGCTTCCGCGCTTCTGCCCGAACATGCGCCCGAACGAATGGATGGCCCACCGGCGCTGACGGACCCCGGCCCGGCCCTCCCCCGGCGACTGCCGGAAGGGGACGGAAACAAGCAAGGCCGAACACAAGCAAACGCTGACGAAAGCGGGCGAACGCGGACGGACGCGGGCAGACGCCACGCCGGGGCAGCGTCCGCCCGCGCCGTCAGCCGGTCACTCGTCGGCGGCCTGGGCGGCCGCGGCCACCTTCTTCGCGGCGGTCGTCTTCTTGGCGGCCGTCTTGGTGGCCGTCGTCTTCTTCGCGGTCGTCGTCTTCTTCGCCGCGGTCTTCTTGGCAGCCGTCTTCTTGGCGGCGGTCTTCTTCGCCGGCGCCTTCTTCGCAGCGGCCTTCTTGGCCGTCTTCTTCGCCGGGCCCTTGGCGCGCTTCTCCGCCAGGAG
The DNA here is from genome assembly GCF_042657885.1 of Streptomyces aureoversilis. Taxonomy (NCBI): domain Bacteria; kingdom Bacillati; phylum Actinomycetota; class Actinomycetes; order Kitasatosporales; family Streptomycetaceae; genus Streptomyces; species Streptomyces aureoversilis. The sequence goes on from NZ_JBHSKJ010000005.1 coordinate 113,233, forward strand.
CTCGTAGCCGCGCTCGGGCGTGATCGTCTCGACGTCGTCGTCACGGCGCAGCGTGGCGTTGGTCTCGCCGTCCGTCACGTACGGGCCGAAGCGACCGTCCTTGACCACGACCGGGCGCTCGCTGACCGGGTCGGTGCCCAGCTCCTTCAGCGGCGGCTTGGCCGCGGCGCGCCCGCGCTGCTTGGGCTGGGCGTAGATGGCGAGGGCCTCGTCCAGCGTGATGCTGAAGAGCTGGTCCTCGGTCTCCAGCGACCGCGAGTCGGTGCCCTTCTTCAGATACGGGCCGTAGCGGCCGTTCTGCGCGGTGATCTCGACGCCCTCGGCGTCGGTGCCCACCACGCGCGGCAGCGACATCAGCCGGAGCGCGTCGTCGAGGGTGACCGTGTCCAGGGACATGGACTTGAAGAGCGAGGCGGTGCGCGGCTTGACCGCGTTCTTGCCGGTCTTCGGGGTGCCCTCGGGGAGGATCTCGGTGACGTAGGGGCCGTAGCGGCCGTCCTTGGCGACGATCTGGTGACCGGTGCCGGGGTCGGTGCCGAGCTCGAAGTCCCCGCTGGGCTTGGCGAGCAGTTCCTCGGCGTACTCGACGGTCAGCTCGTCGGGCGCGAGGTCGTCGGGGACGTCGGCCCGCTGGTGGCCCTCGGCGTCCTTCTCGCCGCGCTCGACGTACGGGCCGTAGCGGCCGACGCGCAGCACGATGTCGTTGCCGACGGGGAAGGAGGACACCTCGCGGGCGTCGATCGCACCGAGGTCGGTGACGAGCTCCTTGAGGCCGCCGAGGTGGTCGCCGTCGCCGTTGCCGGCCTCGGCGGCGCCGCCCGCGGCACCCTCGGTGCCCTCGCCGAAGTAGAACCGGCGCAGCCACGGCACGGCCTGGGCCTCGCCGCGGGCGATGCGGTCGAGGTCCTCCTCCATGGAGGCGGTGAAGTCGTAGTCGACGAGCCGGCCGAAGTGCTTCTCCAGCAGGTTGACGACGGCGAAGCTCAGGAAGGACGGGACGAGCGCCGTGCCCTTCTTGAAGACGTAGCCGCGGTCGAGGATGGTGCCGATGATCGACGCGTAGGTCGACGGGCGGCCGATCTCCCGCTCCTCCAGCTCCTTGACCAGCGAGGCCTCGGTGTAGCGGGCGGGGGGCTTGGTGGCGTGGCCGTCGGCCGTGATCTCCTCGGCCGCCAGCGGGTCGCCCTCGGTGACCTGCGGGAGGCGGCGCTCGCGGTCGTCGAGCTCGGCGTTCGGGTCGTCCGCGCCCTCCACGTAGGCCTTCATGAAGCCGTGGAAGGTGATGGTCTTGCCGGAGGCGCTGAACTCTGCCTGCCGGCCGTCGCTCGCCAGGCCGCCGATCCTGACGGTGACCGAGTTGCCGGTCGCGTCCTTCATCTGGGAGGCGACGGTCCGCTTCCAGATCAGCTCGTAGAGACGGAACTGGTCGCCGGTCAGCCCGGTCTCGGCGGGCGTGCGGAAACGATCACCCGAAGGCCGGATCGCCTCGTGCGCCTCCTGGGCGTTCTTGACCTTGCCGGCGTACGTGCGCGGCTTCTCCGGCAGGTAGTCGGCGCCGTAGAGCTGGGTGACCTGCGCACGGGCCGCCTTGACGGCGGTGTCGGACAGCGTCGTGGAGTCCGTACGCATATAGGTGATGAAGCCGTTCTCGTACAGCTTCTGGGCCACCTGCATGGTGGCCTTCGCGCCGAAGCCCAGCTTGCGCGAGGCCTCCTGCTGCAGCGTCGTCGTGCGGAACGGGGCGTACGGCGAGCGGCGGTACGGCTTGGACTCGACCGAGCGCACCGAGAACGAGGTGTCGGCGAGGGCCGCGGCCAGCGCACGGGCGTTGGCCTCGTCCAGGTGGAGCACCTGGGCGGCGTCCTTCAGCTGACCGTTCGAGCCGAAGTCGCGGCCCTGGGCCACGCGCCGGCCGTCGACCGAGGCCAGGCGGGCGGTGAGGGTCGCGGGGTCGCTGTTGTCACCGGAGCGGCCGGTGCCGAAGGTGCCCGTGAGATCCCAGTACTCGGCGGAGCGGAAGGCGATGCGCTCGCGCTCCCGCTCGACGACGAGGCGGGTGGCCACGGACTGCACACGGCCGGCCGACAGCCGCGGCATGACCTTCTTCCACAGGACCGGCGAGACCTCGTAGCCGTAGAGGCGGTCGAGGATGCGGCGGGTCTCCTGGGCGTCGACGAGCTTCTTGTTCAGCTCGCGCGGGCTGGCGACGGCGGCCTGGATCGCGTCCTTGGTGATCTCGTGGAAGACCATGCGGCGGACGGGGACCTTGGGCTTGAGGACTTCCTGCAGGTGCCAGGCGATGGCCTCGCCCTCGCGGTCCTCATCGGTGGCGAGGAAGAGCTCGTCGGACTCGGCCAGCAGCTCCTTGAGCTTCTTGACCTGGTCCTTCTTGTCGTGGTTCACGACGTAGATCGGCTGGAAGTCCTTCTCGACGTTGACGCCGAGGCGGGCCCAGGGCTCGCCCTTGTACTTCGCCGGGACCTCGGCGGCCCCGTTCGGCAGGTCACGGATGTGCCCGACGCTCGCCTCGACAACGTATCCGGGGCCGAGGTAGCCCTTGATCGTCTTCGCCTTGGCAGGCGACTCGACGATGACGAGTCGGCGGCCGCCCTTTGCGGTCTCGCTGGTCGGGGACAACTTCGCTCTTCTTCCGGTCGGCACTCGGTGTGGGCGCTGCGGTGACGCTGCGGAGTGTGACGGTACATCCCGCCCCCGTGTCAAACGGAAAAAGCCCGCAACGCCACTCGAACGGTAACCCGATGTACGTTCTAACCAGCACGGTATCCAACATCACACTCTTAGGGTCGTAATGAAGGCTACGTCCACTCCGCCCCCGATGCCGCGCTTCACAGGGCCCTGGCCAAGGGTGTGACGGCGGAGGGCCGGACGGCGGGCCGCGCGCCACAAGGGCGCGGGCTTGGACCCGAAAGAGTCACGGAAGCCCCGGACGATCCTTGACATGGCCCTGCCCGAGGCGTCGGACGCATATGCGTCCGGACGGACCGCGGGCAACAGGTTGTCCTGAAAACGATGTCCAGAATTGCGGTCCGCAAACACCGGCGGGGCGTGGGACCCGTCACGTGGCCCACGGGGCACCGGCCGTCCGCGGGCTTTGCCAGTGGCGGGCATTGTCAGTGGCGGGCGCTTCAATGCGGGCATGACCGAAGCCCCCGCCGAGCTCGCAACCGTCCACGACCTCATACCGAGGCTCCCGGATCCGCAGGCGCTCCTGGCGCACTGCAGGGCCGTCGCCGTGCTGGACCTCGTCATGGAACGGGACACCCCGGGGCACCGGACGCACGCCTTCGACCCCCACTGGGGTGACGGCACGGCGCTGGCCTCGATGGACAACGGCTCGGGCGATCTCTACGCGATCGCCTTCGGCCCGGCGGGCGTGTTCCTGTACGCCTTCGACCACGAGTGCGAGGCCACGCCGTGGCGCGAGGAGCCCCGCGCCCACTGGCCCGGGCTGCTCGACGGCCTGCCCGCCGCGCTCGCCGCGTACCCGGCCGAGGAGGCGTTCCTCTTCGACGGATTCTTCGACGCCACGCTCTGCGCCTGGCGCGAGACCGGCGCCGCCGCGTGGCAGTGCGGCCCGGTGGTGTTCGAGGACGGCGGGACGGACGGCGCCTGGCTCTTCGAGTTGCTGGCGGACGGCACCCTGGAAGCGCGTGCGGAGGCCTACGCGGAGGACGCCGAGGACTACTGGGAACGCCCCGTGGGCCGCCCCGCCGTGGCGTCCGTCCTCGCGGGCGAGCCGCTCACGGCAGCCGTCGTCGCCGCGCTCAACCCCTCGGCGGACTTCGCCGCCGTCGCCGCCGAGGCCGCCGCCCTGGGCTTCCCGGTCACGGCTGCCGGCGCCGCACAGCGACCGGTGGCCGTGACCGAAAACACGCCCTGATCAGGCAACAGCCACCGCCGGGCCGCTACTCCGCCACGGGCGTCAGGAAGCCCTGCTCGACCAGCATCCTGATCGACTCCGGCGTCCGGTCCCGCAGCAGCACCGGGTCCTCGCCGATCAGCTGGGCGATGGCGTCGAGGATCCGCCCCGCGCTCAGGGAGCCGTCGCACACGCCCGCGAAGCCCGCGCCCACGGTGTCCACCTTGGTGGCCCGCCGCATGCCGCGGTTCTGGCGGAGCACCACGTGCTCGGGGTCCTCCGCGCCCGGCAGGCCTACCTGCTCCTGCACGACCTCGCCGGCCAGGGCGAAGCGGGCGGCGAGCAGCCCGGCGTCGTCGTGCCTGCGCAGGAAGTCCTGCCGGTCGAAGTGGGCGCTGACGGCCGGGCCGAGCGGCTGCTCGACCGGGTGCGGCCATTCCTCGGCGACGACGGACGGCCGGTCGGCACCCGACTTACGCAGCGTGATCCAGCCAAATCCGATGCCCTTGGTCTTACGGGCCTCGAACTCGTCCAGCCAGGCGTCGTAGCGGGCCGCGTACTCCTCCGGGCCGGCGCGGTGGTCGCCCGCGTCGCGCAGCCACAGCTCGGCGTACTGGGCGACGTCCTGCACCTCGCGCTGGACGATCCAGGCGTCGCAGCCGCGCGGCACCCAGGAGGAGAGCCGCTCGCGCCAGTCCTCGCCCTCCACGTGCTGCCAGTTGGCGAGCAGCTGGCAGTAGCCGCCGTCGTTGAGCCGGTCGGCCGACTGCTGGACGAGGGTGCGGCACAGGTCGTCGCCGCCCATGCCGCCGTCGCGGTAGGTCAGGCGAGCGCCGGGCGAGATGACGAACGGCGGGTTGGAGACGATCAGGTCGAAGGTGTCCTGGGCGACCGGCTCGAAGAGCGAGCCCTCGCGCAGGTCGGCCTCGGCGGCGCCGGAGAGCTCCAGGGTGAGCCGCGTGATGTGCAGGGCGCGCGGGTTGAGGTCCGTAGCGGTCACGCGCGTGGCGTGCCGGCTCGCGTGCAGCGCCTGGATGCCGGAGCCCGTGCCCAGGTCGAGGGCGCTCGCGACGGGCGTGCGGACGGTGAGCCCGGCGAGGGTCGTCGAGGCGCCACCGACGCCGAGGACGAGCTGCGAGCGGTCGACTCCCGAGGGGCCGGTCCCGCCCCCGGCGATGCCGCCGGCGCCGCCGACCGCGCAGCCGAGGTCGGAGACGATCCACCAGTCCTCCCCCTCCGGGCCGCCGTACGGGCGCACGTCCACGGTGGCGCGCACGGAGTCCCCGTCGCGGACGAGCCAGCCTCCGGCGAGGCAGTCGTCGACGGGCAGTGCGGCCGCGGCGCGCGCGTACGGGGCCGGGCGCTGCAGCAGGAAGAGCCGGACGAGCGTCTCCAGCGGGCTGTCGCCGCGCGTGGCGCGCAAGGCGGGCACGGTCTCGCTGCGGGCGAGCGCGGCGTAGGCGGGGGCGCCCAGCAGGTCGAGGAGGCCGTCGGCGGTGAAGGCGGCGGCGAGCAGGGCGTCGCGCAGCCGGGAGGTGCGCGCGCGGTCGGCGGCGGGAAGGAGCGTACTCACGGGACCATTGTCGGGGGCGGCACCGGCAAACGACGAAAGCGGCGGGGTGCGGCGTCGCGTCCGTGAGGACGCGCCGCCGCACCCCGCCGTTCGTGCGGCCGGGCCCCGGTCCTCCGGGTCAGCTCTTCGCGGGCGACGGGGAGAGCGAGTTCTTCTGGCAGCCCGGCTGCTTGGCCATGGCCTTGCCGACGTCGCCCGACTGCAGCTTCTTGAGCGCCTCGGAGCTCTGGCCGCTGAGCTTGGCGACGTCCCCGCCGATGCCCCTGAGCCCCTCGCCGAACTTGGTCTTGTCGCCGGTGTCGAGGGCGTCGCTGCGCTTCTTCAGGTTCGCGTACGCCGTGGAGAGGTCGTTGAGCGCCTTGGCGGCGTTCTTCTGGCTGGTCTCGCCGTCCTTGACGGGCGGCGCGCCCGCGTCCTGCACCGCGTTGGCGAGCGCCTTGTACGCGTCGACGCTGACCTGGAAGGCGGCGGAGTCGGTCTGCTGGACCTTCTTGGAGTCCTCCTCGGTCTGGACGCTCGCGATCGACTGGTTGGCGTCCAGGATCTTCTTCACCTGGGGCTGCATCTGGTCGCAGACCTTCTTGGCCCAGTCGTCCAGCTTCTTGTTGCCCTCGTCGTCGCTGCCGCAGCCGGTCAGCGCCAGCAGGAGCGCCGTACCGCCGGACAGTACGGCCGCAAGCTTCTTGTTCACCGGATCGGTCCCTTCGATGGCTCTCGGCCCGGAACTTACACGTCCGAGCGGGACCACCCAGGAGGCGAGCACACCATATGCCTCCTTTTGAAGCCATTTGCACCAAGCGCAGCGTGGCATTCACCGCACCCGCGGGGGTGCCGGAACCGGGCCGACGTCCACGTGAGCCGACGCGCACCCGGGCCGGCACCTACCGGGGCCGACGCGCACCCGGGCCGGCAGCGTCAGCGCACGCCGCCGGCCCGGGCCCGAGGTGTCGGAGCATCAGTTCTTCACGACACCACCGCCGGATCGGCGGGCTTCGCCGTCCGCTCGGCGTTCCCGTCGTCGTCCACCGCGACCCCGCGCCGCTTGGAGACGTACACCGCACCGACGATGACGACGATCGCCAGCACCGCGATCCCGATCCGCAGGCCCTTGTTGGCGTCGACGCCGTAGGAGAACTTGACCACCGCAGGGGCGATCAGCAGCGCCACCAGGTTCATCACCTTCAGCAGCGGATTGATGGCCGGCCCGGCGGTGTCCTTGAACGGGTCGCCGACCGTGTCGCCGATGACCGTCGCCGCGTGCGCCTCGCTGCCCTTGCCGCCGTGGTGGCCGTCCTCCACCAGCTTCTTGGCGTTGTCCCAGGCGCCACCGGAGTTGGCGAGGAAGACGGCCATCAGGGTGCCGGTGCCGATGGCCCCCGCCAGGTACGAGCCGAGCGCGCCGACGCCGAGCGAGAACCCGACGGCAATGGGCGCCATCACGGCCAGCAGGCCGGGCGTGGCGAGTTCGCGCAGCGCGTCCTTGGTGCAGATGTCCACCACGCGGCCGTACTCCGGCTTCTCGCTGTAGTCCATGATCCCGGGGTGCTCGCGGAACTGCCGCCGCACCTCGTAGACCACGGCGCCCGCCGACCGCGAGACGGCGTTGATCGCCAGTCCGGAGAACAGGAAGACGACGGCGGCTCCGAGGATGAGACCGACGAGGTTGTTGGGCTGCGAGATGTCCAGACTCAGGCCCAGCTCACCGGACTTCGCGTGCACGTCCTTCACCGCGGTGGCGATGGCGTCGCGGTACGAGCCGAAGAGCGCCGACGCCGCCAGGACGGCCGTGGCGATGGCGATGCCCTTCGTGATGGCCTTGGTGGTGTTGCCGACGGCGTCGAGGTCGGTGAGCACCTGCGCGCCGGCCCCCTCGACGTCGCCGGACATCTCGGCGATGCCCTGGGCGTTGTCGGAGACCGGACCGAAGGTGTCCATGGCGACGATGACGCCCACCGTGGTCAGCAGGCCGGTGCCGGCGAGCGCGACGGCGAACAGGGCCAGCATGATGGACGTGCCGCCGAGCAGGAACGCCCCGTAGACGCCCAGCCCGATGAGCACGGCCGAGTAGACGGCGGACTCCAGGCCGATGGAGATGCCGGCGAGGACGACCGTCGCCGGTCCGGTCAGGGACGACTTGCCGATGTCCCGCACGGGCCGCCGGCTGGTCTCCGTGAAGTACCCCGTGAGCTGCTGGATGAGTGCGGCGAGGACGATGCCGATGGCCACCGCCACGAGCGCGAGCACCCTCGGGTCGCCCGCGTGGCCGCGGATCGCCTCGTCCCCGATGCCCTTGAGGTCGGCGTAGCTGGAGGGCAGGTACGCGAACACCGCAACGGCCACCAGCACGAGCGATATGACGGCCGAAATGAAGAACCCGCGGTTGATCGCGGTCATCCCGCTGCGGTCGGCGCGGCGCGGCGCGACCGCGAAGATGCCGACCATCGCCGTGAGCACGCCGATCGCGGGGACGAGCAGGGGAAAGGCGAGCCCCGCGTCGCCGAAGGCGGCCTTGCCGAGGATCAGCGCGGCGACCAGTGTCACGGCGTACGACTCGAAGAGGTCGGCGGCCATGCCCGCGCAGTCGCCGACGTTGTCCCCCACGTTGTCCGCGATGGTGGCGGCGTTGCGCGGGTCGTCCTCGGGGATCCCCTGTTCGACCTTGCCGACGAGGTCGGCGCCGACGTCGGCCGCCTTGGTGAAGATGCCGCCGCCGACCCTCATGAACATCGCCAGCAGCGCCGCGCCGAAGCCGAACCCCTCCAGCACCTTGGGCGCGTCGGCCGCGTACACGAGCACCACGCAGGAGGCGCCCAGCAGGCCGAGCCCCACGGTGAACATCCCGACGACGCCACCCGTCCGGAACGCAATCTTCATGGCCTTGTGGGAAACGGCCGTCAGGTCCTTCTCGGGCTCGCCCTGTGCCGGAGTGGCCTCGCGGGCCGCCGCGGCGACCCGCACGTTGCTGCGCACGGCGAGCCACATGCCGATATAGCCGGTGGCCGCCGAGAAGAGCGCTCCGATCAGGAAGAAGCCCGAACGCCCGATGCGCTGCGACCAGTTGTCGGCCGGCAGGAGCATCAGGAGGAAGAACACCGCCACGGCGAATACGCCGAGGGTGCGCAACTGCCGTGCGAGATAGGCGTTCGCGCCCTCCTGCACGGCCGCCGCGATCCTTCTCATGTTGTCGGTTCCCTCGCCCGCCGCGAGGACCTGCCGCACCAGGGCGACGGCGACCACGAGCGCCGCGAGTGCGACGGCCGCGATCACGATCACCATGGTGCGGTTGCCCTGGGTGAGTTCGGCCGCGAGATTCCGGGTGAAGTCGAGCTGTTGAAAGTCCACCTGTCGAGGGGTGAAGGGCCCCGCCATTCGTCCTCCCTGACGTTTGGCACATGGGCGCGCAGCTGATCCGCGATCACGAAAGGGAGATCACGGAACAGCAGCCACGCTCAGGCGTCCTGAGCTCAAGATGGACGGATTGTAGGGAGCATGGCGAGATCAAAACAGAGCGCGGCAAATGGAATTGGCCTGTGCAAGTGAAGATCGAGTGAATGATCGGCCGGATAAACGATCGCGGGCGGAGATCCGGAACGGCGATCAATGGCGATCAGCAGTGATCGGGAAATGGGGACCGCCGCGAGATCCATTCCGGAAGATCGCCGGAATCACCGGAATCAGCCGGAAGATCGATTGGCCCGGAAGGAACGATCCACGGGGCACGCGGCGCTCGCCGGCCACGAGGCGCCGCCGGATGCAGGAGGGCGGAGAAAAGATCGCAGAATTATGGCTGCTCGGTGCACAGGAAGCCGGTGGATCGTGCGACGGCCATCCAGCGGGCCTCATCGGAACGGCCGGACAGGGCAGCCGGGAGTTACGGCCGTCCGAGGAGGGCCGGATACGGCGATACGCCCGGACGGGCTACGGCGCCACGGCCGCGGGAGCGATCGGCCAGCTCATCCGGATCAGGCCGCCGCGTTCGTCCGCCGTCACCTCGACGTCGTCGACCAGGCCGCTGATGACCGCGAGGCCCATGTCGTCCTCGTTGTCGGCAGCGCCCTCCTCGGGGCCGCCCGAGGCGCGCTCCGAGCCGTTCGCGGCAGCGAGCGCCTCCGGTGCGGGGGCGTCGTCCCCGACCTCGATGGAGAACTTCTTCTCGTCCTCGATCAGCGTCACCCGGACGGGGGTGGTCACCTCATTGCTGATGTGCAGCCCCACCGCGCGTGAGCAGGCCTCGCCCACGGCGAGCCGGACCTCGTCCAGCACGGCCTCGTCCACACCGGCACGGCGCGCCACCGCGGCCGCCACCAGCCGAGCGGTCCGGACATGCTCGGGAAGGGCACTGAAGAGCAGTTCGACGGTGGCCATGCCATCCCCCTCGGTCGTACGTGCCCTCTCCCCCTCATCCGGAAAAGGGCGGACTCACGAGGGGGCCGGACCCGTGAGCCCGGGTGCCCCCCGCGTGACAGTCTTCCCCGGCGACCTCAGTCGGTCGCCTGCACCGCGTCCTCGACCGAGGTGTGGATGGGGAACACCTTGGTGAGGCCGGTGATACGGAAAATCTTGAGAATGCGCTCCTGGTTGCAGACCAGGCGCAGCGAGCCCTCATGGGCACGCACCCGCTTCAGCCCGCCGACCAGGACGCCGAGCCCGGTGGAGTCGAGGAAGTCGACGCCCTCCATGTCCACGACGAGGTGATAGCTGCCGTCGTTGACAAGCTCGACCAGCTGCTCACGCAGCTTGGGCGCGGTGTACACATCAATCTCGCCACCGACCCGGACAACCGTACGGTCGCCTACGGTCTCGGTCGACAGGGACAGGTCCACGGATCCTCCAGCACCTTGCATCGAGCGGTCGCCCCCCATGGATCGGCAGCCGCGATGGCATTCAATCACTTACCGGCAGGCGCGCACGACGCCTTGACGCCATTGTCCGTCACGCCAGTGACACACTCGGTGCCGATGGCCAACGATCAACTCCCGCCGGAGGCGGGCGTACATCCCGCTCCCCGGACAGTCCTCGACCGACTGACCACCGGGGCGGACAGGGCTGCACGCATCACTCATACGGAGCACTTGCCCCCGCGTCCCGGACGTCATGCCCCCTGGCCTGAGAAGATCCGGCCGGAAGTGGTGGAGGCCGTCCGGGCGGCCGGCATCGAGCGGCCGTGGGCCCATCAGGCGCTCACCGCCGAGCACGCGCTGCGCGGCGAATCGGTGGTCGTGGCCACCGGAACCGCCTCCGGGAAGTCCCTCGCGTACCTGGCACCGGTCCTCAGCGCCCTGCTGGACGGCTCAGAGGCCCCGAACGGCCGCGGGGCGACCGCGCTGTACCTCGCCCCCACCAAGGCCCTCGCCGCCGATCAGCGGCGCGCCGTGAAGGCCCTCGCCGAGCCCCTGGGCAAGGGCGTGCGGCCCGCCGTCTACGACGGGGACACCCCCGTCGAGGAGCGCGAGTGGGTGCGCCAGTACGCCAATTACGCGCTCACCAACCCCGACATGCTCCACCGCTCGATCCTGCCCGCCCACCCCAAGTGGTCCTCCTTCCTGCGTGCCCTGCGCTACGTCGTCATCGACGAGTGCCACACCTACCGGGGCGTCTTCGGCTCGCACGTCGCCCAGGTCCTGCGCCGGCTCCGGCGTGTCTGCGCCCGCTACGGGGCCGATCCGGTCTTCCTCCTCGCCTCGGCCACCTCCTCCGATCCGGCCACCGCCGCCGGCCGGCTGACGGGCGTTCCGGTGGTGGAGATCACCGATGACGCCTCTCCGCGCGGCGAGCTGGTCTTCGCCCTCTGGGAGCCGCCCCTCACCGAGCTCCACGGCGAGCGAGGGGCCCCCGTGCGCCGCACCGCCACCGCCGAGAGCGCCGAGCTCCTCACCGACCTCGTCGTCCAGGGCGTCCGCACCGTCGCCTTCGTGCGGTCACGGCGCGGCGCCGAGCTCATCGCCCTGATCGCCCAGGAGCGCCTCGCGGCCGTAAACCGCTCCCTGCCCGGGCGTGTCGCCGCCTACCGAGGCGGCTACCTCCCCGAGGAGCGCCGCTCCATCGAGCGCGCCCTGCACAGCGGCGAACTGCTGGGCCTGTCCGCGACGACCGCCCTGGAGCTCGGCGTCGACGTCGCCGGCCTCGACGCCGTCCTCCTGACCGGCTATCCGGGCACGCGGGCCTCCCTGTGGCAGCAGGCCGGCCGCGCGGGCCGTACGGGCCGGGGAGCCCTCGCCGTGCTGATCGCCCGCGACGACCCCCTGGACACCTATCTCGTCCACCACCCCGAGGCGCTCTTCCGGCAGCCCGTGGAATCCACCGTCCTCGATCCCGACAACCCCTACGTCCTCGCCCCCCATCTGTGCGCCGCGGCCGCCGAGCTGCCGCTCACCGAGGCCGACCTGTCCCTGTTCGGGCCCGAGACGCCGGGCCTGCTCGCCCAGCTCGAAGCGCGCAAGCTGCTCCGCCGCCGCGGCGCCGCCTGGCACTGGACCCGGCGCGAGCGCGCCGCCGACCTCACCGACATCCGGGGCGGCGGGGGCCGCCCCGTCCAGGTCGTCGAAGAGGGCACCGGGCGGCTGCTGGGCACCGTGGACGCGGGCGCCGCCCACACCTCCGTCCACGAGGGCGCGGTCCACCTCCACCAGGGCCGGACCTACCTCGTCCGCCGGCTCGACCTGGAGGACTCCGTCGCCCTCGTCGAGCAGGCCGACCCGCCGTACTCGACGACGGCCCGCGACACGACGGCCGTCTCCATCCTGGAGACCAGCGCCGAGATCCCCTGGGGCGAGGCGCGGCTGTGCTTCGGCTCGGTCGAGGTCACCAACCAGGTCGTCTCCTTCCTCCGCCGCCGGCTCATCACCGGCGAGGTCCTCGGCGAGTCCAAGCTGGACCTGCCGCCGCGTACGCTGCGCACCCGCGCCGTGTGGTGGACCGTCACCGAGGACCAGCTCGAGGAGGCCCGGATCGCCCCCGAGGCCCTCGGAGGCGCCCTGCACGCCGCGGAACACGCCTCCATCGGCATGCTCCCCCTCTTCGCCACCTGCGACCGCTGGGACATCGGCGGCGTCTCCGTCCCCCTGCACCCCGACACGCTCCTGCCGACCGTCTTCGTCTACGACGGCCACCCCGGCGGCGCGGGCTTCGCCGAGAGGGCCTTCCACACCGCCGCGGGCTGGCTCACCGCCACGCGCGAGGCGATCGCCGCCTGCGAGTGCGACACCGGCTGCCCCTCCTGCGTCCAGTCCCCCAAGTGCGGCAACGGCAACGACCCTCTCGACAAGCGGGCCGCCATACGCCTCCTGGCCCGGCTCCTCAAGGACGCCCCGAAGGACGGGTGAGCCGCACGGACGCAACGGGCTCGATCCCCGCCGCCTCCGCGGGCCCCGCCCGCGACCGCACCCGGACGGCGTACGGCCCCGCCCTCGCCTCGGCCGCGACCTCGGCGATCTCGCCGCTCACGGCGCAGCGCACCACTCTCGCCCCCTGGGCGGCGGCCACCCGCCGGGCGAGGCCGCACGCGGTCTCCTGCCCGTCGAGGGCATGGTCGGCCGCCGCCAGCGCCGCCAGGTCCGCCGCACCGCCTGCGCGATGGCGGGCCACCACTGCCTGCCCCATGGCCAGCAGCACCGCGAACACCGCGCAGAGCGCGGCGGCCGCGACCGCCACCCACACCGTCGCCACGCCCCGGTCACCGCACCGTCTCCTCCGCAAGGGCCACCGCCTCTCCGCCCAGCCTGAGAGCCAGCGGGCCGGCCGCCCTGGCCTCGACCCGCACCCGTACGAGATCGCCCTCGCGCATCACGGCGATGCGGGAACCCGGCGGCGCGGCGGACCGCGCCGACGCGACCGCGACGCCCACAGGATCGGACCGGGCCGCCGCCCGGGCCCCTGCCCGGGCGGCGTCCACGCACTGGATCTGCGCGCCGGCCGCCATCAGCCCCCAGATCAGGGCCGCACCGAACAGGATCAGGGCCGGGAGCGCCATCGCGGCCTCGGCGGTCACATAGCCGCCGTCAGTGCCCTTGCCGGGTGGGCGGCTGGACGCCGCATCAGGCTCCGCGCCCGACAGGCCGTCAGAATGGCGCATTGAGCGCCCTCCCGATGAGTCCCTGCAGCGCCGCGCTGACCGCGCCGCTCGTGACCACCTTGTAGAGCACCGCGGCGAGCGCACAGGCGGCCACGGTGCCCACGGCGTACTCGGCAGTCGACATGCCCGCATCGGCGCCGGCAAGGGCCCGCGGACGCCCGTTCGGCCAGGCCGCCGGCCACAGGCGCGGCCTGGCCGGCACCCGCCGCCGTACGCTCCCCGCGCCCTGCCGCGACCGCGGCGCCGCCCGCCAGACTCTGCGCCCCGGCATCCCTCGCAGGACCATCACGTTCTCCCCCGTCCGTACGGCCACGACCTTCACTCCACTCACCGTCAATGTCCTTTCGTCAGACCGCTCGCCAGCCCGATCACCACGGGCACCACACCGACCGTCAGGAACGCGGGCAGGAAGCACAGCCCGAGAGGGGCCGTCGCCAGGACGCCCGCGCGCCGGGCCCGTATGCCGGCCGTCCTGCCGCGCTGAGCCCTCAGATGACCCGCGAGCCGGGACATGGGCTCCACTGCGGGCACTCCCGTCGCCTGGGCCCGCTCCAGGCAGCGGGCGAGCCCTCGGGCGCCGGGGAGGCCGCCCAGCCGGCTCCAGGCCGTGGCCGGGTCTCCGCCGAGCCGGACCTCCGCCGCGGCGCGGGCGAGCCTCTCGCCCACCGGGCCGCCCAGCGACACGCCGACCGCATCGGCGGCCTCCCTCGGCCCGGCCCCGGCGGCCAGGCACGCCGCCATGAGGTCGGCGGCCAGCGGAAGTTGCCGCTCGACCTCTTCGACCGGAAGGCCGTCGGGCCCGCCGTCCCGCTTCCGGCGCCGCAGCCACCGCCACATGCCGTACGCGGCGGCGAGTCCCGCTGCGCAGCCTGCGGCTCCACCGAGAAGGATGACCCCTGCGGCTCCGGCCCCGGCTGCGAACAGCCCGTCCCGGAGCCCCGGCAGCCGACCGGCCAGGGCACGCAGTCGCTGCGCCTTCACAGCCCTCGCCGGCGCCCCGCCGAACAGAGCAGTGATCCGGCGGCGTACCGTCCGCCTCCTGCGCACACGGACCGCCACCACCACTGCAGCGAAGGAAGCGATTCCCGGAAGAATCATCATCCACAGGCTGTGGATAACATTTTCCCTCACGACGCCTTCCCTTCCGCCGGGCCGGGCGCGCCGGGGCCGACGGCCCTTCCTCGCTCCCCCGCCGCCGCCCGTACGATCCGCCCGGTCCAGGCGATGCCGGCGGCCTCCAGGAGCCCGCCGAGGAGCAGACAGCACAGCCCGGCCGGGGTGTGCAGCAGCACCCGCAGCGGCGCCGCGCCCAGCGCACTGCCCATCAGCAGGGCGAGCACGGGCAGCAGGGCCAGCATCACCGCGGTGGACCGCGCGCCCGCCAACTGCGAGCGCAGCTCCTCCCTTTGGTCCCGCTCGGCGCTCAGGGCCGCAGAGACCCGGTCGAGCCCGGTGGCAAGCCCCGCACCCCCGTCGACGGCGACGCGCCAGCAGGCGGCCACACCGTGCAGCCCCTCGGCCCCGGGATGGGCGGCCACGGCCCTCAGTGCCTCCGGCACGTCCCCGCCGAACCTCGCCGCCGCCGAGACCGCCGTCCACTGCGGCCCCAAGTCCCCCGCGGGCACACCGGCCAGCGCCTGGCCGGGCTGCCGGCCGGCCCGCAGTTCGCCCGCGACGGTCCCGCACAGCTCGATCACGGCCGCTTCCCGCCGCTCCCTTGCGCGCTGCTCTCCGCGGGCGGCCAGCCACCTGCGTACGAGCGGCACGGCCGCCAGCGCCGCCAGCAGCGGCAGCACCGACCCTCCCAGCAGAGCCACGGCGCCGCCGAGCGGGAGGCACACCAACTCCTTCCGGGCCCGCGCCCAGCGCCGCAGGCGGGCACCCCACTCGCCCACCAGGGCGGGCGGCCAAGGCGCAGGGGGTACGAGCGACCCGCCGCCTGCGAACATCAGCCGGGCGCGGCGCAGCTCCCTCCCGGAACCGCCCGGCGGCCAGGCCATGAACAGGGCACCCAGCGCGGCAACGCCCGCGAGCGTGGCCGGCGGCATCGTCCCGGCGGCCGTCACGGCGTCACTCCGCCCCGCTCGCACAGCTCCGCCAGCCGGGCCCAGCCGCGCGCCTCCTGAAAGCCGGCGGCCCCCCATACGGCGGCGGGCACCGTGGTGACGAACCCGGCGCCGTCCCGCTCGAGCACATGCACCTCGGCGACCCGCCGACGGCCGCTCCGCTCCCGCACCAGGTGGATCACGACCGACAGCCCGGCCGCCAACTGGCTGTGCAACGCGGCACGGTCGAGCCCCGCCGTGGAGCCGAGCGCCTCCAGCCGGGCGGGCACGTCCGCCGCGGCGTTCGCATGCACCGTGCCGCAGCCGCCCTCGTGGCCCGTATTGAGCGCGGCCAGCAGGTCCGTGACCTCCGGTCCGCGGACCTCGCCCACCACCAGCCGGTCCGGCCTCATCCGCAGGGCCTGCCTCACCAGGTCCCGCAAGGTGACCAGACCCATGCCCTCCTGGTTCGCCGGACGGGTCTCCAGCCGGACGACATGCGGGTGGTCCGGGCGCAGTTCGGCCGAATCCTCTGCGAGGACGATCCGCTCGTCCGGCGCCACCAGCCCCAGCAAAGTGGTCAGCAACGTCGTCTTGCCGGAGCCCGTACCACCGCTCACGATGAACGACAGCCGCGCCTCCAGCACCGCCCGCAGCAGCCGCTCCCCGCCCGTCGGCACGGTCCCGGCAGCCGTCAGGTCCGCCAGGGTGAAGGCGCGGGGCCTGACGACACGCAAGGACAGGCACGTCGAGCCGACGGCGATCGGAGGCAGCACCGCATGCAGCCGGGTCCCGTCGGGAAGCCGCGCGTCGACCCAGGGACGGGCGTCGTCCAGCCGGCGGCCCGCGATCGCGGCGAGCCGCTGGGCGAGCCTGCGCACCGCTGCCGCATCCGGGAAGATCACGTCCGCGCGCTCCAGGCCGGCGCCGCGGTCGACCCAGACCTCGTCGGGCGCCGTGACCAGGACATCGGTGACATCGGACTCGGCGAGCAGCCGCTCGAGCGGGCCGGCGCCGATCAGTTCGGAGCGCAGCCGGGCCGCGACGCCGAGGATCTCGGCGTCCCCCAGCAGCCGCCCCTCCTGGCGCAGGGCCTCGGCGACTCTGGCGGGCGTGGGATCGGCTCCGCTCTCGGCCAGCCGCAGCCGTACGGCGTCCAGCAGTCCGGGGCTCATGCCGACGCCCCCTGAGCGGCCTCGAAGCAGGCCCAGAAGTCGGTGCAGAACCGGGCCAGCGGGCCACGCTCGCCGCCCGGCGGTCTGCCTGCCGCGAGCGCGGCCTGCAGGCCCGTCTCCGGCGGGAGGTCGCCTGCGAGGGGCAGGCCGAGGAGGCGGGCGATCTCCTCTCCGTCGAGCCCGGAGGCGCGCGGGCCGCGGACGACCACCCGCAGATCGCCGAGGACGGCGCCGACGGTGGCGGCGACGCGGTGGGCCGCGGCCACGGCCCGCAGCTCGGCAGGCACCACCAACAAGCCCGCGTCCAGCTGCCCGAGGGCTTCGAGGGCCGCTTCGTCCAGCCTGCGCGGCAGGTCGACGACGACCGCGCCGCCACGGCGGCGCGCTGCGGCCAGCACGGCCTTCATCGCATCGGGCGGCACGGCCGTGCACGGGCTCCGGTCCCAGCTGAGCAGGCGCAGCGAGTGGAGCTCGGGCAGGGCCTCCTCCAGGGCGTGACACGCCACCCGGCCCCGGGAGTCGGCGAAGGCCGGCCAGCGCAGCCCCTCGGCCCTCTCACCTCCGAGCAGGACGTCGAGGCCGCCACCCAAGGGGTCGCCGTCGATGAGCATGGTGCGCCGCCCGGCGCCGGCCGCACCGACGGCGAGCGCGCACGCGAGCGTGCTCGCCCCCGCGCCGCCCCGACCGCCGATCACCCCGACGGTGAGGGCGGGCCGCCCGGCCCCCTCGACGGCATCGGCGATCCGCTCCACGAGCCGGCCCTCGCAGCCGGGCAGCAGCGCCACGTCCCGGGCGCCGATCTCCATGGCCAGCCGCCACACCCCGGCGTCGCCGCGGTCCCGGCCGACGAGCAGCACCGCCTCCCCGTGCGCCGCGAGGCGGGAGCCGCGCAGCCGGCGGGCGCAGTCCTCGCCGACCAGGATCAGCGGCGGATCCTGCCCCGCACCTCGGCGCGCCGGTGCCCCGTGCGCCACTTCGGGCACTGCTCCGGCCGCCGCGCACAGGCGCAACAGGTCATCGAGCAGCTCCTCGTCCTCGACGATGATCAGTGGTCCGCGCCGCCTCCTGCCGGCGGCGGGCGGCCAATCGGATGCGCTGGATCCGGCCACGGCGTCCTCCCCGTCTCACTGCGCGCTCTCGCATCCGCGGACATCGCGGAAGAGCGCGGGGGAATCACCGTGCAGGGAACTGGAAAATAATGTGGATCTTGGTCAAAAACTGTGGACAACTCAACCGCTGTGAATATCCCGGTCACCTATACCGGTGACTTCCGGAGAGCAGCTCGCCGATTACGCTGCGTAGCGTGTATGAAGGAGGGGAGGCAGCCGCCGAGCGGGCGGCGCGGGAGGGAGGAATGCCGGATGAGGCTCTGCAAAAAGCATCCGGACATGCGACGACCCCCGCCGGGGGGGAGAGCGGGGGTCGTCCCCACGGCCGACTCGGGGGGGGGAGGAGTCGGACCGGGTTAGACACGGTCGCGAACGATCCGTGACTTCCATGGTGTACCCGAGAGCCTTCTCAGGCAAACCCACACGCCTCAGCTTACGCCGAATGGAGGGCGCCTATGCTCGGCATCGTGGAAAACCACTCGTTGCCCCGGACAGCCGCGTTCTTTGATCTGGACAAGACGGTCATTGCGAAGTCGAGCACGCTCACCTTCAGCAAGTCGTTCTACCAAGGTGGCTTGATCAACCGGCGTGCCGTGCTGCGCACCGCGTACGCACAGTTCGTCTTCCTCGCCGGCGGAGCCGACCACGATCAGATGGAGCGGATGCGCGAGTATCTCTCCGCGCTCTGCAGGGGCTGGAATGTCCAGCAGGTCCGCGAGATCGTCGCCGAGACTCTGCACGAACTCATCGACCCGATCATTTACGACGAAGCCGCCTCCCTCATCGAAGCACACCACACCGCCGGGCGCGACGTGGTGATTGTCAGCACCTCGGGCGCCGAGGTCGTCGAGCCCATCGGTGAACTCCTGGGCGCCGACCGCGTGGTCGCCACCCGCATGGTCGTCGAGAACGGCGCCTTCACCGGCGAAGTGGAGTACTACGCCTACGGCCCCACCAAGGCCGAGGCCGTCAAGGAGCTCGCCGAATCCGAGGGATACGACCTGTCGCGCTGCTACGCCTACAGCGACTCGATCACCGACATCCCCATGCTCGAAACGGTCGGCCACCCTCACGCGGTCAACCCCGACCGGGCGCTGCGCCGCGAAGCCGCGGCACGCGACTGGCCGGTTCTCACCTTCAACCGCCCGGTGCGGCTCAAGCAGCGGGTGCCCGCCCTGTCGATGCCCTCGCGTCCCGCCCTCGTCGCCGCGGCGGCGGTCGGCGCCGCCGCAGCCACGGCGGGTCTCGTCTGGCTGGCCGGCAGGCGCCGCGAACCGGGTGTCCGCATTGCCCAGATTCAGCATTAAATACAAAGATCTGCGGCTCAGCCTTCCACTTCAGCAGCTACAGGAGTAGAAAGGACTTAACGGCCCGCGAGACCAGGGACATCCGGGAGGACGCCCTTCACGCACCACGGCCCCACGGACCGAAGCATGAACGTCGGGCACCCACGCGACGCCGACCCGTCGATTACGGGCCAGCCGCACCAGGTGACGGGCGAAGTTCCCGACCTGATGGGCAAACATCGTGCACGCATGGTAACCCGGCGAACATGCCAGCGGCGGTACCGGAATTGACCGGTACCGCCGCAACCATGTCCGGCGCCTTCCGCCGTTCAGGCGGCCCCGCGCTGGAGCGCCTCGCACACCGCCGTGCTCTCCCGCACGCCGAGCTCGACCGCGCGGCCGCAGTGCGCGATCCAGGCCCCGACGCCCTCCGGCGTCCCGGAGGCATAACCGTCGAGGGCCGTCATGTACGCCTCCGCGCCGAGCTCGGCGTGGCCCACCTCGGCCGGGCAGATCGACTTGGGGTCGAGGCCGCTGCCCACCAGCACGATCCGCTCGGCCGCCCGGGCCACGAGTCCGTTGCACGAACCGAAGGGGCGCAGGGCGAGCAGCTCGCCGTGCACCACGGCCGCCGTCACCAGCGCGGGCGCCTCGGTCCCCGCGAGGAGGAGCCCCGCCAGGCCCTCCAGCCGCCCGGCCACCTCCGACGCGCTGGGCACCGCCAGCCGGACCAGCGGCTCCTCGACCGGCTCACCGGCCAGCCGGGGGCGGCCCACCGTCTCGTCCGGCCGCGTCCCGCCCGCGGCCACCAGGTGCAGCCTGGCCAGCACCCGCAGCGGGGACTGCCGCCACACGCTCAGCAGCTGCCCGGCCTCGGCGGTCAGCCGGAGGGCCGCACCCACGGTCCGCGCCTCGCCTTCGACACCGAAGTCGGTGCGGCGGCGCACCTCTTCGAGCGCCCAGTCGGCGCCGGACAGCGCGGCCGAGCCGCGCGCGCCGCGCAGCGCGGCCTCGGAGGTGATCTCGTTGCTGCGGCGGCGCATCACCCGGTGCCCGTAGGCGCGGTCCACGGCTTTGCGCACGGAGTCCACGGAGTCGGCCACTCCGGGGAGCGAGGCCAGGGCGGCGAGCGGATCGGCAGTCGTACTCATGCGTAAGACAGTACGCACTTCGGGTCTACACCCCTCGAACGAGTGGTCTTCTTCACGCGCAGCTCTCACTCCGTGCACCCTCACACCTACGCTTGGTGAACATGAAGATCGCTTTCGTAGGGAAGGGCGGCAGCGGCAAGACCACGCTGTCCTCGCTGTTCATCCGCCACCTCGCCGCTGACCGCGCCCCCGTCGTCGCCGTGGACGCCGACATCAACCAGCACCTCGGCGCGGCGCTCGGGCTGGACGAGGAGGAGACCTCCGCACTGCCCGCGATGGGCGCTCAGCTGCCCCTGATCAAGAACTATCTGCGCGGCAGCAATCCGCGCATCACCTCCGCCGAGACCATGATCAAAACGACTCCTCCGGGCGAGGGCTCGCGCCTGCTGCGGATCGGTGAGGACAACCCGGTCTACGACGCGTGCGCCCGGCCCGTCGAGCTCGACGGCGGCGCCGTGCGGCTGATGGTGACGGGTCCCTTCACCGAATCCGACCTCGGGGTCGCCTGCTACCACTCCAAGGTCGGGGCGGTCGAGCTGTGCCTGAACCACCTGGTGGACGGCCCCGGCGAGTACGTCGTGGTCGACATGACGGCCGGAAGCGACTCCTTCGCCTCGGGCATGTTCACCCGTTTCGACATGACGTTCCTGGTCGCGGAGCCCACCCGCAAGGGCGTGTCCGTCTACCGGCAGTACAAGGAGTACGCACGCGACTTCGGCGTCTGCCTGAAGGTCGTGGGCAACAAGGTCCAGGGCCCGGACGACGTCGACTTCCTGCGCGAGGAGGTGGGCGAGGACCTGCTGGTGACCTTCGGCCACTCCGACTGGGTGCGGGCGATGGAGAAGGGCCGGCCGCCCCGCTTCGGCCTGCTCGAAGAGCACAACCACCAGGCGCTGCGGACCCTGCGCGAGACGGCGGACGGCTCGTACGAACTGCGGGACTGGCAGCGCTACACCCGCCAGATGGTGCACTTCCACCTGAAGAACGCGGAGAGCTGGGGCAACGCGAAGACGGGCGCCGACCTGGCGGCTCAGGTCGACCCCGCCTTCGTCCTGGACGAGCGCTGGGCGACTAGCCCGCAGCCCGCCTGACGCGCTGGGCGGCGGGGAAGCGCTCCCAGCCGCCCTTGGGCGCCTTGCCCACGTCGAGTTTGCGCAGTTCCGCGAGGAGCCTGCTGTCCTGCGCATCGAGCCAGTCGGCCAGTTGCCTGAAGGACACGCAGCGCACCTCCTCCTTCGTGCAGACGGATTTGATGGTGCTCTCCACCGCCCGCATATAGGTGCCGCCGTTCCAGGACTCGAAGTGGTCGCCGATGAAGAAGGGCGCCCTGTTGCCGCGGTAGGCGCGGCGGAATCCCGAGAGCAGGCCGTCGCGCATCTGCTTGCCCCAGGCGCGGTGGAGGGCACGGTCGCCGCGTGTCGTCCCGGACTGGTTGGCAAGGAAGTTGTAGTCCATCGAGAGGGTCTCGAAGCCCCGCCCGGGGACCGGGATGTCCTGCAGGGGGAAGTCCCAGAGGCCCTCGATCTTGTGCGGCCAGACCTGACGGCCGCCCACGGAGCTCGCGTCGTAGCGGAAGCCCATGGTCCTCGCGGCCTTGATGAGGTTGCGCTGGCCTTCGAGGCACGGGGCGCGGCCGCCGACGAGCTCCTTGGCGTAGTCGAAGGGCAGCGGCTCCTCCTCCTTCAGGCCCGTATTGGTCTTCCAGCGCCGGACGAGGGAGCGCGCCTGCCGGATCTCGCTCCCCCACTCCTTGGGCGACCAGGTGCCGACGCCCCGGTCGGGCCCGCAGAAGTGTCCGTTGAAGTGCGTGCCGATCTCGTTGCCGTCCAGCCACGCGCCGCGGAGCTGTTCGACGGTGTCCTTGACGCCCTTGACGGTGTTGAAGCCGATGTCCGAGGCTCCGGCGCGGTGCCGGGGCGGTTTGTAGACCCGCCGTTTCCCGGCGGGGAGCATGTACACGCCGCTGAGGAAGTACGTCATCGTGGCGTGGTACTTCTGGCCGACGCGGCGGAAGTGCGAGAACAGGTGCTGCCCGTCCTCGCCCGCGCCGTCCCAGGAGAAGACGACGAACTGCGGCGGCCTGTGGCCGGGCTGCAGACGGTCGGGGGCGGGCTGGCCGGGCTGGGGGCCCGTGTCCGCGGTGGAGCCGTCACCGATGAGGCGGACGGGCCGCCGGGCGGCCTCCGGGTCCACTGAGCCGCGCAGCTCCCCGGGCTCCGCATTGCCCGAGCAGCCGGCCGAACCCGTCACCAGGGCGAGGGCCGCGAGAGCGCCCAGCGCCACTTTCCATCCAGCGGCCATCAGCCACCTCTGCCTTCGCTGCTGCCCGGTTCGGCGCTTCAACGTCGCACGTGGGGAGCCAACACGCGGGAATGACAAGCAGATGAAATGACGAATTCACTCGATAGACGGAACCGCGCCTTTATTCGAGCCGTCACACTTTCCTTGTCTCTTTACTCTCCATTACGATTCGTTTACCGAGAGTTGAGTTAACGCCCGCCACCGCAGCCGCTCCCGCCGCTGCGCGCCGTGTCCACGGCCGCGTCTTCACCGCATTCGCGCCGCCCGACGAAGACGGGAACGATCATGCAGCCTCAGCCCCCATCGACACACCGTCCGCCGGCAGCCGAAGGCAGCGGCCCGCAGGCCCCCGACCAGTCCACCTGGCGCCGGGATCTGTCCGCTTCCCTCGTCATCTTCCTCATCGCCGTCCCGCTCTCCCTGGGCATTGCGCTGGCCACCGGCGCCCCGCTCCAGGCCGGGCTGGTGGCGGCGGCGGTCGGCGGCATCGTCGCGGGCCTGCTGGGGGGCGCGCCGCTCCAGGTCAGCGGTGCCGCAACAGGCCTGGTCGTGGTGACCGCCGAGCTGGTCGGGCAGTACGGCTGGCGGGCCACCTGCGCGATCACGGCCCTCGCGGGCCTGACGCAATTCGCCCTCGGCGCCGCCCGGGTGGCTCGCGGTGCACTGGCGGTCAGCCCGGCAATCGTGCACGGCGTGCTCGCGGGCATCGGCGTGACGATCGCGCTCGGCCAGCTCCACGTCGTCCTGGGCGACACCCCGAACAGCTCCGCGCTGGAGAATCTGGCCGCGCTCCCCTCGGAGCTGAGCCATCCGCACCCTCCGGCCCTGCTGGTCGGAGCCGTCACCGCGGCCGTGCTGGTGGCCTGGCCCCGGCTGCCCGGCCGGGCCGGGCAGTGGCTGCGCACGGTCCCCGCCCCCCTCGCCGCCGTGGCCGCCGCCACCGGAGTGAGCACCGGCATGCCCGTGCCCCGCGTCTCCCTCCCCGAGTGGCGGTTGCAGGCGCTGCCCGCCCTGCCGGACGGGCCGGTGCTGGGCATCTTCGCGGCCGTGCTGACGGTGACGCTCGTGGCGAGCATGGAATCCCTGCTGTCCGCCGTGGCCGTGGACCGGCTGCGCGCCGAGCGCGCAGGCATGCAGGAGGGCCCGGCCGACCTCGACCGCGAACTCGCCGGCCAGGGCGCCGCCAACGTCGTCTCCGGGCTCCTGGGCGGCCTGCCGATCGCCGGCGGCGCGATCCGCGGATCGGCGAACGTGGAGGCGGGTGCCGCCTCCCGCAAGTCCACCGTGCTGCACGGGTTGTGGGTGCTGCTCTGCGCAGGCCTGCTCACGACGGTCCTGGAGCTGATCCCGCTGGCGGCCCTGGCCGCTCTGGTCATGGTGGTGGGAGTGAAGATGGTGAGCTTCGCGCACATCAAGCACGTACAGCGGCACCGCGAGTTCCCCATGTACGCGTCCACGCTCGGGGCCGTGGTGCTGTTCGGCGTCCTGCAGGGGGTCGCCGCCGGCATCGTGGTCACGGCGTTCTTCTCCCTGCGGCGGCTCGCCTACACGCGCATCACCGTGGAGCAGGACGGCGCCGCCCACATGGTCCGCGTCAGCGGTCAGTTGACGTTCCTGGCGGTTCCGCGGCTGAGCCGCGCGCTCGCCCAGATCCCGGCGGGAGCCGTAGTGATCGTCGAGCTGGGCGGCTCCTTCATGGACCACACCGCGTACGACACGCTGCAGTCGTGGACCAATGCCCATCGCGCGCGGGGCGGATGGGTCACGCTCAGGGGCCGCGGCGGGCGGCCGATCGCCGAGCCCGTCAGCACGCACGCGTGCCGCCCCTGGACGCCGTGGCGCAATCACCACTGCACCCGGCCCGCCGTTCCGGTGGACGCCCCCGCGCCGGGCGGCGGGCAGCAACTTCTGGGCGGAGTGAGCGCATTCCAGCGCAACACCGCCCCGCTCGTACGGGACGAGCTGGCGCGGCTCGCCCGCGAGGGCCAGTGCCCGACGCAGCTCTTCCTCACCTGCGCCGACTCCCGGCTGGTCACCAGCATGATCACCTCCAGCGGTCCGGGCGACCTCTTCACCGTGCGCAACGTGGGCAATCTGATCCCGCCGCCCGCCACGGACGGCTCCTGCGACTCCGTCGGCGCCGCAGTGGAGTACGCGGTCGAGGTGCTGAAGGTCAGCAGCATCACCGTGTGCGGGCACTCGGGGTGCGGCGCGATGCAGGCGCTGCTCGACTCGGCCGTCCAGGGCACCACGGGCCGGAGTGCCGCGGGCCGCGGCGGCGATGGCATGGCACCCGGCGCCGCGGCCTCCCGCAGTAAAGCCCCTGCCGACCCGCAGACGCCTCTCGTGCGCTGGCTGCGGCACGGCCGTCCGAGCCTGGCCAGAATGCAGCGGATCGGGCGGCTCGGCCGCGGCGAGGTGGCGATGGCGGACCGTCCCGTGGCGGACGCCCTCGAACGGCTCGCGCTCGTCAACGTGATGCAGCAGCTCGACCACCTGATGGCCCACGACTGCGTCGCCCGCCGGGTGGCCGAGGGCTCGCTCCAGCTCCACGGCATGTACTTCCACGTGGGCGAGGCCCAGGCCTACGTACTGGACCCGCCCTCGCGCACCTTCACGGCGGTACGCCCCGAGGTCCTCGACGCCGTCTGATCCCTGCGCCGCCCGGCCCGACCGTCAGGCTTTCTACAGGTCTAAACCAATTTTTACCAACAGCCCTTGTCAGGGCGTGCCCCGGGCTGGTGAGCTATGCCCCGGGACACTACGGGCACCCACCGGGCACAGCACGGTCACCCAACGGGCACCCTGGGAAAGGGAGATGTTGTGAGCAACGAGAGCCTGGCCAACCTCTTGAAGGAGGAGCGCCGCTTCGCACCGCCTGCCGCCCTGGCCGCGAGCGCCAACGTCACCGCGGAGGCGTACGAGCAGGCGAAGGCTGACCGGCTGGGCTTCTGGGCCGCGCAGGCCCGCCGCCTGAGCTGGGAGACCGAGCCGACCGAGACCCTCGACTGGTCGAACCCCCCGTTCGCCAAGTGGTTCGCCGACGGCAAGCTCAACGTCGCGTACAACTGCGTCGACCGCCACGTGGAGAACGGCCTGGGCGACCGCGTCGCGCTGCACTTCGAGGGCGAGCCCGGCGACACCCGCACCATCACCTACGCCGACCTCCAGCGCGAGGTCTCCAAGGCCGCCCACGCCCTCACCGAGCTGGGCGTGAAGGCGGGCGACCGGGTCGCCATCTACCTGCCGATGATCCCCGAGGCCGTCGTCTCGATGCTCGCCTGCGCCCGCATCGGCGCCCCGCACTCGCTGGTCTTCGGCGGCTTCTCCGCCGACGCCCTCGCCACGCGCATCAACGACGCCGACGCCCGCGTCGTCATCACCGCCGACGGCGGCTACCGCCGCGGCAAGCCCTCCGCCCTCAAGCCCGCCGTGGACGAGGCCCTCACGCGCCCCGGCACGGAGAACGTCCGCAGCGTCCTCGTGGTCCGGCGCACCGGCCAGGACGGCATCGGCTGGACCGAGGGCCGTGACGTGTGGTGGCACGACCTCGTCGACCGCCAGCCCGAGCAGCACACGCCGCAGGCGTTCGACGCGGAGCACCCGCTCTTCATCCTCTACACCTCGGGCACCACGGGGAAGCCGAAGGGCATCCTGCACACCACCGGCGGCTATCTCACCCAGGCGTCGTACACCCACCACGCCGTCTTCGACCTCAAGCCCGAGTCGGACGTGTTCTGGTGCACCGCCGACGTCGGCTGGGTCACCGGCCACTCGTACATCGTCTACGGCCCGCTCAGCAACGGCGCCACCGAAGTGCTCTACGAGGGCACGCCCGACAGCCCGCACCAGGGTCGCTGGTGGGAGATCGTCCAGAAGTACGGCGTCACGATCCTCTACACCGCGCCGACCGCGATCCGCGCCGCCATGAAGTGGGGCGACGACATCCCGGCCAAGTTCGACCTGTCCAGCCTGCGCATCCTCGGCTCGGTCGGCGAGCCCATCAACCCCGAGGCCTGGGTCTGGTACCGCAAGCACATCGGCGCCGACCGCACCCCGGTGGTCGACACCTGGTGGCAGACGGAGACCGGCAGCATCATGATCAGCCCGCTGCCCGGCGTCACCGAGACCAAGCCGGGCTCGGCACAGGTCCCGCTCCCCGGCATCGCCGCCACCGTCGTCGACGACGAGGCCCACGAGGTGCCCGACGGCCACGGCGGCTATCTCGTCCTCACCGAGCCGTGGCCCTCGATGCTCCGCACCATCTGGGGCGACGACCAGCGCTACCTCGACACCTACTGGTCCCGCTTCGAGGGCAAGTACTTCGCGGGCGACGGCGCCAAGAAGGACGACGACGGCGACATCTGGCTGCTCGGCCGCGTGGACGACGTCATGCTCGTCTCCGGCCACAACATCTCCACCACCGAGGTCGAATCCGCCCTCGTCTCGCACCCGAAGGTCGCCGAGGCGGCCGTCGTCGGCGCTGCCGACCCGCAGACGACCCAGGCGATCTGCGCCTTCGTCATCCTGCGCGGCGGCGCCGACGCCGGGGAGGAAGGGCTGGTCGAGGAGCTGCGGGCGCACGTCGCCAAGCAGCTCGGCCCGATCGCCAAGCCCAAGCGGATCCTCCCGGTCGCCGAGCTGCCCAAGACCCGCTCGGGCAAGATCATGCGCCGGCTCCTGCGCGACATCGCGGAGAACCGCACCCTGGGCGACGTCACCACCCTGACCGACTCCTCGGTCATGGACCTCATCCAGTCCCAGCTCCCCGCCGCCTCCAGCGAGGACTGACCGGAGGAACAGTGGTCCTCAGGAAGGGCGCCCGGCGGCAGCCGGGCGCCCTTTCGCTCGTTTCGAGTCACTCGTTCCGGTTAAGGTAAGGAGTGGTCGCGTAAAAAATGCGACAAGAATCAGAGGCGCGCCGGGAAGTCTGGTCGGCACACAGCACACGTGTACCCGACGACCCTGGAGGTCCCCCGCCGTGGCCGCGCCCAAGAACCGCCGTTCCGTATTCCTCGGCCGGTTGCCGCTGCCCGAGCGGAACTTCCTCGCCGACGCCCTGCGTACCGAGACCGTGGGCGGCGTGCTCCTGCTCGTCGCCGCCGTCGCCGCGCTGATCTGGGCGAACACCCCGCTGCGCGACAGCTACGAGACCGTGCGCGACTTCCACTTCGGGCCGGGCTCGCTGGGGCTGGACCTCTCCGTCCAGCACTGGGCGGCCGACGGCCTGCTCGCCGTCTTCTTCTTCGTCGCGGGCATCGAGCTCAAGCGCGAGCTGGTCGCCGGCGAGCTGCGCGATCCCAAGGCGGCGGTGCTGCCCGTCGTCGCCGCGATCTGCGGCATGGCCATGCCCGCGATCGTCTATCTCACGGTCGCCGCCGGCGGAAACGGTTCCACGGCCGGCTGGGCGGTGCCCACCGCCACCGACATCGCCTTCGCCCTGGCCGTCCTGGCCGTCATCGGCACGGCGCTGCCCTCGGCGC
Organism: Streptomyces aureoversilis; assembly: GCF_042657885.1. Lineage (NCBI taxonomy): Bacteria > Bacillati > Actinomycetota > Actinomycetes > Kitasatosporales > Streptomycetaceae > Streptomyces > Streptomyces aureoversilis. Next base: position 141,307 of record NZ_JBHSKJ010000005.1, read on the forward strand.
TGCGCGCGTTCCTGCTCACCCTCGCCGTCGTCGACGACCTGTTCGCGATCCTGATCATCGCGGTCTTCTTCACCTCGGGCCTGAACTTCGCGGCCCTCGGCGGCGCCGTGCTGGGCCTGGCCGTCTTCTGGCTCCTGCTGCGCAAGGGCGTCCGCGGCTGGTACGTCTACGTGCCGCTGGCGGTCGTCAACTGGGCCCTGATGTACAACAGCGGCGTCCACGCGACCATCGCGGGCGTGGCCATGGGCCTGATGCTGCGCTGCCACCGCCACGAGGGCGAGCGGCACTCCCCCGGCGAGCACATCGAGCACCTCGTCCGCCCGCTCTCGGCGGGGCTGGCGGTGCCGCTCTTCGCGCTGTTCTCGGCGGGCGTGGTGGTCTCCGGCGGCGCGCTGTCGGACGTCTTCACCAAGCCCGAGACGCTGGGTGTCGTCCTCGGTCTGGTGGTCGGCAAGGCGGTCGGCGTCTTCGGCGGGACGTGGCTCGCGGCCCGGTTCACCCGGGCCGAGCTCAACCCGGACCTGAAGTGGCCCGACGTGCTGGCCGTCGCCTCGCTCGCGGGCATCGGCTTCACGGTCTCGCTGCTGATCGGCGAGCTGGCCTTCGGCACGGACCCGGTCCTGGCCGACGAGGTCAAGGCGGCCGTGCTCGTCGGGTCGCTGATCGCCGCGGTCGTGGCGAGCGTCCTGCTCAAGCTGCGCGACAACAAGTACAAGAAACTGTGCGCGGACGAGGACCGCGACGACGACCAGGACGGCATCCCCGACATCTACGAACAGGACAACCCGGCCTACCACCTGCGGATGGCGGCGATCCTGGAGGCGAAGGCCGCCGAGCACCGCAGGCTGGCCGAAGTCGCCTCCGGGCACACCACCCGTGACGATGGTCCGGCATGATCTGAGAGTCTTTACATCCGCCGAAAGCCCGCGGATGACGTGGCGACGAAGATGAGGGAGCAGCCGATGAGCGCAGCCGACGACGGTGCGAACGGTGCGAACCGCACTCTCGGCCAGCTGGTGGCTACGGCCACCACCGAGCTGTCCGCGCTGGTGCACGACGAGATCGCACTGGCCAAGGCCGAGCTGCGGCAGGACGTCAAGCGGGTCGGCATCGGCGGTGGCGCGATCGGCGCGGCCGGGACGCTCGCGCTCTTCTCACTGCCCGTGCTCAGCTTCGCGGCCGCGTACGGCATCCACAACCTGGGCCTCGGGCTCGCCTGGTCGTTCCTGATCGTCGGTGGTGCGTTCCTGCTGATCGCGGCGCTGCTCGGGCTGCTGGCGGTGGCCAAGTTCAAGAAGGTGAGCAAGCCCGAGAAGAGCATCGCCTCGGCGAAGCAGACGGCCGCGGTGCTGGGCACCGTCAAACCGCACCCGCGTCCTCTCACCGACACGAGCCCCGCCGACGCATCTGTGACACGCTCGACCGTATGACGGTGCCCGAGACCCCCGCAGCGACCGCGTCGCCCGACCCCGCTTCCCCGGTCTCCCCGGCAGGCCCGGCGGGCCCGGCCCTGCGGGGGCCGGTTCCGACGGGCGTCCCGGGGGGTTCCGCCACCTCGGTCGTACGTCCCGAGGGGCCCTGGGCCCACCGGGACGTCGCGGCGAACGGCGCGCGGTTCCACATCGCCGAGATGGGCGAAGGGCCGCTGGTCCTGCTGCTGCACGGCTTCCCGCAGTTCTGGTGGACGTGGCGCCACCAGCTGCCCGCGCTCGCCGAGGCGGGGTTCCGGGCCGTGGCCATGGACCTGCGCGGGGTGGGCGGCAGCGACCGTACGCCGCGGGGCTACGACCCGGCCAACCTCGCCCTCGACATCACGGGCGTGATCCGCTCCCTGGGCGAGCCGGACGCCGCGCTGGTCGGCCACGACCTCGGCGGCTACCTGGCGTGGACGGCGGCCGTGATGCGGCCCAAGCTGGTCCGCAGGCTCGCGGTCTCCTCCATGCCGCACCCGCGCCGCTGGCGCTCGGCGATGCTCGCCGACCCCAAGCAGAGCTCGGCCGGCAGCCACATCTGGGGCTTCCAGCGGCCGTGGATCCCGGAACGGCGGCTGGTCGCCGACGACGCGGCACTGGTGGGACGCCTGGTGCGGGAGTGGTCGGGACCGGGTCAGCCGGAGGACGAGGCCGTGGACACCTACCGGCGGGCGATGACGATCCCGTCGACGGCGCACTGCTCGATCGAGCCGTACCGCTGGATGGTGCGGTCGATGGCGCGCCCGGACGGCATCCAGTTCAACCGGCGCATGAAGCGGCCCGTACGGGTGCCGACGCTGCATCTGCACGGTTCCCTCGATCCGGTGATGCGTACGCGCAGCGCCGCGGGCTCCGGGGAGTATGTGGAGGCGCCGTACCGCTGGCGGCTGTTCGACGGGCTGGGCCACTTCCCCCACGAGGAGGATCCGGTGGCGTTCTCGACGGAGCTCGTGAACTGGCTCAAGGACCCCGAGCCGGACCGGTAGCGGGCGGCCGGAAGGCCTCCGGCCGGGCCGGTTCCGGGCAGGTTCCGGGCAGGTTCCGGGCAGGTGACAGCCCGCCCGGGCACGTCCCCCGCACCGCACAGCGGTCAGGAACGTCCGTTCTTCGAACGGCCAATTGCCCGGCGCATAGGCCAACTGAGGGACCCCTGGGCGATTACCGACCTTTCGGCCCGGGCACAGAGCACGGTATGGGCTGGACGCACGACTACCGTGACGTGACTCAGGAGCGGGGCGCCGAGGGCGACGCCGCGCTGATCGTGAGCGAGCTGCCGGAGAGGGCCGGAAGGGGTGAGCACCGGCCGTCCGCCGGGCACGATCCGCGCATCGGCATTCCGCGCATCATCCGCCGCCGCGCCCGCTGGGTGTCGGCGCGGCTTCGCCATCACCCGCGCAGCCGCTGACCGCGCAGCCGCCGGCTGCGCAGCCGCTGACCACCCGGCCGGTGCACCTCGCCCGGCCGGTGCGCGTGGGCCCGGGGCGACCCCGGCAAGCAGGTCGCCCCCGGGCAGCACCCGCAGCGAACTCCCCGAAGGCTCCTCAGGAGGGCCTCAGAGGGCGCAGCCCTGGGTGTTGACCCGCTCGGTCGCCCGGCGGCCGCTGGTGGCGTCGCCACGCACCTCGTCCGCCGTGAGGGCGTAGCCGGTCTCGGCGTCGTCGAGGGACTTGGCGAAGACCACGCCGTAGACCCGGCCGTCCGGTGTGAGCAGGGGCCCTCCGGAGTTGCCCTGGCGGACGATCGTGTAGAGCGAGTACACATCGCGGCGGACGTTGCCGCGGCGGTAGATGTCCGGGCCGTTCGCCTGGACGCGGCTGCGGACGCGCGCCGCGCGCACGTCGTAGGAGCCGTTCTCCGGGAAGCCCGCCACGATGGCGCCCTTGCCGCTCTCCGCATCGGCCTCGGCGAAGCGCAGCTCGGGCGCTTCCAGGTCCGGCACGTCCAGCACGGCGATGTCGCGCTTCCAGTCGTAGAGGACGACCTTCGCCTCGTACTGCCGGCCCCGGCCGCCGACCTGCACGGTGGGCTCGTCGACGCCGCCGACGACGTGGGCGTTGGTCATCACCCGCTGCGGGGCGAAGACGAAACCGGTGCCCTCCAGGACCTTGCCGCAGCTGGGCGCGGTGCCGACGACCTTGACGATGCTGCGCTGGGCCGCCGTGGCGACGGGGCTGCCCGCGAGCGCGGGGTCGGGGGCGGGCACGTTGGTGATCGGCTCGGTGGAGAAGGGCGCGAAGACCTGCGGGAAACCGTTCTGCGCGAGGACGGTGCTGAAGTCCGCGAACCAGGTGTTGGCCTGCGGGGGCACCACCCGGGCGACGCCGAGCAGCACCTTGGAGTTGCGGACCTCCTTGCCGAGCGTCGGCAGGGAGGTGCCGGCGAGGGCGGAGCCGATCAGCCAGGCCACCAGCAGCATCGCCAGGACGTTGACGAGCGCGCCGCCCGTGGCGTCCAGGGCGCGGGCCGGGGACCAGGTGATGTGGCGGCGGAGCTTGTTGCCCAGGTGGGTGGTGGCGGCCTGGCCGACGGAGGCGCACACGATGACGATGACGACGGCCGCTATGGCGGCGGCGGTGCCCGGGGTGGCCTCGCCGGTGGCGCTGTCCCAGATGACGGGCAGCAGATAGACCGCCACGAGACCGCCGCCGAGGAACCCGATCACCGACAGCACACCGACCACGAAGCCCTGGCGGTAGCCGACGACGGCGAACCACACGGCGGCGATCAGCAGCACGATGTCCAGCACGTTCACCGGGTATGCCTCGCAATGATGTCGTCTGCGGTGTCGCCGGCCCGGGGGACGGCGGGGGCCGGGATCACCGTCTCATGCCCGTCAGGAACGCCAGTCCAGCGGGACCTGCCGTTCGCGGTCCCAGGGGAGCTCCCATCCGGCGTAGTGCAGGATCCGGTCGATCACGCCTGCGGTGAAGCCCCATACGAGGGCGTCCTCGACCAGGAAGGCCGGGCCGGTGTGACCGCTCGGGTGTATCGCGGTGGCCCTGTTCTCCGGATCGGTCAGATGGGCCACCGGGACGGTGAAGACCCGGGCCGTCTCGGCCTTGTCGACCGGCTTGACCGGGGTCGGCTCGCGCCACCAGCCGAGGACGGGGGTGACGACGAAGCCGCTCACCGGGATGTACAGCTGGGGCAGGACACCGAAGATCTGGACCCCCGAGGGGTCGAGCCCGGTCTCCTCCTCCGCCTCGCGCAGGGCGGCGCGCACCAGCCCGCCGGAGGCCGGGTCGCCGTCCTCCGGGTCGAGGGCGCCGCCGGGGAACGACGGCTGCCCGGCGTGCGAGCGCAGCGTGCCGGCCCGCTCCAGGAGGAGCAGCTCCGGGCCCTTGGGGCCGTCGCCGAAGAGGACGAGCACGGCGGACTGCCGGCCGCCGGTCTCCGGCGGCAGGAAGCGGCTGAGCTGATGGGGCTCGATCGTCTCCGAGGCGCGCGCCACGGGCTCCAGCCACCCGGGCAGCCCCTCGGCGGTGACCGTGGCTCCTCGACCGTACGTGCTCGTCATGCGTCGCCTCCCAGCGGCGGGGCCGGCAGGCCCGGGTAGTCGGGCGGGGGCTTGAGCCGCTGACCGGGCTTGCCGCCCTTCTCGTACTTCAGGAGCTTGCTGGCCTTCTCGGGATCCGTCTCGCCCTCCCCGTACGAGGGGCAGAGCGGAGCGATCGGGCAGGCACCGCAGGCCGGCCGGCGGGAGTGGCAGATGCGGCGGCCGTGGAAGATGACGCGGTGCGAGAGCATGGTCCACTCGCTCTTGGGGAAGAGCGCGCAGATCTCCGCCTCGACCTTCTCGGGGTCGGTGGCGTCGGTCCACTTCCAGCGCCGCACGAGCCGCCCGAAGTGGGTGTCCACGGTGATCCCCGGCCTGCCGAAGGCATTGCCGAGGACGACGTGGGCGGTCTTGCGGCCGACGCCGGGGAGGCTGACGAGGTCCTCTATGCGGCCGGGCACCTCCCCGCCGAAGCGGTCGCGGATGGCGGCGGACAGGCCGATGAGCGACCTGGCCTTGGCGCGGAAGAAGCCCGTGGGCCGGATGAGCTGCTCCAGCGCCTCGGGGTCGGCGGCCGCCATGTCCTCCGGCGTGGGGTAGGCGGCGAAGAGGGCCGGGGTGGTCTGGTTGACGCGCAGGTCCGTCGTCTGGGCGGAGAGGACCGTGGCGACCAGGAGCTCGAAGGGATTCTCGAAGTCGAGCTCGGGGTGGGCGTAGGGGTAGACCTCGGCGAGCTCGCGGTTGATGCGGCGGGCACGGCGGACGAGGGCAGTGCGGGATTCCGGCTTCTTGGCGACCGCCTTCGCCGCAGCCTTGGTGACCGGCTTCGGCGTCTTTGCGGCAGACGTGGAGGATTCCGCAGATTCGGAAGATGCACTTCCGCTTTCCTTTTTGCCCTTGCTTGCGACTTTCGCCGCCCCCGTAGGCGCGCGTTCGCCCACAGCAGAATTACGAGGCGGAGTCACCCTTCCAGCCCCCTTGCCCTGTGCTCTCACCGGCGTATTGGACACCCGGCCAGACTAAGCCCCGCCACTGACATCCGGCCCTCACGCAGGAAAACCACAGCCCAATCGGACCCCTGCCGTAGGGCTTCGGGCGACGATGCGCGACACTTGTGTTTGATCACACAGTTTTACCGACGGGCATCATGGGGACCACGGTCCTCTGTGCATGTCGACAAGGAGAGAACTCGTGGACGACGTTCTGCGGCGCGCCCCGCTTTTCGCGGCGCTCGATGACGAGCAGGCCGCTGAGCTGCGCGCCTCCATGGGCGAGGCCACCCTCGCGAGGGGCGACGCCCTGTTCCACGAAGGGGATCCCGGCGACCGCCTCTACGTGGTGACCGAGGGCAAGGTGAAGCTCCACCGCACCTCCCCCGACGGCCGCGAGAACATGCTGGCCGTCCTGGGCCCCGGTGAGCTCATCGGGGAGCTGTCGCTCTTCGACCCCGGGCCGCGCACCGCCACCGCCACCGCCCTCACCGAGGTCAAGCTGCTCGGCCTCGGCCACGGCGACCTGCAGCCCTGGCTCAACGCCCGCCCGGAGGTGGCCACCGCACTGCTGCGCGCCGTCGCCCGCCGGCTGCGCCGCACCAACGACTCGATGTCGGACCTCGTCTTCTCGGACGTCCCCGGCCGCGTCGCCAAGGCCCTGCTGGACCTGTCGCGCCGCTTCGGCGTGCAGTCCGAGGAAGGCATCCACGTGGTGCACGACCTCACCCAGGAGGAGCTGGCCCAGCTCGTCGGCGCCTCCCGCGAGACGGTCAACAAGGCGCTCGCCGACTTCGCCGGCCGCGGCTGGCTGCGTCTGGAGGCCCGTGCGGTGATCCTCCTCGACGTCGAGCGGCTCGCGAAGCGCTCCCGCTGACGCAAGCCGTGCGGGGCGTGCACGCCGCACGCCCCGGGCGCACGGCATAACGGGAGCGCCCTGCGGCGCGCCCACACGCTCGGAAGGCCCCTGCCGGCGACGGCAGGGGCCTTCGGCATGCCCTGGTCACGAGTCATGCCTCGGTCACGAGTCATGCGCTCGTCATGCGCTCACAGGGCGGCGACGGCCACGCGAAAGGCCGCTCACTGGATCAGCCCGTGCTCCCCCAGGTACTCCAGCTGCGCCCGTACGGACAGCTCCGCGGCCGGCCACAGCGAGCGGTCGACGTCCGCGTAGACGTGGGCGACCACCTCCGCGGCCGAGCGGTAGCCGTTCTCCACGGCGGTCTCCACCTGGGCCAGCCGCTTCGCCCGGTGCACGAGGTAGAAGTCGATGGCACCGCACGCGTCGTCGAGGACCGGGCCGTGCCCGGGAAGGATCGTCCGCACGTCCTCCTCCACGGCGAGCGCGCGCAGCCGGCGCAGGGAGTCGAGGTAGTCGCCGAGCCGGCCCTCGGGGTGGGCTACGACCGTCGTGCCGCGGCCCAGGACCGTGTCGCCGGTGAACAGCGCCCGGTCGGCGGGCAGGTGGAAGCACAGCGAGTCGGCGGTGTGGCCGGGCGTGGAGAGCACGTGCAGCTCCAGGCCCCCGGTGGTGACCACGTCACCGATGCCGAGGCCCTCGCCGCCCAGGCGCAGCGCCGGGTCCAGGGCCCGTACGCGGGTGCCGGTCAGCTCGGCGAAGCGCGCGGCGCCGTCGAAGTGGTCGGGGTGACCGTGGGTCAGCAGGGTGAGGGCGACGCGCTTCCCGGCGGCCTCCGCGGTCGAGATCACGGCCTGCAGGTGGGTGTCGTCCAGCGGCCCGGGATCGATGACGACGGCGAGGTCGGAGTCCGGTTCCGCGACGATCCAGGTGTTGGTGCCGTCGAGCGTCATGGCGGAGGGGTTGGGCGCGAGGACGCAGGTCGCGCGGGCGGTCGCCGGACCGCCGATGGCCCCTGCGCGCGGGCGGCCGGGGAGTTCGGTCGCGGATGTCATCGGTCGGCCTCCGAAGGTCCCGAGGGTTTGCCGGCGACGCGCCGGGTGAATTCGTCGTGTCCGGGCCAGCTCAGCACGATCTCCTCCCCGTCGAGCCGCGCCCGGGCCAGGACGGGGGTGAGATCCCTGTCACGCGCGGCGGTCAGCGCTTCGGCGGCGCTGCCGTACGGGCGCAGCTCGCGCAGCGTGGAGATGGTGGGCGGCATCATCAGCAGCTCGCCGCGGTCGAAGCCGTCGGCCGCGTCGGCGGGGCGGATCCACACCGTACGGTCCGCCTCCGTGGAGGCGTTGCGGGTGCGCTGCCCCTCGGGGAGCGCGGCGACGAAGAACCAGGTGTCGTAGCGGCGCGGTTCGAACTCGGGCGTGATCCAGCGCGCCCAGCCGCCCAGGAGGTCGCTGCGCAGCAGCAGGCCGCGCCGCACGAGGAAGTCGGCGAACGACAGCTCACGGCTGACGAGGGCGGCCCTCTCGGCCTCCCACTCGGGGCCCGTGGTGTCCGCGACGACCGTGCCGGGGGTGGGCCCGGCGAGCAGCACCCCGGCCTCCTCGAAGGTCTCCCGGACCGCGGCGCACACGATGGCCTGGGCCGAGGCGGCGTCGACGCCCAGGCTCCGGGCCCACTGCGCGGGGGCCGGTCCGGCCCAGGGCACGTCCCCCCGCTCGTCGCGCGGGTCCACGGAGCCGCCCGGATACGCGTACGCGCCTCCGGCGAAGGCCATGGAGGCGCGTCTGCGCAGCATGTGGACGGCGGGGCCGTCGGCTCCGTCGCGCAGCAGCAGGACGGTCGCGGCGCGGCGGGGGCTCACGGGGCGGAGCTCCCCGCGCGTGAGCGCTCTGATCCGGTCCGGCCACTCCGGCGGGTACCACTGGCCGTTCGAAGTCGACATGGCCGGATGCTATGCGCTCGCGCGCGGATGTTCGAGGGGACGAGGCCCGTAGCGGACCGGCGCGGCCGGCGCGGCTCCGGACCCGCTCCGGCCGCTACCCGGCTGCCCGCCCGCTCGGGAGCCGGCCCCGGATCAGTCCCGGACCTCGACCACGATCTCGACCTCGACCGGCGCGTCCAGCGGCAGCACCGCGACGCCCACGGCGGAGCGGGCGTGCACGCCCTTCTCGCCGAGCACCTCGCCGAGCAGCTCGCTGGCGCCGTTGAGGACACCCGGCTGGGCGGTGAAGTCGGGGGCGGACGCGACGAAGCCGACGACCTTCACCACGCGCACGATCCGGTCCAGGTCACCGATGACCGACTTGACGGCGGCCAGGGCGTTGAGCGCGCAGGTCGCCGCGAGCTCCTTGGCCTGCTCGGCGCTGACCTCGGCACCGACCTTGCCCGTCACGGGGATGGAGCCCTTGACCATGGGCAGCTGGCCCGCCGTGTACACGTACGCCCCGGACCGCACGGCCGGCTGGTAGGCGGCGATCGGCGGCACGACGTCCGGCAGGGTCAGGCCGAGCTCGGCGAGCCGGCTCTCGACGGCGCTCACGGCTTCGGCCGCTTGAGGTAGGCCACCAGCTGCTCGGGGTTGTTCGGCCCCGGCACGACCTGGACGAGCTCCCAGCCGTCCTCGCCCCAGGTGTCCAGGATCTGCTTGGTCGCGTGCACGAGCAGCGGCACGGTGGCGTATTCCCATTTGGTCATAGGCCGACTGTAATGCCTCGCGCCGACAGCCCCCGCCGGGCCCGTCCACGGGGTCGTCCATGCGGGCGCGGCCGGGCACCGCGCACCCCCACCGTTCGAACAGCCTCATGTCGCCACCTGCCGCCACAAGGCCGTCGCAAAGGAATTAGGCTCCGAATCATGAGCAGGCTCCATGTCGTCAGCGGCAAGGGCGGAACCGGCAAGACCACGGTCGCCGCGGCACTCGCGCTTGCCCTCGCCGCCGAGGGCAAACGCACTCTCCTGGTGGAGGTGGAAGGCCGGCAGGGCATTGCCCAGCTGTTCGAGACGGAAGCGCTGCCCTACGAGGAGCGCAAGATCGCGGTGGCTCCGGGCGGGGGCGAGGTGTTCGCCCTGGCCATCGACGCCGAGCGGGCTCTGCTCGACTACCTCCAGATGTTCTACAAGCTCGGCAGCGCCGGCCGGGCGCTGAGGAAGCTCGGCGCCATCGATTTTGCGACAACCATCGCGCCCGGGCTGCGCGACGTCCTGCTCACCGGCAAGGCCTGCGAGGCGGTGCGCCGCAAGGACCGCACGGGGCGCTTCGTCTACGACCACGTCGTCATGGACGCCCCGCCCACCGGCCGCGTCACCCGCTTCCTCAACGTGAACGACGAGGTGGCCGGCCTCGCCCGGATCGGCCCGATCCACAACCAGGCGCAGGCCGTCATGCGGGTGCTCAAGTCGCCCGAGACGGCGGTGCACTTCGTGACGCTGCTGGAGGAGATGCCCGTCCAGGAGACGTGCGACGGCATCGCGGAGCTCCGCGCGGCGGGCCTCCCCGTGGGCGGCGTCGTCATCAACATGGTGCGGCCGGAGATCCTGGACGCCGCGGCCGTCGAGGCCGCCGCGAACGGACAGCGGGCCGCCGTGGCCCACGCCCTGTCGCACTCCCTGGAGCGCACCGGCTTCGGCGGCGCGCGCAACCCCGGCCTCGCCGAGCAGCTCGTCGATCCCCTGCTGGCCGAGGCCCGCGAGCACATCGAGCGGCTCGCCCTGGAGCACCGCGGCCGCGCCGGCATAGCGGAGCTCGGCCTCCCCACGTACGAACTGGAACTGCTCGGCGACGGCGTTGACCTGGCGGGGCTGTACCGCATGGCGCGCGAACTGCGGAAGCAAGGAGTGGCCCGTTGACAGCCCCGTTGGCAGCAGCCCAGGTGCCGGCCCCGCGTAAGGGCCTGGACGCCGCGTCCGTCCTCGCCGTCGACCCCGTCCTGGACAATCCCCGCACGCGCATCGTCGTGTGCTGCGGCTCCGGCGGCGTCGGCAAGACGACCACTGCGGCGGCCATCGGCCTGCGGGCGGCGGAGCGCGGCAGGAAGGTCGTCGTGCTGACGATCGACCCGGCGCGCAGGCTGGCGCAGTCGATGGGCATCGAGGAGCTCGACAACGTGCCCCGCCGGGTGCCCGGCATCGACACGTCCGCCGGCGGCGAGCTGCACGCCATGATGCTCGACATGAAGCGGACCTTCGACGAGATCGTGGAGGCCCACTCCGACAAGGAGCGCGCCCGGGCGATCCTCGAGAACCCCTTCTACCAGTCCCTGTCGGCCGGCTTCGCGGGCACGCAGGAGTACATGGCCATGGAGAAGCTCGGCCAGCTGCGCTCCCGCGACGAGTGGGACCTGATCGTCGTGGACACCCCGCCGAGCCGCTCCGCGCTCGACTTCCTGGACGCTCCCGGGCGCCTCGGGTCGTTCCTGGACGGCAAGCTCATCAAGCTGCTGGTCGCTCCGGCGAAGCTCGGCGGGCGGGCCGGGATGAAGTTCCTGGGCGTCGGCATGTCCGTGATGAGCGGGCCGCTGAACAAGCTGATGGGGGCCCAGCTCCTGCGGGACGTGCAGACGTTCGTGGCGGCCATGGACACCATGTTCGGCGGCTTCCGCACGCGCGCGGATGCCACGTACCGGCTGCTGCAGGCCCCCGGTACGGCCTTCCTTGTCGTCGCGGCGCCGGAGCGGGACGCGCTGCGCGAGGCGGCGTACTTCGTGGAGCGGCTGGCCGCGGAACGGATGCCGCTGGCGGGGCTCGTCCTCAACCGGGTGCACGGCAGTGCGGCCGATCAGCTCCCGGCGGACCGGGCGCTCGCCGCGGCCGAGGCCCTGGCGGAAGGGCTCCCCGAGCGGCCTGCGAAGGCGCCGGAGGCGACCCCGGACGCGACTGCGGGCACACCCCCGGAAGGAACATCGGAAAATCTTGCCGACGGCGGCATTGTGGATCGTGAGAGCGGGCAAGCTGGCTCACGTACCGCCCGCGTCGCAGGAACCGGCGCTCCCACGGTCCCGTCCCCTCCCGAGAGCGGCCTCCCCCAGCCGGCATCCTCAGGAGATCCGGACACAGATCCGGGCACAGATCCGAACACAGCCTCAGCAGTTTCAGCGGTCTCAGTAGCTTCAGCGGCTTCAGCGGCCGACGATGCTTCAGCCGACGACGCTTCGAGGACCGCGGCCGGTCTGCTGCGGCTGCACGCCGAGCGCATGCAGGTGCTCGCCCGCGAGCGGCGCACGCGTGACCGCTTCACCGCTCTGCACCCGGAGGTCGCGGTGGCGGAAGTGGCCGCCCTGCCCGGTGATGTGCACGACCTGGCGGGACTGCGGGAGATCGGCGAGCGCCTCGCCGTCCAGCCTGCCGCCACCGCCTCCGTGGATGCCTCCGAGGGCGCCTCTACGGGCCCGTCGGGCGCCGAAGCGAGCACCGTCGACGCGGAGTGAGCCGAGCGCTGCAGATGCCCCTCACGTGCGGGCTGCGGATGCCCTGCGTCTGCGGAAAGGTCCGCCGTCCGGCCGAGGACTACCCGACGGCGGCGTAGTCGCCGTACTCGTCGTCGCCGAGGGACAGGATGCCCGCCCCGCGCTCGTATTCCGTGCGGGCGGTCTCCAGGAGCCTGCGCCAGGAGGTGACCGTCGGCCTGCGCCGCAGCAGCGCCCTGCGCTCGCGCTCGGTCATCCCGCCCCACACGCCGAACTCGACGCGGTTGTCCAGCGCATCCGCCAGACACTCCGTGCGCACCGGGCACCCGGTGCATACCGCCTTGGCCCTGTTCTGTGCAGCGCCCTGAACGAATAGTTCATCCGGATCGGTAGTGCGGCAGGCTGCCTGCGCACTCCAGTCGGTTACCCAGCCCATGCTGGCGCCGTCCTCTCCCGAATCGGGGCTCCCCCACGGCGGCAGCGGCATATTCACCGTTGCCAGTTGAGGACGTTACGGAAGGCGGGCAGGGGGCAACACCCCCTTCGGGCCCAATCTTGGATGGCCCGAACGGACTATGCGTACGCGGCAGATCACCCAACGGAGTGAGCGGACGACATTACCGACCAACTCGTCATATCGGGGCAGGTCACCCGGGTCGCATAACCCAGAGGGTGACACCGACGGCAATACGGACACCTCTCATCACCCACAAGAGTGAGAGCGGAGATGATGCCGAATCACACCGCAGTGACTGGCGTGAAACAGCGTAGGCGAACACACGGGCGTCTGTCCGCCGAATGAGAACGTAGGCTTCCCTCCATGGGTAAGAAGCGCTCGGGCGAGGGGTCCAACAGGACCCGGATGGCCGCCAAATTCCTCGGTGTCAGCGTGCTCTCCGGAGCGGTTCTGGCGGGCCTGGCCCTGCCTGCCGTCGGGGCATTCGGCCTAGTGGCCAAGGAGTCGGTCGAGGGGTTCGACGAGATCCCGGCCAGTATGAAGACCCCACCGCTCAGCCAGCGCACCACAATCCTGGACGCCGAGGGCGGTGAAATCGCCAAGGTCTACTCCAGAGACCGTACGGTCGTACCGCTGAACGAGATCTCCCCGTACATGCGGAAGGCGATCGTCGCCATCGAGGACGCGCGGTTCTACGAGCACGGCGCGATCGACCTCAAGGGCGTGCTCCGGGCGCTGAACAAGAACGCGCAGTCGGGCGGCGTCTCCGAGGGCGCCTCCACGCTCACCCAGCAGTACATCAAGAACATCTTCGTGGAGGAGGCCGGCGACGACCCCGACAAGGTCGCCGTGGCCACCCAGCAGACCCTCGGCCGCAAGGTCAAGGAGCTGAAGTACGCCATCCAGGTGGAGAAGGAGCTCGGCAAGGACCGGATCCTCAACAACTACCTGAACATCACCTTCTTCGGGCAGCAGTCCTACGGCGTCGAGGCCGCCTCCCAGCGCTACTTCAGCAAGCGCGCGAAGGACCTCACCCTGGCCGAGTCGGCGATGCTGGCCGGCATCGTGCAGTCGCCGAGCCGCTACGACCCCGTGAACGCCCCGAACGAGGCGACCAAGCGCCGCAACACCGTGCTGCAGCGCATGGCCGAGCTCAAGGTCGTGACCCCACAGGAGGCCGCGGCCGCCAAGGCCGAGCCCCTCAAGCTCAAGGTCACCCGGCCCAAGAGCGGCTGCATCACCGCCGTGAACGGCGCCGGCTTCTTCTGCGACTACGTCCGCGAGGTCTTCCTCAAGGACCCGGCCTTCGGCAAGACCAAGGAGGCGCGGGCCAAGCGCTGGAACGAGGGCGGCATGACGATCCGCACCACCCTCGACCCGCAGACGCAGAAGTCCGTCCAGAAGTCGATCACCGACCACGTCTACCAGTCCGACCCGGTGGCCACCGCGATCTCGATCGTGCAGCCCGGCACCGGCAAGGTGCTCGGCATGGGCCAGTCCCGCCCGTACGGCTTCGGCGATCACCAGACGCAGATCAACCTCTCGGCCGACAAGAACCGGGGCGGGTCGAACTTCGGCTTCCAGACCGGCTCCACCTTCAAGCCGATCCTGGCGGCGGCAGCCCTGGAGGAGGGCATCTCGCCCAACAAGTCGTACTCGTCGCCGTACCAGATGCCCTACCCGGACTCCGTGGACACGTGCTCGGGCACCTGGAAGAACTCCGGCGGCGAGACCGTCAGCAACGAGAACCGCAGCGAGGTCGGCCCGTACGGGATGCGGGAGGCGACCGCCAAGTCGGTCAACACCTACTTCATCCAGATGATCGGTGACATCGGTACCTGCCCGGTGACGAAGATGGCCGCGAAGCTCGGCCTCGAGCCGGCCTCCGGCGCCGACATGGACCAGGTGCCCTCGATCGCGCTCGGCACGCAGGGCATGTCCCCGCTCACCATGGCCGCCGCCTACGCGGCCTTCGCCAACGGCGGCACGTACTGCACGCCCGTCCTGATCAACGCGGCCACCGGCCCGAACGGCAAGAGCCTGCCGGTCCCGAAGAGCAAGTGCTCGCGCGCCATGTCCGAGCAGACCGCCGACACGGTCAACACGCTCCTCAAGGGCGTCGTCGAGGACGGTACGGGCAAGGAGGCCGGTCTGGACGGGCGCGACAGCGCGGGCAAGACCGGTACGACGGACGGCCGCAAGGCCGCCTGGTTCGTCGGCTACACGCCCAACATGGCCGGTGCGGTCTGGGTCGGCGGCCCGGGCAAGGACGTCGAGATGGAGAACATCACCATCGGCGGCCAGTACCACGACAAGGTCTACGGCGGCGACACCCCCGGCCCGATCTGGCGCGACGCCATGGCGGGCGCCCTGGAGGGCAAGGAGGCCCCGACCTTCGACACCGTGGCGGTCGGCGGCGGCGAGCGCGGCGACTCCGGCAAGGGCGGCAACACCGGCAGCGGGCGCAAGAACAAGCCGGGCACCGGCGGCAACAAGCAGGGCGGCGGGAACGGCAAGCCGGGCGGCACCGGCAAGACCGGTGGCATCACCGGGCGGAACAGCCAGCCGGGGACGGGCCAGGACGGCGGCCGCTGAGGCGGTGCCCGAATGCCCGGTGATCCGCAGCTGGTGAGCGAATGGAGAAGGGGCGCCCGGACCGAATCGGTCCGGGCGCCCCTTCCATGTGTCCGTGCAGAGGTACGGCGGTCAGCCCGCGAGGAGCCGCTTGACCTCCGTGGCGACGCGGCTGCCCTCGGCACGGCCGGCGACCTTGGGGTTCACGATCTTCATGACGGCGCCCATGGCCTTCGGCCCCTCGGCACCGCCGGCCTTGGCCTCGGCCACGGCCTCGGCGACGATCGCGGCGAGCTCCTCGTCCGACAGCTGCTTCGGCAGGTAGGCGGCGAGCACCTCGCCCTCCGCGCGCTCCCGCTCGGCCTGCTCGGGGCGGCCGCCCTTGTCGAACGCGTCCGCGGCCTCGCGGCGCTTCTTCGCCTCGCGGGTGATCACCTTCAGCACCTCGTCGTCGGAGAGCTCACGGGCGGACTTGCCCGCGGTCTCCTCGTAGGCGACGGCGGAGAGGGTGAGGCGGAGGGTGGAGGAGCGCAGCTCGTCACGCGCCTTGATGGCGGCGGTGAGGTCGTCGTGCAGCGTGGACTTGAGCGTGGTCATGCCGCAATCTTCGCATTCGGCGGGGGATGGCGCCCCGCATTAACGCCGTGGGGCGGCGGGGCGGCGACAACTCCCGCGGGGCGCCCGCGACATCGGTTCGGGACACGGCCACCGATGCGGCCCGCGGCACCGGCCCGGGCCGGGCCAGGTCCGGCCCGGGCGCCGGTCCGAGCCGTCCGGGAGATATCCACAGCCCGTGACGGGGTGAGGCCGGCGGTCTGCGACCATGTACCCCATGCGCGCTCGATACGGAGTACCCCTGGGAATCGCGGCGGTCGGCGCAGCCGGCCTCGCCTACGCCGCCGGCTTCGAGGTCCGGTCCTTCCGGCTGCGGCGGGTGACGGTGCCCGTGCTGCCGGCCGGGATGCGGCCGCTGCGGGTGCTCCAGGTCTCCGACATCCACATGGTCTCCGGGCAGCGCAAGAAGCAGCGCTGGCTGCAGTCCCTCGCCGGGCTCCGCCCGGACTTCGTGATCAACACCGGCGACAACCTCTCCGACCCGGAGGGCGTGCCCGAGACGCTGGACGCCCTGGGCCCGCTGATGGAGTTCCCGGGCGCCTACGTCTTCGGCTCGAACGACTACTACGGCCCCAAGCTGCGCAACCCCGCCCGCTATCTGCTGGAGCGGGCGAGCGGCAAGCACGGCCTGAACGGCAACGCCCCGGTGGTCGGCGCGATCCACAACCCCTGGGAAGAGCTGCGCGACGGCTTCGACTCGGCGGGCTGGGTGAACCTCACCAACACCCGCGGCGCCCTCAAGGTCGCCGGCTACGACATCGCCCTCACCGGCCTCGACGACCCGCACATCAAGCGCGACCGGTACGCGGAGGTGACCGGCGGCCCCCGCGAGGACGCCGACTTCTCCATGGCCGTCGTCCACGCCCCCTACCTGCGGGTGCTCGACGCCTTCACCGCCGACCGCTATCCGCTGATCCTCGCCGGGCACACGCACGGCGGCCAGCTGTGCATCCCCTTCTACGGGGCACTGGTCACCAACTGCGACATCGACCCCGAGCGGGTCAAGGGCCTCTCCACCCACAAGGCCGGCGGCCACCGCTCCTACCTGCACGTTTCCGCAGGCTGCGGCACGAACCGCTACACCCCGGTCCGCTTCGCCTGCCCCCCGGAGGCCACCCTCCTCACCCTCGTCGCCCGCGACTGAGCCGCGCGGGCCCGGGTCGGGGGATCTGCGCCCGACGGGATTCCGGAGCCCACCCGTACGGTGGGGGAATGCCCGAAACGACCCCCTCCACCACCCGGCGCGGCGCGCCCAGCGCGGTGGGCGCTCCCGCGTCCGCGATCGTCCCGGCCGGCCGCCGCCCCTTCGCGGCGGCCTTCCGCGCGCTCGTGGCTCTGGCCGCGCTCACCGGCATCGTCCTGGACTCGATCGACTCCGACGACCTGGGCCGGCTCTTCAGCTACTTCACGATCCAGTCCAACGTCCTGGTGGCGGTCTCCTTCGCCTGGGCCGCCCACCGTGCCTGGACCGCGCGCCCCGCCCTCCCCCCACGCATCACGGGCGCGGCGCTGCTCTTCATCTCCATCACGGGCCTCGTCTTCCATTTCGTGCTCTCGAACGACTCCAGCGGCTTCTCCATGACCAGCGAGCGCACGCCTCTGGAATCGGTCGCCAACCAGCTCCTCCACACCGTGACCCCGCTCGCGGCCGCCCTCGACTGGCTCGTGCTCACGGCGCCCGGCGGCTTCCTGCTGCGCCACGCCTGGCAGTGGCTGGTCTACCCCCTCCTCTACCTCCCCTTCGCCCTGGTCCGAGGCGCCCTCCTCGCCCCCGGCACCGACGGCCGCTACCCGTACCCCTTCCTGGACATCGACCTCCACGGCTACGACGGGATCGCCATCAACGCCGTGGTCTTCGGCCTGGCCTTCTACGGACTGGCCCTCACCCTGGTCCTCCTCGACCGCATACGGCCCCACCTGCGCGGCCCCCGGAATCGGATTTCGCCTCTGGGCTCCGGTCCGCTAAAGTAGAGCTCGTTGCGCCGGAGACCTGCGAAGCAGGGAACCGGAGAGCATCGGGGTGTAGCGCAGCTTGGCAGCGCGCTTCGTTCGGGACGAAGAGGTCGTGGGTTCAAATCCCGCCACCCCGACTTCGGAAACAGCAGGTCAGGCCTGGTTTCTCTCTCTGAGAGAAACCAGGCCTGACCTGTTTTTGGCATGCCCGGACTGCATGGACCGCATGGGCGGTGATCCGGGGCACATTCGCCGTACGGCGGGTGGGGCCGCTCTCCTCCTATAAGGAGAGCGGCCCCACCCGTCGTGCCTGCGTATCCCGGTCTCAGCTGCCCACGGCCGCGAAGGGGCGGGGTTCCGGAGCGTTGACCGCGTCCGGGACCGGGGTGCCCGTCAGGGCCTGGATCACTGATCTTGCCACCTGGGTTCCCGCCTTCTCCTGGGCCTCGTGGGTGGAGGCGCCCAGGTGGGGGGTGGCCACCACGTTGTCCAGGGCGAGGAGGGGGGAGTCCACGGGGGGCTCGGTCTCGAAGACGTCCAGGGCCGCGCCCGCGATGCGGCCGGCGCGGAGGGCGTCGGCCAGGGCGGTCTCGTCGATGATCCCGCCGCGGGCGACGTTGACGAAGTACGCGGTGGGCTTGGCCTTCGCCAGTTCCTCCTTGCCGATGAGGCCGATCGTCTCGGGCGTCCTGGGCAGGTGGACGGTGACGAAGTCGGCGCGGGTGAGGAGGTCGTCGAGGCCGGCCGTCCCGATGCCGAGCTCCGTGGCGCGCGCGGGTGTCACGTAGGGGTCGTAGGCGATGATCTCCATGCCGAACGCCGCCATCCGCTCGGCCACCAGCGCGCCGATGCGGCCCAGGCCCACGATGCCGAGCACCTTGCCCGAGAGCTCGGTGCCCGTGAAGCGGCTGCGCTCCCAGGAGCCCTGCTTCAGGGAGTGGCCGGCCTGCGGGACGTTGCGGGCGGCCGCCAGGAGCAGGGCGCAGGTCAGCTCGGCGGCGCTGACGATGTTGGCGGTGGGCGTGTTGACCACGAGGACGCCGGCGCGGGTCGCCGCGCCGACGTCGACGTTGTCGAGGCCGACGCCCGCCCGGCCGATGACCTTGAGACGGGTTCCGGCCGCGATGACCTCGGCGTCGGCGCGGGTGCCGCTGCGGACGAGCAGGGCGTCGGCGTCCGGGACGGCCGCCAGGAGGGCGGCGCGGTCCGTACCGTCGCAGTGGCGGATCTCGACCCCTTCGCCCAGGGCGTCGACTGCTGCGGGTGAGAGCTGGTCGGCTATCAGCACAACGGGGTGGGTCATGACCGTTCTTTCTGTCGGGTTCTCTCGGGTCTCACTGCCAGATGACTGCGATGGCTCCCGTCGTGAGGAACACGAGGGCGTGCACGGAGAGCACCGTGCGCAGGACCCATCGGGTGTCCACGGGGCGGTCGGCTTCCCTCTCCGTGTCCGCGTTCGCGGCCGTCTGCACCACGGGGGTGGTGATCGTCCCGGTCGCCGTTCCCGAAGGCGAGGACGACGGTGCGGACGTTCCGGCGGGCTGCGGTGCCTTGGGCGGCGCCGCCGGGCCCGGGGCGTTCTGCGCCAGCTGTGCGGCCAGGACCACGCGGGCGCTGGAGGCGCCCGAGGCCAGGGCCGCGCTGACGTTCTGCACGGCGACGAGGTGCCCGGTGGAGTAGCCGAGCGCCTCGGCGGTGTTGGCCTGGCTGGCGGCGAACATCGCGTTGGCACCGGTGTTGGAGCCGGCGAGGAAGCCGCCGACGGCGCCGATCCAGGGGGCGAGCACGAGGTAGGAGGAGCCGATCGTGGCGCAGGCCTCGGCGAGCTCCCGGCTCATGCCGGTCACGGTGAGCACGGTGCCCAGGGTGAGGAAGACGACGGTCGTCAGGGTCACCTGCCACCAGCGGCCGAGGGCGGCGACGGCGGCGGTGCCCAGGACGGGTTCCCCGGCGCCGAGCAGTTTCGGCGTGAGGGCGGCGGTCACCAGGAGCCAGCCGCCGGGGCCGGCGACGACCGTCCACCAGCCTTCCTTGACGCCCGCCGACTCCAGGATCAGCCGGCTCACCAGGAGGCCGGCGACGAGGAAGGCGTACGGGGAGAGCGTGCGGCCGATGGGCTCGCGCTTGCCCTCCGCGCCGTCCCGCTCCAGCATCCGGGAGACCACCAGCAGGACGACCATGGTGACGAGTCCGCCGAGGACGCCGGCCAGCGGCACGCCGATGAAGGTGTTGACGGCCCAGACGGTGCCCCAGAGCGCTGCCACGGCCAGCAGCAGGTCGCCGGCCGAGGCCAGCGCCCGGCGCACGCCGAGGGCGACGACCAGCGTCGCGGCACCGCAGATGAGGAAGACGGGCGCGGACAGCAGGGCGGAGTCGATGCCCAGCTGCTGGAAGTCGACGTCGCCGAGTTCGGCGGCGACGAGGCTGCCCGGGGCCAGGGAGCCCCACGGCACGGTGACCAGGCCCAGCAGGCCGACCACGGCGGCCTTCGCCGGTGGCAGGCCGAGCTGGCGCAGGAGCGGGATGGCCACGATGACGCCGATGCCGAAGCCGGTGAGCGACTCCGCGAACGGCGTCACGCCGAGCATCACCAGCAGCACCGCGCGGCTGGGGGAACTGCAGGCGCTGCCTATCCAGTTGCCCATGCGGGACTGGGCGCCGGTGCGGGTCATCAGCTCGCTGAGCAGGATGCCTCCGAAGAGGATCGCGCCCAGTTCGACGATGGTCGGCAGCATGTGCAGCTGGGCGTCGCCGAGGTCGCCCAGGGGGGTGCGGAACGAGGTGGCCGTGATGACGAGAGCGGTCGCCAGGGCCGCCAGGCTTGCGTACAGGGCACGCACGCCCAGGGCGAGGAGCCCCAGCGTGACGAGGATGGGGAGGGTTGCGAGAGCAGCGTTCACGTGGCCACCTTTGCAGATGCCATCTCTGCAGTCGTCAGGGGCAGTTCGGACAGGCGCTGCGCTGCTTCGAGCATGGCGGTGACACTGCGGTGGGCGTCCATCAGGGCCCGTGAGAAGCCGCCCGGCGACGGCACGTAGTGGTTGTAGAAGGTGGTGCCTTCGGACAGCGGGCCGAGCACCCACATGCGCTCGTCCGTCTCGCCGTCGCGGCCGACCGGGTGCAGGTCGCGGGTGAGGTCGACGCCCCTGCTGCTGGCAACGGCGGGGCGGTGCCTGCGGATGGCGCCGTTGCGGACCAGGTCCGCGAGCAGCGGGCTGCCGGTGCGCTCGACGTCGGGCTGGCCGGAGGTGGCGTGGACCAGCCAGTCGGCGGTGGCGGAGTACGGCGTGTCCAGCCGCGTGGAGGACAGCCTCCAGCGCTCCTCCTGCGCGTCCCAGGCGAGTTCCGGCTCGGGGCCGAAGGGGACGGCGACGGCGCCGGCCCGGAGCAGGGCGAGCAGCTCCTGGTGGCGGTCCAGCTGCGGTCCGGTCACCGACCGGTTGAGGACGGCGGTGAAGGAACCGTAGAACTCCTCGTGGGACTTCTCGTCCAGGCCCGCGAAGTCCACGGCGCGGCGGAGCAGTTCGCGCCGGTCGCGCAGCACTTCCAGCGCCGCCTTGAGCGGGCTGCCGGACAGGCCCAGCTCCGCCTGCTCCAGGTCGGCGGCGATGCGCCCGGCGTACCAGTCCTGGTAGGCGCCGCTGTCGGGGAGTTCGCCCGTCTCGGGGAAGAGCAGCGCCTCGGGGTCCAGGACGCCGAAGTCCTCCCGGTGCGCGTCGTCCAGCCGGTCCAGCTCGGTCTCCAGCCGTCCCGCCGCGAGGGCCTCGCGCAGGGTGGCGGCCGTCCGCGTCTCGGCCTCGTCGCCGCCGAGCAGCCCGGCGCAGCGCAGGTGGAACGCGACGCGCATCTCGGTGCGGACCAGCGGCAGCAGGTCGCCGTGGAGGCTCATGCCCTCCCCCGGCGCGTCGGCCCGCAGGCGGTCGACGGACTCCGGGGTGAGCACCAGTGACTCGTACAGCGGACCCTGGCGGTTGGCCCTGGGGCGGGCGCGGAACGGCAGGCCGGTGCGGGAGTACAGCAGGATGCTGGGCTCCGAGCCGCTGGGGACGTACTGCAGGGTCCCGTCGACGGTGGTGTAGCGGCCGCCGCGGCCGAGGGTGAGCGCGGCGAGGGCGTCCATGCCGGACAGTCCCGTGCCTCCGAGGGCGACGGTCTGTCCGGGCAGGATGTCCGCGAAGCGGCTCTTCGGCGGGTAGATGTCCCGGACCCTGCGGTGCTCCCCTGGCGACTGCTCCGGCGCGGGCGGGGCGGGCGGCGGGGTGTGGCCTGTGGTGAGGAAGACGAACGGCGCCGTCAGCACACCGCCGTCGTCGAGGACGATGCGGCGGTTGCCGTCGGGCAGGACGGTCAGCTCGGTGGCCTCGCCCGTGTGGAAGCGGATCTCCAGGTGGTCGGGGGCGCGGTCCACGACCCGCCGCAGGAACCAGGAGAGGTACTCGCCGAGTATGCGGCGGGGAAGGTAGTCGTCCTCGCGTATCTCGCGGCCTACGGGGCCGAGCGTGTACCCGTCCTCGGCCAGCCGGAGCCCCCGCTCGCGGACCCACTCGTAGAGGGTGGGTCCGCGGTCGCCGACGGTGTCGCCGACGGTGGCCTCCTCCGGGAACGGCGAGACCTGGTTGCAGGTGGTGTTGAGCAACAGGTAGTCGGGCTGGGCCGGGTCGTGGATGCCCGTGGCGTCGCACAGCGGGTCGACGACGTCGACCGTGAACGGCCGCTCGCCCCATGCGGGGGCCGAGGTGAGCGTGACGATCCGCTCCAGGACGCCGAGGCCGCGGGAGCCGAAGCCGATGATGCAGGCGCCGAGGGCCGTGGCAGCGGGGGCGGAGGGCGACGTGGACAACCCAGACGACGTGGACAACGTGGACGACGTGGACGACGTGGACATGGTCGGCAGAGGCGAAGTCACCGTGGAAGCAGAAGAAGAGAGTGAGGAAGAAGAAGAGGAAGGAGAAGAGGACGGCAGCGTCATCGTCACCACCGCCGCGTCTCGCCGAAGAAGTCCGGGACGTCGACGGTCTCGCCGCTCTCCCGCGCCGTGCGGTAGACGTGCATGCCGACGGCCAGGTCGAGGACGCCCAGACCGAACGGGGAGAAGATCACCGGACGGTCGCGGTCGGGCTCGACGTCGCCGAGGATGACCTCCGCGAGCGTGCCGTCGATGAAGTCGCGGTGCCCGTACTTCTGCTCGGCCAGGTGCGGGGAGGTGTTGGCCGTCATGCAGTGGCCGATGTCGTCGAGGATGTTCTGCGCACCGAGGATGATCTCCGGGCCGATGTCGCGCAGCGAGACGTTCAGCACGACCTGGCCGGCGGTGAAGGTGGCGGCGTCGGTGACGTAGGGCTCGCCGGCCGTCGTGGCGAAGACGATCAGGTCGGAGCCGGTCAGGGCGGCCGTCAGGTCGTCCTCGGTCGTGGTCCGGTAGCCCAGGGACGAGCCGGCGTACTCGGCGAAGGCCTTGCTGTACTCGGGCAGCCGGTCGTGGATGACCAGCTCCTCCACGGCCCACTCCTGGGCGGTGAAGAACTCCAGGATGTTGCGGGCGATGATGCCGGCGCCGACGATGGTCAGCCGCCGGGCGGTGCGCCCGCCGGTCAGCTGCTCCGCGGCCAGGACCGCGGAGGCGGCGGTGCGGGCGGCGCTGATCTGGGAGGCCTCGAGGCAGGCGAAGGGGTAGCCGGTCTCGTAGTCGTTGAGCAGCAGGGCGGCCGAGGCGCGCGGGAAGCTCTTGTCGATGTTGCCGGGGAAGCTGCTGATCCACTTGATGCCGGCCACGTCCGTCTTGCCGCCCAGGTAGGCGGGCAGGGCGATGATGCGGCTGTCGGGCTTGTCGGGGAAGCGCAGGAAGTAGCTGTTGGGGTTGACCGACTCGCCCGCGTGGTGGGTCAGATAGGTCTCGCGCACCTCCGTGACGATCTGCTGCCGCGTGCGGCCGATGATGTCGCGGGCGGTCTTTCCGCCGATGACGCTGAACTCGAACATTGTTATCCCTTCAGGGCCGGCACGCCGGTGCCGGGAATCGGATTCGGTGTGGTGGCAGAGTGACCGCGCTGATTCGGCACCGTGACGTCGGCGCCGAACCGTTCCTGGACCCATGTGTCGTCGTAGATGGTGCTGAGGTACCGGTCGCCGAAGTCGGGCGCGATGGCCACGACGCGGGCGCCTGAGGGGATCTCGTCCCGCCGGCTTTCGACGGCGGCCAGCACCGACCCCGTCGAGCCGCCCGCCACGATGCCCCGCTGGGCGGCGAGGCGGCGGCACATGCGCACGGCCTCGGCCTCGGGGACCATGACGGTGTGCTCGATCTGCTCCGGGTCGAAGATCTCGGGCCGGCGGCTGGTGCCCAGCCCCGGTATGTACCGCCTGCCGGGCGGGTTCCCGAAGGTGACCGAGCCGACGGTGTCGACGGCGATCACGCGGGTGTGCGGGGAGTGCTCCCGGAAGTACGCGACGCAGCCCATCAGCGTCCCGGTGGTCCCGGCGCCGACGAAGAGGTAGTCGACGTCCAGCCCCTGCTTGACGATGGCGGCCGCCGTGCGCTCGTAGTGCGCCTTGGGGTTGGCGGGGTTCGCGTACTGGTTGGGCCAGACCAGTCCGGGGTCCTCGGCGAGCCGCCGGTGGATGTAGTCGATGCGGGACTGCAGGAAGCCGCCGTTGGCGTCCCGCTGGTCGACCGAGACGACCTGTGCGCCGAAGGCCTTCATCAGCGCGATGCTGAGGGCGGACGTGTTGGGGTCGACGACACAGGTGAAGCGGTAGCCGCGGGCCGCGCACACCGAGCTCAGCGCAATTCCCAGATTGCCGGAGGAGGATTCGATGACGTGGCCTCCGGGGCGCAGGACCCCGCGGCTCTCCGCGTCCTCGAGAAGGCCGACCGCGGCCTTCATCTTGATGGATCCGGCCGGATTGAAGCCCTCCAGCTTGAGCAGGACATCGACCCCCGAAATGAAACCGGACAGGTCGAGGAAGACGTCGTCCAGGATCATCTCGTGCGTGCTCTGATAGATCATTGATTGATCGCCTCGTATTTCCGCGGGTGGGCACGGGAAACGACGGCACCCCGACAACTTTCCGGAGCCTTTTCCTTGGGGCGCTCGGGGGAAGGGGGTCTCGCGGTGGCAGGCCGGGCCGCCACTCCCTGCGTCCAACTCTGCCCGGGTAGGACCTTGTTGACCATGAGATGTCCATGGCGAGAAGTCGTCGGCGACTTGTCGTCACCCCCGTCGGGCCGTTTGGTCCTGACAGGGGGCCGGGGCGGGCGCGGTGCGCCACGAAAACGACCGGCCGCCCGGGGTCGGGCGGCCGGTCACTTCGCTGTGAGCGGCTGGTGTACGTGCGGGTGTATGTGCGGGTGTACGGGCGTGCGTTGCGTGTGTACGTGATGGGGTGCGGGTCCGGGCCGGCTCAGGACGGCGTCAGGCCGACGTCATCCCCCGGACCGGTCCGGCCAGCCCTGGCTGCGCAGGACCGCGGACACGTCCGGTGCCCGGTAGTGCTCTCCCTTGAGCACCTTTCCGTCGGCCCGGCGGGACGCCTGGCCGTCGGGGCCCAGCTTGGTCATGTTCGAACGGTGGATCTCTGCGATCACCGCGTCCAGGTCGATGCCGTGCACGAGGGCCGTGCCGTAGGCGACGTAGACGACGTCGGCCAGCTCGTGCGCGAGCTTGTCGAGCGGGCCTTCGACGGCGACCTCGGCGACTTCGGCCACCTCTTCGGCCAGCAATTCCTGGCGGTGGGCGGCCAGATCGGCGGGGACCTCTGTGGGGATCGTACGTGCATCGAGCCCGAAGGCGAGGTGGAACTCGCGCACTGATGAGGCAGGTGAAGGCTTCATCCGCCCGAGCCTACGAGTTGGCGAGTCGGCGGACGTCCAGGACGGACGCTGCTGCAGGGGCGGACGGCCTCTCAATTCACCTCGCACTGCCGACAATTCGGGTGCGGACTTGAGCCGCCTTTCGTCACGGTATCCAGAAACCCGCCCCGGTGCGGAGCCGGGGCGGGTTTCTACGGCCGGGAGGCCGGGTTCGGGAACATCCGGGTTCGGGAAGCGCCTGGATTCGGGAAGCGTCCGGATTCGAAACGTCCGGATTCGAAGCGCCCGGTCCGGGTTCAGGGGCTAGCCGAGCGATCCCTTGACCGGCTGGTGGGTGTGCGACTCGATGTCGCGGGCCGCGTTGTCGAGCAGCTTGTTGGTGAGGTCGGAAAGGGCGCGGGCCGCCGCGAGTTCGTCGCCTATGGCGGGGTCGTTCTGGTCGGCCGGATTGCACCGGGCGACGCCATGACCCACCAGCTGCCGCTCCCCGCCCTTGCCGATCAGCGTGGCATCGGCGGTGACCTTACGGCCCTCTTCGGTGATGTCGATCTGGGCGTTCCACGCCGTTTTGGTCGTCATGGCAAACCTCCTGTACCAGAGCGCAGAGCACACACCTGGGCCCACTGTCCACGCTGGCACCGGTAGGGCTCCGCCGCATCTCAGGGCCCCACCCGAGCGGAGGAGGTTACCCTCTGCTCTCCCCTGGGCACCCTGTGTTCCATGAGTCAACTCTGGTCACGCACGCCGGTGACGCCGGGAGGCAGGCTCGGCCCGGCGGCGCAGCACCCGGGGCGGTGCGACAGCCGGTACCTGCAGCGGCGGAAAACCCTGGTGGAGCTGGCCCGCGGGCACCGTGTCGGCGACCCGTCGCCGACGGTGGACTACACCGAGGACGAGCACGCGACGTGGCGCACGGTCCACGGCGCGCTGGGCAGGGCGCACCGGGCGCACGCCTGCCGGGAGGTGCTGGACGCCGCGGAGGCGGCCCCCGTGCCGGCCGACCACGTACCGCAGCACGCGGAGGTCGGGGCACGGCTGAAGCCGCTCACGGGGTTCGAGTTCACGCTCGCGGGCGGGTTCGTGGAGAACCGGCGCTTCCTCGGGTCGATGGAGCGCGGCTACTTCCACGCCGTGCAGTTCGTCCGCCATCCGTCGGTGCCGCTGTACACGCCCGAACCGGATGTGATCCACGACGTGTTCGGCCACGGCATCCACCTGGCGTCGCCCGGCTTCGCCGAGCTCTACCGCATGTTCGGCCGCACGGCGACGCGGCTGACCACGCCCGAGGCCCTCGACGTCATCAGCCGCGTGTACTGGTTCACGCTGGAGTTCGGCGTGATGGGGGAGAAGGGGGCCGAAGCCGGGGCGGGAGCGGGTTCCGGCTCGGGCGGCGTCAAGGCCTACGGTGCGGCGCTGCTGTCCTCGTACGGGGAGCTGGAGCGGCTGGGCTCGTGCGAGGTCCGGGAGCTGGACGTCCGGGCCATGGTCGCCACGCCCTACCGGGTCTCGGGCTACCAGCCGGTGCTGTTCGGGGCGCGGGGCATGAACCACCTCGCCGACACGCTCGCCGGGTTCCTGGAGGACTTCGACGACGACACGGCCGACCGGCTGGGCCTGCGCCCGGTGCCGGGCGACCGGTCCTGAGCCCGCGCCCGGGCGGAAGGGACCCGTCCGCAACGGAGTTATCCACAGGCTGCGGCCGCCCTCGGCGCGATGTCCCCGCTCCGTCGCAGAATGGGGCCATGACTGAGAGCAACGGGTCCGAGCAGAGGTCCGGGCAGAAGGACGAGGGGCCCGCCGTCGCCCCCCAGGGCACGGCGGCGGTGCCGGATGCGGCGGCGGCCGAGCCGGGCGCAGCGACCGTGCCGGATGCGGCAGCGACCGTGCCGGATTGGGAGAAGCGCTTCCGGGCGCCGCGCGTCGGGCTGCCGAGATGGGCGAAGGACGCCCCCGACCGCGCGCTGTTCGTGTCCAACGTGACGGGCACCTTCGAGGTGTACGCGTGGGACCGCGCCACGGGCACGCAGCGCCAGGTGACCGACCGGCCGAACGGCACGACGGGCGGGGTGCTGCCGCCCGACGGCGAGTGGATCTGGTGGTTCGCCGACAAGGACGGGGACGAGTTCGGCGTGTGGATGCGCCAGCCCTTCCACGGCGGGGCCGACGAGCCCGCCGTGCCCGGCCTCGAGCCCTCCTACCCGGCCGGCCTGGCCCTGGGCCGGGACGGCACGGCCGTGGTCGGCCGTTCCACGGACGAGGGCGGGTCGACGGTCCACGTGGCGCGGCCCGGTGCCGAGCCCGTGGAGATCTACCGCCACGCCGAGTCCGCGGGGGTCGGCGGCATGTCGTACGACGGCACGCTCATCGCGATCGAGCACACCGAGCACGGCGATGCGATGCACTCGGCCGTCCGCATCGTGCGCCCGGACGGCAGCACCGTCGCCGAGCTGGACGACACCCGCGGCGGCACCGAGGAGCTGGGCCTGGCGGTCATGGGCTTCGCGCCGGTGCCCGGGGACTCCCGGCTGCTCGTGGGGCACCAGCGGCGGGGCCGCTGGGAGCCGATGCTGTGGGACGCGGCCACGGGCGAGGAGACGGCCCTCGCCGTCGACCTGCCGGGCGACCTGGACGCCGGCTGGTATCCGGACGGCTCCGCGCTGCTCGTCGAGCACAGCCACCAGGCCCGCAGCGAGCTGTGGCGCTACGACCTGGCCGATTCCTCGCTGACCCGCCTGGACACCCCCGTGGGCACGGTGTCGGGCGCCCTGCCGCGGCCGGACGGCAGCGTGGAG
Organism: Streptomyces aureoversilis; assembly: GCF_042657885.1. NCBI lineage: Bacteria > Bacillati > Actinomycetota > Actinomycetes > Kitasatosporales > Streptomycetaceae > Streptomyces > Streptomyces aureoversilis. The sequence continues at coordinate 169,726 of NZ_JBHSKJ010000005.1, forward strand.
TTCCTGTGGTCCTCGGCGGCCGAGCCGTCGGTCGTGCGGTCCACGAGCGGGCAGGTCGTGCTGGATCCGCCCGCGCTGCCGGGCGGGGTCGGCCGGGCCCCGCGGTCCGTGCCGGTCCGGGACGTCTGGGTGGACGGGCCGGGCGGCAAGGTGCACGCCCTGATCCAGGTGCCGGAGGGCACCGGGCCCTTCCCCGCGGTCTTCGACGTCCACGGCGGCCCGACCTGGCACGACAGCGACGCCTTCGCCGCGGGCCCCGCCGCCTGGGTCGACCACGGCTACGCGGTCGTCCGGATCAACTACCGCGGCTCAACAGGCTACGGCCGCGCCTGGACGGACGCGCTCAAGCACCGGGTGGGTCTCATCGAGCTGGAGGACATCGCGGCGGTCCGGGACTGGACGGTCTCCGCGGGGATCGCCGACCCCGCGCGGCTGGTGCTGGCCGGCGGGTCGTGGGGCGGCTACCTGACGCTGCTCGGCCTGGGCACCCAGCCGGACGCCTGGGCGCTGGGCCTGGCCGGCGTGCCCGTGGCGGACTACGTGACGGCCTATCACGACGAGATGGAGGCCCTGAAGGCCCTGGACCGCACGCTGCTGGGCGGCACCCCGGAGGAGGTGCCGGAGCGCTACGCGGCGTCCTCCCCGCTGACGTACGTCGACGAGGTGCGGGCGCCGGTCTACATCTCCGCGGGCATGAACGACCCGCGGTGCCCGATCCGGCAGATCGAGAACTACGTGGAGCGGCTGGAGGGCCGCGGCCACCCCCTGGAGGTCTACCGCTACGACGCGGGCCACGGCTCCCTGGTGGTGGAGGAGCGGATCAAGCAGCTCCGGCTGGAGATCGCTTTTGCGGAGCGTCATCTGGGCCGTCCTGCCCAGGACCCTCAGGAGTCTGCCCAGGACCGTCAGGGGTCTGCCCAGGACCGTCAGGGGTCCGTGCCGAGCCGTCCGAAGTCTGCCCCGAGCCGTCCGGAGTCTGCCCCGCAGCATCCGGAGCCCGCTCCGGAGTGATGCCGAGGGCCAGGTCGCGCGCGGCCTCCGCCTCCCGGCGGAAGAGCCTGGCCCACATGAACAGCACGAAGCCGGCGAAGACGAACCACTCACCGGTGTAGCCGAGGTTCTGGAAGGCCTTGAGGTCCAGGCCGCTGTTCGGGGCGGCGGCCGGGGGCACCGGGGTCATGGCCCCGTCCGCCTCGGTGGCGGTGATCCACGCGTCGTACACCCCGTACGGCACGAGGTTGACCAGTGAGGCGGCGCTGATCACGCCGACCTGGCCCTCGGGCAGGCCGCCGCTCGCGTGCACGCCCTTGGAGCCGGGGCTCTCCGAGGACTGGAGGGCGCCGGTGACCGTCACGCGGCCGGCCGGCGGGGCGGGCACCCCGGCGGTGTCCGCCTTGGAGGCCGCGTCGCCGGGCAGCCAGCCCCGGACGACGGGGAGGGCCTTGCCGTCGTCGGTGCGCAGCAGGGTCAGCACGTAGAAGCCCCGGCGATCGTCCAGGCTCCGCTCCGGCACGAGCAGCTGGTGCCCGGTGTCGTAGCGGCCGGAGGCCGTCGCCCGGCGGCCGGTGGTCTCCGTCGTCACCGGGAGGAGGTCGCGCAGGGGCTCGGCCCCGGCCTTCCCGGCGTCTTCGGCCTGCGTCTGCTGCTCGCGGTGCGAGTCGACGCGCGTTTCGAAGCGGCCGAGCTGCCAGCTGCCCATGAAGAGACAGAAGGGGATGGCCACCACGGTGAAGACGTTGATCGCCCACCAGCGGGGAGTCAGCAGGAACCGATACACACCACCACGGTACGGGCACGCCCGCCGGGGCGGTCACCGCCCCCTGCCGGGGGCGCCACCGGCACCGCCGCCACCGTCGGCTCGGGCGTCACGCCAGGCATCACGAAAGGCGTCAGCTCGGGGTGACGATCGGACCCGTCCGGTAGACGGTGCCGGCGCACGCGTCGTCGATCTTGGCGTCGGCTATGGCCGGCTCGCCGACGTCCGGGGTGTGGCTGAGCACGATGCTCGGCGGCGGCGTGGGCGGAGGCGAATCCGGCGCGCTCGGCTGCTGGGCAGCCGCCGTGCCACTGGCCGGGGAGGCGCTGGCGCCGCCACCGCCCGCGGAAGGCGCCGGAGAGGCCCCGCCGGTGTTCTTGGCGCAACTGTTGCGCGTGCCGTCGGCCGTCGGGATCCAGGCGAACTTCACCTCGTACGCCTGCCCGGGCTGGAGGATGACCTCGCTGGGCTCGGTCGTGGGGTCGGGCAGGCCGGTCGCGGCGTCGCCCGGCGTGTGGTCGACGACGGAGACGCGCCCGCTCTCGGCGCTGCCCCGCGGGCTCGCGGCGACGGTCCCGGGCCCGCCCACCGTGCAGACGGCACGGGAGACGTTGACCACGCGGAAGGCGCCGTACACGCGGCCGTCCCGGTCGGCGGGGCCGACGGAGCCGCTGCCCTTGCCGAGCTGGTCGCGGTCGCAGATCGGGGAGACGGCGGCGAAGGTGTTCGTGGGCGCGGGGAGGTTGCCCGCGGGGGAGGAGGCGGCGGGCTTGGGTTCGTTGCCCTTGCTCCCCTCGTTCTTGCGCTGCTCCCGCTTCTCGTCGTGGTTCCGGGCCTCGCCCTCCTCGGGCCGGCCGCCGCCGTCGCCCACCCTGTCGGGCTCGGCGCCCGGCTCCTCGGGGGTGTGCTGGGAGCTGGCCGTGTTGGCGTGGCGCTCCTCGACCTCGTCACCGGTGGTGGCGACGTGGACGACCGCGGGCAGGGCGGTTCCGCCGAGGATCAGCGCGGCCGCGGCGCCCACGAGGGCGTGCCTGCGGCGGGTGCGCCGGGCCGGCACGGCGCGCCGGATGTGCTCCAGCGCGTCGGGAGCGGGCTCGATGTCCTCGACGGCGCCCTGCAGCAGCTGCCGGAGCGCCTGTTCGTCCATGCCGCCGCCACGCTCGTCGTCGGGACCGGGCCCGTCGTAGGGGGGGCGGTTCATGCCGGGGCCTCCATGGCGACGCGGAGCGCCGCGATACCCCGCGACCCGTACGCCTTGACCGAGCCGAGCGAGAGACCCAAGGTCTCGGCGACCTGGGCCTCGGTCATATCGGCGAAGTAGCGGAGGACGAGGACTTCACGCTGCCGGCGTTGCAGTCCGCGCATCGCTTTGATCAATTGGTCGCGCTCCAGCTGTTCGTACGCTCCCTCTTCGGCGCTCGCCATGTCGGGCATCGGCTTGGAGAGCAGCTTCAGCCCGAGGATGCGGCGGCGGAGCGCCGAGCGGGACAGATTGACGACAGTCTGCCTCAGATAAGCGAGGGTCTTCTCCGGGTCCCGGACCCGGCCGCGCGCGGAGTGCACCCGTATGAAGGCCTCCTGGACCACGTCCTCGCAGGAGGCGGTGTCGTCGAGGAGCAGCGCGGCAAGGCCGAGCAGGGAGCGGTAGTGGGCCCTGTAGGTCTCGGTGAGGTGATCGACTGTGGTGCCCGCTGCCATTGCTTCGTCAGCGTCCCCCCGCTGGGGCGGGAGCTGGGCGGCGGTGCGGGCGGCCGGCCAGGGAGCGATCACCGGCATGCCGCCCGACGGGTGCGAACGCGGACGCAGTGCGCTGCCGCCGCGCCTCGGGGCGGTTGCGATGCTGATGACCTCTGCCACGCCTGTTGGACACGCTTCCCCCCGTCAGGGTTGTACACGCGAGGCGCCGCGTCTGACGATGCGCCGCGTGACGATGCGTCATATGCCCTCATGCGTACCAGCTCTTCCTCAATGCCCCGGTTCTGTTGCCGCCCTGAGAGACGGCAGCAAAGACGCCCCCCGGCCGCCGGCGGTTGCAGTGGGCGGGGAGCGCATCGTCGAACACTTCATCTGCCCAGTTCAAGAGGTCTGGACCAACGACTTGATCACAGGACCTTCAAGACCTTCACCACTTCTCCAGATTAGGGAGTGCTCAGCTCTGCCGCCACGCATTCGGCGACCTGAGCCGTGTTCAACGCCGCCCCCTTGCGCAGATTGTCACCGCATACGAAGAAGTCGAGCGCCTTCGGGTCGTCCATCGACCGGCGCACCCGCCCCACCCAGGTCGGGTCCGTGCCCACCGCGTCGGCGGGCGTGGGGAACTCCCCCTCGGCCGGGTCGTCCACCAGCACGACCCCCGGCGCGCTCGCCAGGATCTCGTGCGCCTGCCCGACCGTGACCTCGTTCTCGAAGCGCGCGTGCACGGCCAGCGAGTGCGTGGTGATCACGGGGACCCGTACGCACGTCGCCGCCACCCGCAGGTCCGGCAGCCCCAGGATCTTGCGGGACTCGTCGCGGATCTTCAGCTCCTCGGAGGACCAGCCGTCCTCCCGCAGCGAGCCGGCCCAGGGCACCACGTTCAGCGCGAGGGGGGCCGGGAAGGGGCCCAGGCCGTCACCGACAGCCCGGCGCACGTCGCCGGGCTGCGTCCCGAGGGAGGAGCCGGCCACGGCGGCCAGCTGCGCCCGCAGCGTGTCCACGCCCGCCTTGCCCGCCCCGGACGCCGCCTGGTACGAGGAGACGACCAGCTCGCCGAGCCCGAACTCGGCGTGCAGTGCGGCCACCGCGACGATCATGGACAGCGTGGTGCAGTTGGGCGTGGCGACGATGCCGCGCGGGCGCACCCGCGCCGCGTGCGCGTTCACCTCGGGCACCACCAGCGGCACGTCCGGATCCATCCGGAAGGCGGCGGAGTTGTCGACGACGACCGTGCCCTTGGCCGTCGCGATGGGCGCCCACCGGGCGGAGACCTCGTCCGGCACGTCGAACATGGCGACGTCGACGCCGTCGAAGACCTCTTCGCTCAGCGCGACGACCTCGGTCTCCTCGCCGCGCACGGTGAGCCGGCGCCCGGCCGAGCGCGGGGAGGCGACGAGACGGATCTCGCCCCACACGTCCGCACGCTGCGAAAGGATCTCCAGCAGGACCGTGCCGACGGCGCCGGTGGCGCCGATGACGGCGAGCACCGGCTTACGGCCCGTACCGGCACCCGGGCGGGTGGCGGTACGGGCCGCGGGGCCGGCGGTCATCGCCCGGTGCCTCCGTAGACGACGGCCTCGTCGTTCTCGCTGTCCAGGCCGAAGGCGGAGTGCACCGCCCGGACGGCCTCGTTCACGTCGTCGGCGCGGGTGACGACCGAGATGCGGATCTCGGAGGTCGAGATCAGCTCGATGTTCACCCCGGCGTTCGACAGGGCCTCGAAGAACGTCGCCGTGACGCCCGGGTTGGTCTTCATCCCGGCGCCGACCAGCGAGATCTTCGCGATCTGGTCGTCGTAGCGCAGCGAGTCGAAGCCCACGCGCTCCTTCGTCCGCTCCAGCGCCTCGACGGCCTTGCGGCCCTCGGTCTTCGGGAGGGTGAAGGAGATGTCGGTCAGGCCGGTGGACGCCGCGGAGACGTTCTGCACGACCATGTCGATGTTGATCTCGGCGTCCGCGATCGCCCGGAAGATCGTCGCGGCCTCACCCGGCTTGTCCGGCACACCGACGACCGTGACCTTGGCCTCGGAGGTGTCGTGCGCGACGCCCGAGATGATCGCCTGCTCCATCGGCTGGTCCCCTTGCGGTTCGTTGCTGACCCAGGTGCCCTGGAGCCCCGAGAAGGACGAGCGCACGTGGATCGGGATGTTGTAACGGCGTGCGTACTCGACGCAGCGGTGCAGCAGCACCTTGGAACCGGAGCTCGCGAGCTCCAGCATGTCCTCGAACGAGATCCAGTCGATCTTGCGGGCCTTCTTCACCACCCGCGGGTCGGCCGTGAAGACCCCGTCGACATCGGTGTAGATCTCGCAGACCTCGGCGTTCAGCGCGGCGGCCAGGGCGACGGCGGTGGTGTCCGAGCCGCCGCGGCCCAGGGTCGTGATGTCCTTGCTGTCCTGGGACACGCCCTGGAAGCCGGCCACGATCGCGATGTTGCCGGAGTCCACGGACTGCTGGATGCGGCCCGGCGTGACGTCGATGATGCGCGCCTTGCCGTGGACCGCGTCCGTGATGACACCGGCCTGGCTGCCCGTGAAGGACTGCGCCTCGTGGCCGAGGTTTTTGATCGCCATCGCCAGCAGCGCCATGGAGATCCGCTCTCCGGCGGTCAGCAGCATGTCGAACTCACGACCGGCAGGCATCGGCGAAACCTGCTCGGCGAGATCGATCAACTCGTCCGTCGTGTCACCCATCGCGGAAACCACGACGACCACCTGGTGGCCGTTCTTCTTGGCTTCCACGATTCGCTTGGCAACCCGCTTGATGCCTTCGGCATCGGCAACGGAGGAGCCTCCGTACTTCTGCACGACAAGGCCCACGTGCGCTCCTCGCAGCTCTGTGTAATGCGGTCGGCTCAGTCTAACGAGCGGTCGGAATCAGCCATGCCGATATCGCATGGTGAGACGTGTCGACCGCGCCATGATCGCGGACGGTGCTCCCTCGGACCGCCCGCGGTCGCTTCTTCCCTCAAAGGCCCGAGCCACTCACTTTGTGAGCTGCACCATACGGGGCTCCGCGCCCGGCTGCGCGCCGACCCCGGCGTCGGCGAAGGCAGTGCGGCGAGGCGGTGTCGCTGATGCGCCATCGTCTGGCGCAATCCCGGCAGCGTTCCGCGCCCCGTTGGGCCCGGGCATCCGGGAGATTCTTCCCATGCGCTACACCATCGTTCTCAGCTACGCCTTCAGCCCCGCCTGGCTCAGGCTCTCCCGCGACGAGCGGAACGCCCTGCGGGAGCAGTGCATCCAGCCCGTGCTGGCCGAGTACGCCGACCGCGTCTCGGCGCGGTTCTTCGACGCCGAGGCGTTCCATGCCCGGCACACCGACTTCGCGCTGCTGGAGACCGCGGACCTGCAGGCGTACTACCACCTGGTCGAGGAGCTCCGCGACACCCCGCTGATCGGCGACGGGTACCTCGCCTTCACCGACATCAGGATCGGCATCGAGGACGGCTACCGCACCTTCGAGGCACCCGCCACCCGGGAACTCGCTACGCGGGAACTCGCTGTCCCTGCCCCGTGACGGTCCCGTGCCGGGACCCGCGGCGGCCTAAAGCCAGCCGCGCTCCTTCGCCCGTACGGCCGCCTGGAAGCGACTGCCGGCGTCCAGGTGGGCCAGGACGTGGGCGACGTACCGCTGGAACGTCCGCAGGGAGACACCCAGTTCACGGGCCGCGACCTCGTCCTTGTCGGCTCGCAGGAGTGCGTTCAGCACCCGTTTGTCGAGCTCGGACAGCGGGCAGTCGCCACCGCCGTCCACGGCGGCCACGGTGGCCACGTCCGCGGCCGACTGCCAAGTCCGCTCGAAGAGGTCCACGAGGCCGGCGACCAGCCCCGGTTGGCGCACGACGACGGCACCGCGCCGGCCCTCGCTCGGGTCGAGCGGCGCGACGGCTCGGCTCCGGTCGTAGACGGCCATCCGCTGCACCGGTTCCTCCACGCAGCGGATCTGCGCCCCCGCCGATCGGAGCTCATCCAGATACGCCCTGGTCAGGGCGTCCTGAAGGGCCTCGCGCACGACGATCAGCCGGTACGACAGGCCGCGGCGCAGGCAGCGCATGTCGAGCGGGCGGGCCGCCTCGATGTTCCAGGCCCGCCACGGCGCGCCGGGGTGGATCGCCATGACCTCGCGGTACGCGAAGAAGCTCAGTTCGTCGAGCCGGTCCCAGACCTCCTGCCGACCGGTGACGTGCTCGATGTCCGCCGCCGGAGCCCGTACGCCCTCTCCTTGCCGGAACTCCTGTCCCAGCTCGGAGACCGCTGCCCTCGCCGCGTCCGCCTGCTGCATCTGCGTCCGCAGGCCGGCCAGGACGTCCTCGACGAGCCGCTCGACGCCGATGGCCGGGTCGACGGCCGCGAAGCCGTCCGAAAGGCTGTCCGAAAGGCTGTCCGAAAGGCTGTCCGCGGAGCTGTCCGTGGAGCCGGCCGCGAAACCGTCATCGTGACCGTCACCCGCGCCGCGGGCACGCACCAGACCGAGCCCGGTCAGCCGCTCCAGGGCGGCGCGGACCTCCGATCCGGCCAGCCCCAGCGCCTCGCCGATCGCCCCCGCGGTCTCCCGCTCCCCCTTCAGGAGGCAGCGGTAGATCCGTTCTTCCCTCTCGGTGACTCCCAAACAGCCCAGGAGCTGCCCACGGCGCACGTCATCCCCCCCACCCACACGTCTCGGCAGCCCGGACGGTCGGGTCAGGCCGGAGCCTGATCGTGACATGGACGCCGACGGGGCCGGGCCGATGGGGGGCGAGGGCCAGGCCGACGGGGGCTGGGCCGACGGGGGCCAGGCCGACGAGGGCTAGATCGCCGCCGCCTCGATGATCGAGGCGAAGGTCTCCGTGGCGATGATCCGGTTCACCCGGAACCCCGCCTCGCCGAGCAGCGCGCGGAACTCCTCCTCCGTCCGCTCCCGGCCCCTCAGGCAGGCCAGCATGATGAGGTCCAGCCCCTTGGAGAAGTGCGGGTCGTTGCCCGGCGGCAGGATCGCGTCCACCGCCAGCAGCGTGCCGCCGGGGGCGATCGCCGTGCGGATCGCGCGCAGGATGCGCAGGCAGTCCTCGTCGTTCCAGTCGTGCAGGATGTGCTTCAGCAGGTAGACGTCGCCGCCGGGCGTCACGGCCTCGAAGAAGCTCCCGGCGTCCGTGCGCCAGCGGCCCGCGGTCTCCTTGACGTCCAAGAGGTGCGCGGCGACGGTCTGTTCCTGGTCGAACAGGACCCCCGACAGCCCGGGGTTGCGGGTGAGCACGGCCCGCAGGAAACCGCCCCGGCCGCCGCCGACGTCCACGACCGTGCCGGTGGCCGGAAACGTGTACGCCTCGGCGACGACCTCGTCCTCCGGGCCGGACATGGCGGCCATGCCCGTGTCGAACCGGGTCTGCGCCTCCGCGTCCGTGTGCAGGTAGTCGAAGAACGGCATGCCGTACGCCGCGTCGAACGGCGTCTCGCCCGTCCGCAGCGCGTCCTCGAAGCCCGCGGCCGAGCGGCGGAAGACCTCCTCGGTGAGCCAGATCATCCCGCTGTGCGCCGAGCCGGGCACGTCCGTACGGAGCAGCTCGGCGGACGGGGTGAGGCCGAAGGCGCCGTCCCCGTGCTCCTGGAAGACGCCGCGCGTGGCCAGCATCCGCAGTAACCGGCGCAGCGTCGGGCCGTGCAGGCCCGCGCGGCGGGCGAGCTCGTCGGGCTGCAGCGGGCCGCCGGCGAGGTGGTCGGCGACCCGGTGGACGGTCACCGCGCGCAGCGCGGAGGCGTGGAAGAGGCCGAAGGCGACCTCGCTCAACTGGGCTGTCAGAGCGCCGAGGTGGCCGGTGCCGGGAGTGACGTCCATGTCCTCATCCCCTCGTGTCGGGTCTGCCTTGCAGGCTACGAGGGGAGGGAGGACGAAAACGTCGAATGCTCAACTATGGCTGAAGTGCGCTGCGTACAGCGCACTTCAGCACGTGGGGTGCCGGGCAGGCCTTCAGACGCCGCGCAGGCCCAGCGGGCCCGCGATCTCCGCCTCCATGACGCGGCCCGCCTCCTCGGCGAGCTGCTCCTCCGTGGCCGCGGAGTCCGTGTCGAGGTCGCCCAGCTCGTCCAGCGGCTGGTCCAGGCGGACGTGGGCGACCAGGGACTGCAGGGCGCGGAGGGCGGCCGAGGCCGTCGGGCCCCAGTTGGACAGGTAGGAGAACTGCCACCACCACAGGGCCTCGCTGACCCGGCCGTCGCGGTAGTGGGCCATGCCGTGCCGCAGGTCGGTGATGATGTCGGCCAGGTCGTCCGAGATCCGGCAGGCGACGGGGGCGGAGCGCGGCACGTACGGGTCGAAGACCTCCGAATAGACGTCCACGGGGTCGAGGAGCCGTGCGAAGCGCTCCCGCAGCTCGTCGACGTCCGGCTCGGGGCCCACGTCGGGCTCGTACCGCTCGTCGGGGAGGAAGTCCTCGTGCGCGCCGAGCCTGCCGCCGGTCAGGAGGAGCTGGGAGACCTCCAGCAGCAGGAAGGGAACGGCACTGTCGGGCTCATCGCCGCGCGACACCTCGGCGACGGCGACGATGAAGCTCTCGATGGAGTCCGCGACCGAGACCGCGAAGTCGTCGGGGTCGCGCTTGGCGTCGTGCAGCGTTGCGTCAGACATCGAGAAGTCGTCTCCCTTCGAAGGCACGCCCGAGCGTGACCTCGTCGGCGTATTCAAGGTCTCCCCCCACGGGGAGGCCGCTGGCCAGCCGCGTGACCTTGAGCCCCATGGGCTTCACCATGCGGGCGAGGTACGTGGCGGTGGCCTCACCTTCCAGATTGGGGTCGGTGGCCAGAATCAGCTCGGTGACGGTGCCGTCCGCGAGCCGGGCGAGCAGCTCGCGGATGCGCAGATCGTCGGGACCGATGCCCTCGATGGGGCTGATCGCCCCGCCGAGCACGTGGTAGCGGCCGCGGAACTCTCTCGTCCGCTCGATGGCGACGACGTCCTTGGACTCCTCCACGACGCAGATCACCGAGGGGTCGCGGCGCGGGTCCTGGCAGACCCGGCACCGCTCCTCCTGGGCGACGTTGCCGCAGACCGCGCAGAAGCGGACCTTGGCCTTGACCTCGGTCAGGGCGTGGGCGAGCCGGCGGACGTCGGCCGGCTCGGCCTGGAGGATGTGGAAGGCGATCCGCTGCGCGCTCTTGGGACCGACGCCGGGCAGCCTGCCCAGCTCGTCGATGAGGTCCTGGACCACGCCTTCATACACGGATCGAATGCTCCTTCTCGGGCTTCTTCAGCTGTGGTGGGGGTATGGCAGGTGCGGCGGGGCCGCCGTCAGAACGGCAGGCCCGGGATGCCGCTGCCGCCGCCCAGGCCCTGGGCGAGCGGGCCGAGCTTCTGCTGCTGCAGCTGCTGCGCGGCGGCATTGGCGTCACGGACGGCGGCGACGACGAGGTCCGCGAGGGTCTCGGTGTCCTCGGGGTCGACGGCCTTGGGGTCGATCACCAGGGCCTGGAGCTCGCCGGCGCCGGTGACCGTGGCCTTCACCAGACCGCCGCCCGAGGAGCCCTCGACGGGCGTACGGGCGAGCTCTTCCTGCGCCGCGGCGAGATCCTGCTGCATCTTCTGCGCCTGCTGGAGGAGCTGCTGCATGTTGGGCTGGCCACCACCGGGAATCACGGGTTCGCTCCTGGCTCTCGACGACGTTTGTCTCGGTAGCCCGAGCCTACGTGGTCGCCGCCTCCGGCGCCCCATGCCGGGCGAAGAAGAACGGGGGGCGCCCTGGGGCGCATGCGGCGCACCCAGGGATTCCCGCCCCGCTCGCTCTACCTGCTCGGCTCGCTCTACCTGCTCGGCTCGCTTGACCCGCTCGGCTCGCTCTACTCGTTCGCGATCTCTTCGATGACCGTCGCGCCCAGCTCGCGGACGATCAGGTCGTGGCCGGTCAGGGCCGAGTCGACGAGGTCGGGATCGTCCTCGGCGGGCATGTCGTCCTCGGGGGCGACGGGCGGGGGCTCGGGCTCGCGGTACGCCTGGGATGCCGGGGGCGGCGGAGGCGTGGGTGAAGCGGGCGCCTGGGGCTGGTGGGACTGCGGCTGCTGCGGGGCGGCCGGGGCGGGGGCCGCGGCGGGCCGGGCGGCGGGGGGCGCCGCGGAGGGGGCGTAGCCGCTGCCACTGCCGCCGCCGAAGCCGCTCCCTCCGCCGAAGCCACTGCCACCGCCGTAGCCGCCTGCGGGCGTACCGGGGCCGGTGTTGCCGCCCGCACCGCCTCCGCCGCCACCCCCGCCGACGACCAGCTCGATCTTCCACTGGACCTGGCCCTGGTAGACGTCGCCGATCGCCTGGCGCAGGACGTCCTCACTGCCGCTGTTGGCGAAGCTGTCGCGCGCGCCGGCGTTGGCGAAGCCGACCTGGAGGGTGGTGCCGTCGAAGCCGACGACCTCGGCGTTCTGGCTCAGGACGATCCAGGTGAAGCGGCGGCGGTTCTTGACCGCGTCCAGGATGGCGGGCCACATCTGGCGGACCTGGGTGGGGTCGCCGACGGACCCGGCACCGCCGAAGGCGGCCGGGGCGGTCGCTGCGGGAGCGGGCGCGGCGGGGGCCGGGGCCGGGGCGGCCGGGCCGCTGCCCGGGGCCGCGGCGGTCGGCCAGGCGCCGGGGCGGGAGGCGGCAGGGGCCTGGCTCGCGGGGGCGCCCTGGGCGGGGGCCCCCTGGCCGGGCGCGGCAGCAGTCGGCCACGCACCGGCGGGGCGTGCGGCGGGGGCTTCCGGTGCGGGGGCCTGAGGCGCCTGCGGGGCCGGGGGTGCCTGGTGTGCCGGGGCCGCAGGGGGCACCGGGGCCGGCTGGGGAACCGGGGCGGCAGGGACGGCCGGGGCGGCCGGGGCGGGGGCGGCAGCGGGTGCAGGAGCCCCGGAGACCGCCGCGCGGGCGGCGGCCGGACCCGACAGCCCGGGGACGGGCGCGTGCTGCCCGTAGGCCTGGTCAGGGGCGTGCGCGCCGGGACCCGGCACGTAGCCAGCCGCGGGGGCCATGGGAGCCGTCACGAGCGCGGCCGCACCGCGCTCCAGCTTGTCGAGCCGGGCCCGTACGGACCGCTCGTCGTCGTAGGCGGCGGGCAGCAGCACGCGCGCGCAGATCAGCTCCAGCTGCAGCCGCGGCGAGGTCGCCCCGCGCATCTCGGTCAGGCCCTCGTTGACCAGGTCGGCGGCGCGGCTGAGCTCTCCGGGGCCGAAGACGCCGGCCTGGGCCTGCATGCGCTCGACGAGGTCGGCGGGGGCGTCCAGGAGGCCCTTCTCGACCGCATCGGGCACGGCGGCGAGGATCACCAGGTCGCGCAGGCGCTCGAGGAGGTCGGCCACGAAGCGGCGGGGGTCGTTGCCGCCCTCGATGACGCGGTCGACGACCTCGAAGGCCGCGGCGCCGTCGTTCGCCGCGAAGGCGTCGACGACGGCATCGAGCAGCGAGCCGTCCGTGTAGCCCAGGAGGGACGTCGCCATGGCATATGTCACACCGTCCTCGGCGGCGCCCGCGAGGAGCTGGTCCATGACGGACATGGAGTCACGCACGGAGCCGGCGCCGGCGCGCACGACGAGCGGCAGCACCCCGTCCTCGACGGGGATCTTCTCCTGCTCGCAGACCTCGCCCAGGTAGTCACGCAACGTGCCGGGCGGGACGAGGCGGAACGGGTAGTGGTGCGTACGCGACCGGATGGTGCCGATGACCTTCTCGGGCTCCGTGGTCGCGAAGATGAACTTGAGGTGCTCCGGCGGCTCCTCGACCACCTTCAGCAGGGCGTTGAAGCCCGCCGAGGTGACCATGTGGGCCTCGTCGATGATGTAGATCTTGTAGCGGCTGGAGGCGGGCCCGAAGAAGGCCTTCTCCCGCAGCTCACGGGCGTCGTCCACACCACCGTGGGAAGCGGCGTCGATCTCGATCACGTCGATCGAACCCCGCCCGTTGCGCGCGAGGTCCTGGCACGACTGGCACTCCCCGCAGGGAGTGGGCGTCGGCCCCTGCTCGCAGTTCAGACAGCGGGCGAGGATGCGCGCGCTCGTCGTCTTGCCGCAGCCGCGTGGTCCGCTGAACAGATACGCGTGATTGACCCTGTTGTTCCGCAGCGCCTGCTGCAACGGGGTGGTGACATGCTCCTGCCCGATGACCTCGGCGAAGGACTCGGGGCGGTAACGGCGGTAGAGCGCGAGGGACGACACACGTACGACGATATCGGGCCGCACTGACAAGTGGTCTCGATCACATCCACAGACCCCTGGAGACCCCTGCGGACTCGCCCCGGGCCCCGGCGCGACGCCCGGCAAGGACCGCGGCGCGACCCCCGGAAAACACAAGGGCCCCCCACGCACCCGCCAGAGCCCACTTACCCTTGCTGCCTTCCGGCCCTGGGGGAGTTCGGTGAGATAGCGCCACGTGAGGGGCTTGTCCCCCAGCCTAGCGGATCCCGGGCAGTGCCCGTGCCCGCTCCCCCACCTCGGCACAAGGCGTTCGCGAGCACCCCTCCGCGTCTTGTATTGTTTGCCGCGGAGGATTCGCCTAGAGGCCTAGGGCGCACGCTTGGAAAGCGTGTTGGGGGCAACCCCTCACGAGTTCGAATCTCGTATCCTCCGCCCGATCAGAGGGCCGGACCGCATCAGCGGTCCGGCCCTCTGGCGTTTCTCCGTGCCCGCGGATCATCCGCTTGTCGATAATCCGTGACGGATCGATTTCGTTACCCTGGCGGACATGACCGCCATGGCACCCACCCGCACCGAACCGGACCTGTCCTTCCTCCTGGACCACACCAGTCATGTGCTGCGGACGCAGATGGCCGCGCGGCTCGGTGAGATCGGGCTGACCCCGCGCATGCACTGCGTCCTCGTTCACGCCCTGGAGGAGGAGCGCACCCAGGCTCAGCTCGCCGAGATCGGGGACATGGACAAGACCACGATGGTGGTGACCGTCGACGCCCTGGAGAAGGCCGGTCTCGCCGAGCGCAGGCCCTCCAGCGCCGACCGGCGGGCGCGGATCATCGCGGTGACGGAGGAGGGGGCGAAGGTCGCCGGGGAGAGCCAGAAGATCGTCGACAGCGTTCACGAGGACGCTCTCGACGCCCTGCCCGACGACGAGCGCGACGCCCTGCTCCGGGCGCTGAACCGCCTGGCGACAGGGCATCTGGAGACTCCCGCAGAGGGGCCCCGCCCGGCCCGGCGGGCGCGTCAGAAGGGGTAAAGCAGCCCTGGTGGTCCCGGCAACCCCGGCAGTCCCGGAAACAACCGCATATGACCCACCCGGCCTCGATCCGTAAAAGATAGTCTGCAACAAAACTATCTGTTACGGTCTCTCCTGTTGCCTCCACCGACAGGAGAGACCCGCCATGCCCGCCACCGCCGCACCCTCCTCCCCCGCCACATCCGTCCCGGCCCCGGCCCGCTCCCGCCGGCTCGCGCTCGGTGTCCTGGCCACCGGGATGCTGATGACGGTCCTCGACGGCAGCATCGTGACCGTCGCCATGCCGGCCATCCAGAGCGACCTCGGCTTCACTCCGGCCGGGCTGAGCTGGGTCGTCAACGCCTACCTCATCGCGTTCGGATCGCTGCTCCTGCTCGCCGGCCGCCTCGGCGACATGATCGGCCGCAAGCGGATGTTCCTGGCGGGGACGGGGGTGTTCACCGCCGCCTCGCTGCTGGCCGGCGTCGCCACCTCCCCCGGGGTCCTGATCGCCGCCCGCTTCCTCCAGGGCGTCGGCAGCGCGATGGCCTCCGCCGTCAGCCTCGGCATCCTCGTCACGCTCTTCACCGAACCGCGCGAACGGGCCAAGGCCATCGCCGTGTTCAGCTTCACCGGCGCGGCCGGCGCCTCGATCGGACAGGTGCTGGGCGGCGTCCTCACCGACGCGCTCACCTGGAACTGGATCTTCTTCATCAACCTGCCCATCGGCATCGCGGCCCTCCTCGCCGCCCTCCCCGCCCTGCCGGGCGACCGTGACCGCGTCCGCGGCCTCGGCCTCGGCCCGAAGGCGGGCGCGGATGCCCTCGGCGCGCTGCTCGTCACCTCGGGCCTGATGCTCGGGATCTACACGGTCGTCAAGGTCGAGGAGTACGGGGCGACTTCGGCCCACACGCTCGGTTCCGGGGCCCTCGCGCTCGTCCTGATCGCGGGCTTCCTCGCCCGGCAGGCCACGGCGAAGAACCCGCTCATGCCGCTGCGGATCTTCCGCTCGCGCAGCGTCTCCGGCGCGAACCTGGTCCAGATGCTGATGGTCGCCGCGCTCTTCTCCTTCCAGATCCTCGTCGCGCTCTACATGCAGAACGTGCTCGGCTATGGCGCCGCCAGGACCGGTCTCGCGATGCTGCCGGCGGCCGCCGTCATCGGCGCGGTGTCCCTGGGCGTCTCCGCCCGCCTCAACGCCCGCTTCGGCGAGCGCAACGTCCTCCTGACCGGCCTGGTGCTCCTCGTCGGCGTGCTCGGTCTGCTGACCCGGGTGCCCGGCCGGGCCGACCAGGCCGACTACCTCACCGACCTGTTCCCCGTGATGCTCCTCGCCGCCGGGTTCGGCCTCGCGCTCCCCGCCCTGACCTCGCTGGCCATGTCCGGCGCGAAGGAGGAGGACGCGGGCCTCGCCTCGGGCCTCTTCAACACGACCCAGCAGATCGGCATGGCGCTCGGCGTCGCGGTCCTCTCCACCCTGGCCGCCTCCCGCACCGAGGCCCTCACCGCGGCGGGCCGCCCGGCCTCCGAGGCTCTGACCAGCGGCTACCACCTGGCCTTCGCGGTCGGCGCCGGCCTCCTCGTCACCGCCCTGGCCGTCGCCTTCACGGTCCTGCGCCGCCCGGAGCGGACCCGGCAGGACACCGCGGCCACGGCCACGGCCACGGCCGAGCGGGAAGCCCGCCTCGTCACCCTGTGACCAGCCGGGACGGCCCGCCCGAGGCGGCTGCCTATCCGCGGTCCGGGCGTGGCTCGGCAGTGGTGGCGCCCGGGGTGGTCCCGGGTTTCGTGTGGAGGATTTCGCGGGCCTGCTCCGCGGCGCGGGAGGTGCTCTCGGAGACGAAGTCGAGGAAGCGGGCGATGCCCTCGAGGCGGTTGGCAGCCGGAGTGTCGGAGCCGAGGACGCCGACGCCCTGCCGTGCGATCTCGACGACCTGGGCGATGGACCGGGCGGCGGCCACCATCGACTGGTACCAGACGTCGTCATCGACGACGTAGCGCTCTCGGCGGCGGTCGTCGCGTTCCCTGCGGACGAAGGCCTGGCTCTCCAGGAACGCGATCGCTTTGGAGATGGACGCCGGGCTGACCTGGAGGCGCTGGACGAGTTCGGACGCGGTGAGGCTGCCGGTGTCGGTGAGGGTGAGGCAGGCCATCACCCGGGAACACATCGCGGGCATGCCCGAGCCCATGAGGACGGTGGTGAACGTCTCCTCGTACTCGCGCACGGCCTCGGCATCGCGTCCGTGGGGCTGCGGGGGCGCCTCCACGCCTCGGGGTGCGGCCTGCTTGCGCCGCTGGGCACGGCGTTCGGTGGCGCGGTGGGCCAGCTCGGCGCGGTAGGCGGTGGGCCCGCCGTTGCGCATCACCTCGCGCGTGACCGTCGAGGTCGGGCGGTCGAGGCGTCTGGCGATCTCCGCGTAGGCGAGGCCGTCGGCCAGTCCCAGCGCGATCTGCTGACGTTCCTGCTGGGTGAGTCTGCCTCCCGGCATCGCGGTCTCCTCCGTGCGTAACCCCTTCGGTGCCGCCAGCATAGCGTTCACCTTCACTTCATTGCAACGATCTACGCCTACCGTTGCATTACCCGTCAAGATCATTGCAATGATTGCAGGGCTCTGACCTGCAAATATGTCGATTCTGCGCAACGGAGATGTTGCTGGCTCCGTAAAGGCAACGTAGCTTTTCTCTCGTCAGAAACAACGACGAAGCAAAACGACGAAGCAAAAGGAAGAGCATCATGCAGAAGTTCGCCACCGCCGCCCCGGTCTCCACCGTCCTCGACATCCCCGCGGGTCTCGTCCGGTTCATCGCCGCCGACCGGGCCGACACCACGGTCGAGGTCCTGCCCGCGGACGCCTCCAAGAGCCGCGACGTGAAGGCGGCGGAGCAGATCACGGTCGCCTACGCCGACGGCGTCCTGCGGATCGAGGCCGCACCGGCGAAGAACCGGGTCCTCGGCAACTCCGGCTCCGTCGAGGTGACCGTCCAGCTGCCCGCCGGCTCCCACGTCGAGGCGAAGGCGGCCCTGGCCGAACTCCGCGGCGTCGGACGGCTCGGCGACGTCGTCTTCGAGGCCGCGCAGGCCTCGGTCAAGCTCGACGAGACCGCGAGCGCCCGCCTCACCCTCCAGGCCGGCGACATCACGGTCGGCCGCCTGGGCGGCCCCGCGCAGATCACCACCCAGAAGGGTGACCTGAACATCACCGAGGCCCTGCGCGGCGAGGTCACGCTGCGCACCGAGCACGGCGAGATCTCGGTCGGCGCCGCCCGCGGAGTCTCCGCCTCCCTGGACGCCGGCACCTCCTACGGCCGCATCCACAACGCGCTCAAGAACACCGACGGCGCCGACGCCCAGCTCGACATCCACGCCACCACCGCCTACGGCAACATCACCGCCCGCAGCCTCTGACCCCGCGCCCTCCGACCCCGCGGCCACCGACGCCGCACCCTCCGCCCTCATCGCCCTCCGACCCGCAGTCTTCGAGCCGCAGCCCCCGAGGAGCCGCATCATGACGAACACGACCCTCAAGATCACCGAAGCCCGCGACGCCGCCGGGCAGGATCGCCCGGAGCTGCAGAAGGCCATCGAGGAGATCGTCGATTCCGGTTTCACCGGGGTGCACCTGCGCGTGCACGACGAGCGGGGCCAGTGGGTCGGCAGCGCCGGGGTGGGCAAGCTGGGTGAGAGCGCCGCGCCGCCGGTCGACGGGCGGATCCGGATCGGCAGCAACACCAAGACCTTCACCGCAACCTTGGTGCTGCAGCTGGTGGCCGAGGGCAGGATCGGGCTGGACGACCCGGTGGCCGACCACCTGCCGGAGTTCGGGCTGGACCGGCGGATCACGGTACGGATGCTGCTGCAGCACACCAGCGGGGTGTTCAACTTCACCGGCGAGTACTACGACGACGGGACGGTCGCGCCCGGGATCCCCTGGCAGGGCCGGGAGTGGGTGGACAACCGGTTCAAGACGTACCGGCCGGAGGAGCTCGTACGACTGGCGCTGTCCAAGCCGGCGCGGTTCGAGCCGGGGACGGACTGGAGCTACTCCAACACCAACTACGTGCTGGCCAGGCTGCTGATCGAGAAGGCCACCGGCCGCTCGCTCGCCGAGGAGATGCAGCGGCTGATCCTGGGGCCGCTCGGGCTGTCGGGCACCCTGGCGCCGGACACCCGGGAGGAGATCCCCGAACCGCATGCCCACGCCTACTACCGGTACGAGGACGCCGGCCGGGAGAAGACCGTCGACGTCACCCGCCAGAACCCCTCCTGGATCTCCAGCGGCGGTGACATGATCTCGACCACCCAGGACCTCCACACGTTCATCTCCGCGCTCCTGGGCGGCAAGCTCCTGCCGCCCCCGCTGCTGGCCGAGATGTGCACGCCGCACCCCAAGTTCGGCTACGGCCTGGGGCTGTTCGTGCAGGACACGGACTGCGGCGGCACCGTCATCACCCACAACGGCGGCATCGCGGGCCACGCGGCGCTGATGTACAGCTCGCCAGACGGCAGCAGGACCCTGACCGCCTCGCTGAACTACGTGGACGACGCCGCGATGTCCCTGGCCGAGCCGTTCCAGAAGGCGACGCAGAGGCTCGTCAAGGAGGTGTTCTGCGGCGGGCAGGCCGGACAGACAGGGCCGGCAGGGCCGGTCGATGGGGCGGCCGAGCCCACTCGGCCGGCGGGCTGAGCACCCGGTGCGCAGGCCGCGCCGACGACCGCCCGGCAGGGCGGATGAGGGCCCCGAGCACCGGATACCGGTGCTCGGGGCCCTTGTCGTTGCGCCGTCTGAGTGGGGGGCTTGCGCCCTCTCATTGGGGCTACAGGTCGAGCTGGTACTCGTGAGCCGTGTGCGTCGGCAGGTAGCCGAGATCGTCGTTGACGCGCCTCATGTGCGGGTTGTTGTCGGCGGTGTCGGTGAGCAGGCCACCGAGCCGGGGGTGGCGTTCGCGGGCCTGGACGATCGCGGCGGCCTTCATCCAGCGGGCGAGGCCGTGGCCGCGGTGCTCGGGCAGCACCGCCGTGCCGTAGTGCTGGCCATCGCCGGTTGCGCCGCCGGGGATCACGAGCTCGGTGAAGCCGGCGATGGAGCCGTCCGTGCGGTCGACGGCCGCCACGGTGTGCAGGAGGTCGCCGCGCGCGGCGACGGCGGAGGCCGCCGCCCGTACCCGGTCGAGGTCCCAGACGACCGTGCCGTAGTCGACGGCTCCCATCGGCATGTCGTCCATGGCCCGGCGCGATGCCACGAAGGTGTCGGCGAGTTCGTCGGGCACCGTTCCCTCCCACGCCGTCAGCCGGTACCCGGCGTGGGGCTCGTCGGCGATCGCGGTGAGCAGGAGGAGGTCCGCGTCGGCCAGTGCCAGCCGGGCGTAGGTCAGGGTCAGGACCGGCCGGAAGGCCCCTGCCGTCAGGAAGGAGGCTCCGGCGGAGCGGGCCTCGGCCTGGGCGATGACGTTGCGCCGGCCGTCGTGGCGGGCGGCGGCCACGGCCGCGTCGAGCAGCCGGGAGCCCACTTGTCGGCGCCGTTCGGCCGGGTGGACCTGGATGTTCAGTTCGGCGAGGTGGCGCTGGCCCTCCTTGGCGAACAGACGCAGGAAGGCGTACCCGGCGGGGTTGCCGTCGGGGTCGGCGGCCAGCCAGGCCAGGCGGCGGCCTGCGGAGTCCTCGTCGGGGTCGGTCAGGGCGGTGATGCGCACGGACAAGCTGCCTCCGTCACGGGAGTCGGCTGCGGGAGGGAAGGCGGGCGGGGGCGGAGGGAAGGGCTACTGCGGGCCGTCATGGGCCGCCTTGGGCCGCCTTGGGCCGCCTTGGGCCGTCATGGGCCCCTAAGTGCCGCTACTGCGCCCAGGGCAGGGGCCGGGTGCCGTCGACGCCGGGCACGGAGGCCACGCCGTCCGAGCGCATGGCGACGTAGGCCTCGGCCGCCTGCGACGCGTGGACCCGACGGAGCACGTCCGGCGGCAGGACGAGGGTCTGACCGGCCGCGATCTTCTCGGTGCGGCCGTCGCAGGTGACTTCGAGGACGCCGGCGGTAACCGTCCAGACCTGTTCACGGCTGACGGAGTGCTCGGGACCCGTCCGGCCGGCCTCCATCGCGACGGTCCAGGTGCTGAGCTCGGTGCTGCCCCGGCTGGGGGCGGCCAGGCCGGTCATGCGGGCGTTCGGGGAGTCGGTGACGTTCCCGGCGGTGGGGGCGACCACCTGCATGGCGGGTTCGTCGGTCTGCCCGGGTTCGTCGGTCTGCCCGGGCTCCTCAGGGGTGGCCCATTCGACGAGCTGGACGACGATTCCGTTCGGATCCGTCAGCTGGAACAGCCGCTCGCCCCAGGGCTCTTCGCGCAGCGGCATGGTGATGGGGGCACCGGCCCCGCGCAGGCGCTCCTCCTCGGCCTCGATGCCGGTGACGGTGAGCGCGAAGATCAGGCCCGTGGCCTGCCGGTCGCGCTGCTCGGGCGGGAGCACTTCGGTGCCGCGGCGCAGCAGGACGAGGTCGGCGGCGGCGTCACCGCGGGACAGGGACGCGAAGCCGTCGGCGGCCATCGCGACCTGGTAGCCGAGGTGGGTGCAGAAGAACTCACGCGAGGCGTCCACGTCGGCGACGGTGAGGGACAGGGTGGAGGTGGTGACGTTCAGGGCAGCTCCTGGCAGGTGCGGGAGGGGAAGGCGGCATGAGCGGCATGCACAATGCCGCTTCCCCCGGCCCGGCGGAAACTTACGACGGACGTAACCTTATGCACGGGCGACCCAGTTGATCAAGGGTATTTTTGCTACGAGGGTAAGTTTTTCTGGCGCCCGTCACGCCGCGCCAGGCGAACCCTTCGAGCCCCCCGCGCCACGCAGCCGGACCTCCAGGCCGTCCAGGAGGGACCGGAGGCCGAAGTCGAAGGTGTCGTCCGGAGCTTCGGCGTACTCGGCGGACTCGATGCGGGTGCGCAGGCGCGGGAACCGGGAAGCGACCTCGGCGGCCTCCTTCATCGTGGCGGCGAACACCTCCCCCGCATCGCCGCCGTCGCGCTCGATCCGCCGGGTCAGCGACGCCGAAGCGGCCGCACCTGAGGCGTTGCCGAGGACGTAGGTGAAGACGGCGGCGGCGGCCAGGTCGGCCTGCGGGCCCACGAACCCCGCCTTCTCGTACACGGCGAGGTTGTGGTCGTCGTGACGCGCCTTGCCGGCGCCGTGGAAGAGGTGGGTCGCGAAGGCCTGCACGAGCCAGGGGTGGCGGACGAACATCGCGTACAGGTCGCCGGCCATGGCGGTGGCCGCGGTGCGCCAGTCGACCGCGTCGAGGTCCGGCAGCCGGATCTCGCCCCAGACCTGGTCGCCGGCGAGCGTGACGAGGTTGTCCTTGTTCTTGACGTGCCAGTAGACGGCGGTGGCCGCCGAGCCCAGGCGCTGGCCGAGGCTGCGCATGTTGAGCCCTTCCAGCCCGTCCGCGTCGAGCAGCTCGACGGCGGTCGTGACGATCTGTTCCCGGGTCAGTGTCTCGCGTGGCATGCGCTCACGATAGGTCCCGCGAGTCGACTTGCACAAAGTTCAGGTGAGCACTTGCACAGTGTTCAAGTCCGGGGCTAGAGTCCTCGACATCGAGAACTTGCACTTAGTTCAAGTCGAGCCTCGAGAGCCCGCCCCGCCCGCTCCGCCCACCCTGAGAAGAAGGAAGCGCCCTCATGAACACGCTCGCCGCCGTCGCCCAGATCCTCGTCGCCGCCGCCTTCGCCAGCATTCCGCTCCTGCGCCACCGCTTCGGCGCCGCCGCCAGGACCGCCGCCGTCGCCGAGCTGCAGCGGCAGGGCGTCCGCCCGGCGGTCCTGGAGGAGAACAAGCTGCGCTTCGACGCGAGCGGTCACGAGTGGTGGGCGCCCGGCGGCTTCGCCGCGGCCATGGTCGCCGCCGCCGTGCTCAACCTGGCCGGGAGCTCCTGGGGCACCACCCTCACCTGGGTCTTCTCCTCCATCGCGCTCCTCGCGAACATCGCCATCCTGCAGAGCCAGCTCGGCGCCGTGAAGTCCGTCCGGGCCGCGTTCCGGCGCAAGGGCGACCCCGAGCTGCTTCGGGTCGACGTCCCCGCGTTCCTCAAGGCCGCCGAGGGCGCCTTCCCCGCCTGGACCCGGGTCCTGCAGAACGTCCGCCACACCGTGGTCTTCGCCGGCTCCGCCCTCGCCCTGACCGCCGCGGCCCTTGTCTGACACCGCTGACGCCGATGACACCGCTGACGCCGATGACGCCGATGAAGTCGCTGACGCCGATGACGCCCGTGAAGCCGCTGACGCGCGTGACGCCGCAAGAGCACCGCACAGCCGCCGGGACGACACCGGGACGACGCCGGGGGAGATGATCGCTGTGGGGCCGAATCGACGGCAGGTACGGGCACTCTCGCCCCAGGGCCGCTTACGGGGAGCCGACATCCTGGCGGCGCCGCGCGCCCCGGAAGGAGCCGCGCTGCACGGCCGCCAGCTGTGCCCAGGCCGCCGCGGGGCGGGTGGCGGGTGCGCCTGCGGGCGGGCGGGCGGCGGGCTCCGACGGCCCGGTACGGTCCTGGGCGGCCGCGAGCGCCAGCAGCAGGCGGCTGCGCTGCACCGAGGCCAGCAGCGCCAGGTCCGGTCCGGCCACCTCGCCGGTGGCCACGGCGCGCAGCGTCCGCAGCGGCAGCCGGTACGACTCAGCGCTGATCAACTGTCAGGGCCGGGACCCGCCCCGCGCCCACGGCGCGCTCCCGCACGGCGCGGTCATCTCGCCCTGGCACAGCGGGGAGGACCCGTCGGCCAGCCGGCTCCGCAGGGCGTCGAGGGCTTCGGGCAGACCGCCCACCTCGCGCAACTCGTCCAGGTCTGCGCCCGAGAGGTCGATGAGGTCGGACCGCATGGTGCCCGTCCCGGTGGTTCCCGCCCTGTCCGCCATACCCCCATGGTGACCGAAGCGCCCCCGGCACGGAACCCCTGAACTCCCGTAGCGGAACAGGCCGTTGAACCGCCCCTACCTCAGCGCCCGCCCCAGCACCCCCCTCGTCCTCCCCGCCAACGCCGTCGCCACGTAGCGGTCCACGCCCGGCAGGCGGGCGGCGCGCAGGGCCAGGCGGCGCGCCTGTAGTTCCGTCCGGGAGCCGGGGAGGAACCAGCGCACGCCCCGGCGGGCCGCTCGCTGCTTCTCCTCGACCACCGGGCGCCATCTCTCCTCGTACCGCCGCAGCGCCGTCCCGACCGACGGCGCCCCGGCCAGCTGCTCGGCGAGCAGGTAGGCGCCGGCCATGCCCAGCGAGGCGCCCTGGCCTGCGAGCAGGGACACGGCGTAGCAGGCGTCGCCGACGAGGGTCACGCGTCCTTGGCTCCAGCAGGGCACCTCGACCTGGGCGACGAGGTCGTAGTACACCTCGTCGCCGGGCGGGCAGGCGCGCAGCGCCCGCGGGACGACCCAGCCGAGGCCGCCGTACTCGCGGCGCAGCGTCTCCCGCGGGTCGTCCGGCAGGGCGGGGTCGGCGGAGCGGTGGACGGCGAACGCGGCCACGCGGCCGTCGCGCAGGCTGTAGAAGCCCATCTGGCGGTCGGTCGTGTCGGTGAGGACGAAGTTCCGCCGGCCGATGGCGTGGAGCTCCGGGTCCTCGAAGACGAACGCCGCGGTGTGGAAGCCGAGGCGGCGCACGTAGCGCTCGTCGTCGCCGAAGGCGAGTCCGCGGACGGCCGAGTGCACGCCGTCCGCGCCGACGACGACGTCCGCCGCGATCTCCGTGCCGTCGGTCAGCGTCGCGGCCGCGCCGTCCGCGTGGTGGGTGACCGCGGTGAGCCCCGTCCCGAACCGCACGTCGACCTTGCCGGGCAGGCTCTCGTACAGCGCCCGTTCGAGGTCCGGCCGCATGATGCTGATCAGGTGGCCGCCGGCGGCCCTGCCGAAGCGCTCGTAGCTCAGGCCGGCCCGCGTGCGGCCCTCGCCGTCCACGTAGCGGAGGGCGTCCACCGCGTAGCCGAGCTCCCGCAGGCGGGGCAGCAGGCCCATCTCCCGGGCGGCCGTGTAGCCGGGGCCGAAGAAGTCGATCATGTAGCCCTGGGTGCGGAGGCCGCCGGCCTTCTCCAGGACCACCACCTCCCAGCCGTGGTCGCCGAGGCACCGCGCGAGGGCGAGCCCCGCGATCCCACCGCCGCAGATCAGGGCCTTCATCGCGTGCAGCCTCCCTCTCGCGTCGTCCGCCGCCCCCGGAACCCGACATGTGCCCGCGCCGGCCGCCCCCACACGTCACCCCGCGCGGCCCCACCCGTCCCCCCGCCCGGCTCACCCGGCCGGGCGTACTCCCCGGTAGTCCCCGACAGTGGCCGCATGAGGTACCTCGTCATGGTGCAGGGCTCGCAGGCCGACTACGACGCGATGAGCGGCAGGGCGTCCGCCCGCGGCCCC
Source organism: Streptomyces aureoversilis (assembly GCF_042657885.1). Lineage (NCBI taxonomy): Bacteria > Bacillati > Actinomycetota > Actinomycetes > Kitasatosporales > Streptomycetaceae > Streptomyces > Streptomyces aureoversilis. The sequence goes on from NZ_JBHSKJ010000005.1 coordinate 194,684, forward strand.
GCGTGGAGCGAGGAGGACCTGCAGGCGATGTTCGCGTTCATGGGGAAGATCGGCGAGGACCTGGCCGCGTCCGGCGAACTCATCGACGCCAACGGCCTCGCCGAACCGGCGCAGACCCTCTGGGTGAGCAGCGGCCCGGACGGCGTCCCCGTCATCACCGACGACCCGTACGACGAGACGACCCTGCTCCCCGCCGGCTATTGGGTCCTGGACTGCGCGACCCCGGAACGCGTCACCGAGATCGCCGCCCGCATCACCCGCTGTCCCGGCCCCGAGGGCCTGACCGGGCCCCCCGTGGTCATCCGCCCCATCCTCGACAGCGGCGCGGAGGCCGCCGGGGGCGGGAGGCGGGGGACGGGCTGAGGTGAGCTGAGCCGAGCGGGGCCGGGAGGAGTTCCGGACAACGGGGGAGGGGGACGCGGCTCCTCCCGGCCTCGCGTCAGTCTTGCCGGTGGCGTGGCGCGGCGGCAGGGGCCGTGCGGGCCCCTTTCCCAGGGCCGGCCGGCCCTGTCGTACGCTGCTGGACAGGTACCTGGCCCGGGGAGCAGTCATGACGGAAACCGCAGATCAGACCGGTGATCAGGCCGGTCGTCCGACGGGTTGTCAGGCCGGTGATCAGGCCGGGGACCAGACGGGTGATCACATAGCCGGCGGGTTACCGTCGGCCGATCGGATGCGCGGGCTCCTCGACGCCGTCATGAGCCTCGGGCACGGGCTGGAGCTCCCCCAGGTCCTGCACGGGATCGTCGAGGCCGCGGTCACGCTCACCGACGCCGAGTACGGCGCCCTCGGGATCGTCGGCGACGGGGGGACGCTGTCGGAGTTCCTGCCCGTCGGCATGTCCGAGGAGCTCGCCGCGCGCATCGGCCGCACCCCCTGCGGCCGCGGCATCCTCGGGGAGCTCATCCACAACCCCTCCCCGCTCCGGCTCACCGACCTCAACCGGCACCCGCGCAGCTACGGCTTCCCCGAGCACCATCCGCCCATGCGCACGTTCCTGGGCGTTCCCGTGCGCGTCCGCGAGGAGGTGTTCGGCAACCTCTACCTCACCGAGAAGCGGGGCGGCGCCGCCTTCGACGCCGACGACGAGGCCGTCCTCACCACGCTCTCCATCGCCGCGGGCGTCGCCATCGACAACGCCCGCATGTACCACGAGAGCCGCCGCCGCGAGCGCTGGCTGCAGGCGCTGGGCGAGATCACCCGCAGCCTGCTGTCCGGCACGGACGCCGACGAGGCGCTGAAGCTGATCGCCGAGCGGGCCCGGGAGGTCGCGGACGCGGACGGCGCCGTGGTCGTGCACGACAGCGAGGACGCCGTCGACACCGCGCCCGGCGACGGTCCCTCCGTCGTCGTCCCCCTGCCGTCCGGCCCCGGCGCATGCGGTGCGCTGCGACTGCACCGGCGGCCCGGGCGGCCCCCGTTCGACGACACCGAGGTGAAGCTGATCTCCGGCTTCGCCGACCAGGCCGCCATCGCCCTCGAACTCGCCCAGCGGCGCGCCGAGTCCGAGGAGCTGGCCGTCCTCCACGACCGCGACCGGATCGCCCGCGACCTGCACGACCTGGCCATCCAGCGGCTCTTCGCCACCGGCATGACCCTGCAGAGCGCCACCCGGCTGATCGACCGGCCCGAAGCCGCCGAGCGCGTCGGCCGGGCCGTCGACGACCTGGACACCACCATCCAGATCATCCGGTCGACCATCTTCGGCCTGCGGACGGCCGGCGACGGCCGCGGCGGCGGGCCCAGCCTGCGGCGCGGCATGGCCGAGGCGGTGCAGGCGGCCACGCGGACGCTGGGCTTCGCCCCCGCCCTGCGCATCGAGGGCCCCGCCGACACCGACGTCCCCGGCGAACTCGCCGAGCACGTCCTCGCGGTGGCCGTGGAAGCCCTGAGCAACGCGGCCCGCCACGCCCGCGCCCGCCGGGTGGACGTCGCCCTGACGGTGGACGCCTCCTCGGCCACGCTGACCGTCACGGACGACGGCGTGGGCGTCGGCTCCGCGCCCCGGCGCGGCGGGCTGGCCAACATGCGGTCCCGGGCCGGACTGCACGGCGGCCGGCTGGCCGTGGAGACGCCCGAGGGCGGAGGGACGCGGATCGTGTGGAGTGTGCCGCTGCCGGACTGAGGGGCGCCGGGGGGAGTGCCCGCGGACCGGGGAATGGCCCGCGGACCAGCCGGAGTACCGCGGACCGGCGAAAGTGCCCGCGGACCGGCGGGAGCGCCCGCGGACCGGCCGGAGCACCCGCGGACCAGGGCCCGGCGAGCCCCCGCTTCAGCCGTTCCGCACCTTCCCCGCGATCACCGCCGCCTGCACCCTCCTGCCCACCCCCAGCTTCGCCAGGATCGACGAGATCCGGTTCTTGACCGTCTTCTCCGCGAGGAACAGCCGGTCGGCGATCTGGCGGTTCGTCAGGCCCTCGCCGATGAGGTCGAGGATCTCCCGCTCGCGCGGCGAGAGGCGGTCGAGCTCCGACGTCTCGGGCACCTCCGGCTCGCTCGGCTCGCGCAGGCGGGCCATCACCCGGGACGCCGTGCGCGGGTCGAGCGTCGACTTCCCCGTGGCCACCGTCCGCACCGCGGACACCAGCTCCGAGCCGTTGATCTGCTTGAGGACGTAGCCCGCAGCGCCCGCCATGATGGCGTCGAAGAGGGCCTCGTCGTCGTCGAAGGACGTGAGCATCAGGCAGGCCAGACCGGGCATCCGGGCGCGCAGTTCGCGGCACACCTCGATGCCGCCGTGATCGCCGCCCTCCTCGCCCGGCTCGCCGAGGCGCACGTCGAGGACGGCGACGTCCGGGCGGGACGCGGGCACGCGCGAGAGGGCCTCGCGGCCCGTCGCCGCCTCCCCCACGACCTCGATGTCCGGCTCCGCTTCGAGGAGGTCGCGGACACCGCGGCGGACCACCTCGTGGTCGTCGAGGATGAAGACCCGCAAGGGGGCCGCTTCCGGGGTGACTTGCGGGGCCATGTCCGTATCGGTCCGTTCCATGCGAGGCAGTATGTCCGGGCCGGACGGAGGCGGCGCGCCCGGGACCGGCGGGGGCGCGGCGCACCGGGTGCGGGCGCCCCCGCCGGAGCCCGCTCGCACGGACCCCGCAACCAGCTCACACCCCGCCGCCACCGCCCCGATAGGGCCGAACGGCCCTGCGGGCCGGGGCCGGGCGGGCCCGGCGGCCCGTTGCCATACTGACGCGTCCCAGCCCGCGTGAGGAGCTCGAGGAGCTGCCGACCCGTGAACACCGTCAACGACTCCTACCACTCCCTGCTCGCCCGGCACGACGCGATGCGGCTGCGCCGGCAGCTGCTGTCCCCGGGGGCGCGGCAGGCGGCGGAAGGGTCCGGCGAACGGGCCGGGTCGCCGCCGCCCCAGCGGCCCTACGACGGCGCCGCCGACCAGCGCCTGATCGTCGACCACCTCGAACCCGTCACACCCTTCGGGGACTTGATCGCCCACCTCTACGACGCGATGTTCGCGCACTGGCCCTACCTGCGGCGCCTCTTCCCGGAGTCGATGGAGTTCCAGCGCAGGCACCTCGAAGGGATCTTCTGGTACCTGATCGAGAACCTGCACGACCCGGACGAGGTGGCGTCCGTCTTCACCCGCCTCGGCCGCGACCACCGCAAGCTGGGCGTACGGCCCGCGCACTACCGGGCGTTCGAGGCCGCGCTGTGCGAGGCGCTGCGCCGCACGGCGGGCCCGCGGTGGAACGAGGCCGTGGAGCAGGCGTGGGTGCGGATGCTGCGGTTCGCGGTGGCGGCCATGGTCCGGGGCGCGGAGGCCGCGCTCGGCGAGCCGCCCGCCTGGCAGGCCACGGTCACCGGGCACGAGCTGCGCCGCCCGGACCTGGCCGTCCTGCGCGTGCGGACGCACGAGCCGTACCCGTACCGGGCAGGGCAGTACGCGGCCGTGGCCTCGCCGCTGCTGCCGCAGGCGTGGCGGCAGTACTCGCTGGCCTGCGCGCCCCGGCCGGACGGCGAGCTGGAGTTCCACGTGCGGCTGGCCGGCCGCGGCGGGGTCAGCGAGGCCCTCGTGACCCGCACCCGCCCCGGCGACACGCTGCGGCTCGGCCCGGCGAGCGGCACGATGACGCTCGACGACGACCTCGCGCACGACCTGCTGCTCGTTGCGACCGGCACCGGGTGGGCGGCGGCGAAGGCCCTCCTGCAGGACCTGGCCGCCCGCCGCAGCGCGCACTGCGCGGCACACCTCTTCCTCGGCGTCCGGCACCCCTCCGCGCCCTACGACACCGAGGAGCCGGACGAACTGCGACGCCGCTACCCGTGGCTGCAGGTCACCCAGGTGGTCGGCGAGGGGCCGGGGCCCGGTGCGCACCACGCGCTGGCGGAGGTCGTCGCGGGGCACGGGAGCTGGGCCCGGCACCTCGCCTATGTCAGCGGGCCGCCGTCCATGGTCGGCCCGCTCGTGGCCCGGCTCACGGCGGGCCCCTCCCCGGCGCTCCCGGCCGCCCGCATCCGGCACGATCCGCTGCCGGACCGTGCCCAGTGACCGGCAGCAGGCCCCGACCCGCCCCCGCCCAGGGGCCGAACGGCCCCTGGTACGCGGTGATCGGCTCGCCTGTACTGGTGGGGTGAGCGACGCCACCGCACCTCCCCGTCACCGGGTCGAACTCAGCCGCGCCGAGTCCCTCCGGCTCCTGGGCAGCGTCTCCCTGGGCCGGGTCGTCTTCACCCGCCGCGCCCTGCCCGCCATCCGTCCGGTCAACCACGTCGTGGACGGCGGAGACGTCGTCATCCGCACCCACGAGGGAGCCGCCCTCGCCGGGCTCGCGGCGCGTCCGGAGCCGGCGGGCGCCGGGAGCCATGACCCCGGCCCGGGCCAGGGCGTGGTCGTCGCCTACGAGGCCGACGCCATCGACCCCGGCACGCACCTCGGCTGGAGCGTCGTGGTCACCGGCTACTGCACGCTCGTCACCGACCCGGACGAGCTCGCCCGCTACGAGGCCCTGCTGGAGCCGTGGTGGGACGAGCGGATGGACTGCGCGGTACGGATCCGGCCGTCGCTCGTCACGGGCGTCCGGCTGACGGACGGGCCGGGCTGACGGACGGACGCGGCACCCGCCGGGCACGGCCCCCTGACGGGCGGTCTCCTGACGGACGGCCCCCCGAAGCCGTGAAAGACAGCCTCCTGAAGCCGTGAAGGGGCCTGCCCCTTCATTTCCGCGGCGACGGCGATCCGCCACCGCGGACCTGTCCGGCGGTGCCCGGTCCACCCGAGCCCGTACGGCACCGCCGGACTCCACCGTCGTGGTTGATCCCCGCGGCGGCGGACCCAAGGATGCGTGCGCGTCCTCGACCTGCGTGGGCCTGCGCGGCGAGCGTGCTGCGGCGGACGGCCTCCCGTCAGGCTGCCCCCTGCCGCACGGCTTCCCGGCGCACGACGTCCTGCCGCACCGCTTCCCGGCGCACCGCCTCCTCGTACCGGCGTACGACCAGCCGCGCCACGGCCTCGTGCGGCCCGAGCGGGTCCGAGACGAGCCGGGCCCCCACTCCCCTGCGCACCGCCTCGCTGAAGTGCCCGGGCGCCGTCAGGTAGGTGGCGACGGCCACGTCCTCGTGGCCCTCGGCCCGCAGGGCGGCCACGGCGTCCGCGGGTCTCGTACCGCTCCCGGCCGCGTGCGCGGGCACCACGCGCGTTCCCAGCCTCAGGGCGAGCAGCCGCGCCATGCGAGCGGTGTCCGCCCCCGCCGCGGGGTCGGAGGAGCCCGCGGCGGCGAGGACGACCGGCGCCGGGGACCTCTCCGGCCGCCCCGCCTCGGCCAGCCGCCCGGCGAGGGCCTCGGCGAGCAGCGGGTGCGGGCCGAGCGCGGGGGCGGTGCGGCAGTGCAGCCACGGCGCGGCCGCCACCGCGGCGGGGACGTCGGAGCGCAGGTGGTAACCGGTGCCGAGGAGCAGCGGCACGAGCACGGCCGCGCCGTCGAGCCCGGCCAGGACCGATTCCAGCGACGGCGCCGCGAGGCCGAGGTGGCCGGCCCGGACGTCGAGCCCGGGCCGCAGCGCGCGCACGCGCTCCACCAGCGCCTCGGTCACGGCGACCCCGGCCGGGCTGCGGGTGCCGTGGGCGACGGCGACGAGGGCGGGAGCTTCCGCGAGCAGTCGGAACGAAGCCGACGAAGTCATCCCTCACACCCCTTCCAGCCGGTTGCGGCCCGGCCGGAGGTAGACCGCCCACGTGAGCGCCGCGCACAGGGCGTACGTGGCCAGGAAGGCCAGGTACGCCGCGTCGCCGTTGTGCGTGCCCAGGAAGGACTGGCGGAAGGCGAGGTTGACCAGGACGCCGCCGAAGGCGCCCACCGCGCCGGCGACCCCGATCAGCGCCGAGGCGCGCCGGCGGGAGGTCCGTTCGGCGTCGTCCGGGTCCGCGCCGGCCGCCACGGCGGTCCGCGCCTGCGCGCGGAAGATCGCCGGGATCATCTTGTACGTCGAGCCGTTGCCGATGCCGCTGAAGACGAACAGCGCCACGAACCCGGTGACGAACAGCGGCAGGGAGCCCTGCCGTGACGCCGCCAGGACGGTCACGGCGCCCGCGGCCATCGCCCCGTAGTTCCACAGCGTCACCCGGGCCCCGCCCCAGCGGTCGGCGAGCAGCCCGCCGTACGGGCGCACCAGCGAGCCGAGCAGCGGGCCGAGGAACGTCAGGCCCGCGGCCGCGACGGGTGTCCCGAAGTCCTCCTGGAACTGCACCTGCAGCACCTGCCCGAAGGCGAAGCCGAAGCCGATGAAGGAGCCGAACGTGCCGACGTAGAGCACGGACATGACCCAGGTGTGCGGCTCCCGGCAGATCTCGCGCAGGGCGCGCCTGTCGTTGCGCAGGGCGGTGAGGTTGTCCATGCGCAGCGCGGCGCCGAGGGCCGCGAGGGCGATCAGCGGGATGAAGATCAGCGGCAGCAGGCGCGGGTGGCCGCTGCCCGCGGTGGCGAGGACCAGCAGGCCGAGGAGCTGGACGGCGGGGACGCCGAGGTTGCCGCCGCCGGCGTTGATCCCGAGGGCCCGGCCCTTGAGGTGCTGCGGGTAGAAGGCGTTGATGTTGGCCATGGAGGAGGCGAAGTTGCCGCCGCCGACCCCGGCGACGCAGGCGACGGCGAGCAGGGTCCCGTAGGAGACGCCGGGTTCGAGGACGATGCCGGCCAGCACGGTCGGGACGAGCAGCAGGAGGGCGCTGAACACCGTCCAGTTGCGGCCGCCGAAGCGGGCCACGGCGACGGTGTACGGGAGCCGCAGCACCGCGCCGAGCGCCGTCGGCAGGGCGGTGAGCAGGAACTTCCCGGCGGGGTCGATGCCGTACTCGGGGCCGAGGAAGAGGACCAGGACGGACCACAGGCTCCACACGGAGAAGCCGATGTGCTCGGAGAGCACGGAGAAGATCAGGTTGCGGCGGGCGACGCGGGCGCCCGTCTCCTTCCAGAAGACGGGGTCCTCGGGGCGCCAGTCGGCGATGTCGTGCGGGCGGGACGCGGGGGGTGGTGGTGGCGGTGGCTGCGCGTCGGCGGGCGCCTCCGGCGTCCCCGGCGCGTGCGCTTCCGGCGCCGTCCCCGCCGGCACCGCGGGGGGCATCCCCCGCAGACCCTCCCCCCGCCGCACCGGCCACACCCGCACGGTCGCCTCGCTGCCGTCCGGCGCGAGCGGCTCGTCCAGGCAGGTGCCCGTCCGCAGGTCGAAGGCCTGCTTGTACATGGGCGAGGCCACCACCGGCACGCCGTCCCGGCTGCCGAGGATGCCGCGCGAGAGGACGTACGCGCCGCTGAAGGGGTCGCGGTTGCCGACGGCGTACACCTCCCCGGCCCGGTCGCGGAAGACCGCCACCTGCTGGTCGCCGAGCAGGACGGCGACGCCGCGCCCGGGTACGAGCGCCTCCCAGTCGCACACGGGCTGCCAGCCCGTTCCGTCGTGGATCTCCACGGTCGTCGTCATCGTGCACGCACCTCCAGCCGGGCACCGGCGATCACCGGCGTCGTACGGGCCTGCTCGCGCTCGGGCGCACGCTCGTGCTCACGCGCGTGCTCGTGCGGCAGGGCGGGTCGGATCTGGCCCCGTTCGGGGACGAAGCGGACGGTCGGGTCGGGAGTGCCGGGGGCGTTGGCGAAGGAGGCGAAGCGGCGCAGCCGTTCGGGGTCGGCGAGGGTGGCGGCCCACTCGTCCTCGTACGTCTCGATGTGACGGTTCATCAGCTCGTCGAGGTCGGCGCAGATGCCGAGGGCGTCGTCCATGACGACGGCGCGCAGGTGGTCCAGGCCGCCTTCGAGGCGTTCGAGCCAGGGGGCGGTGCGCTCCAGCCGGTCGGCGGTGCGGATGTAGAACATCAGGAAGCGGTCGATCGTCCGGATCAGGGTGGGGCGGTCGAGGCCGGAGGCGAGCAGGTCGGCGTGGCGCGGGGTCGCGCCGCCGTTGCCGCCGACGTAGAGGTTCCAGCCGTCGGAGGTGGCGATGACGCCGAAGTCCTTGCTCTGCGCCTCGGCGCACTCGCGGGCGCAGCCGGAGACGGCGGACTTCAGCTTGTGCGGGGCGCGCAGCCCGCGGTAGCGCAGCTCCAGTTCGATGGCGAGGCCGACGGAGTCCTGCACGCCGTAGCGGCACCAGGTCTCCCCCACGCAGGACTTCACGGTGCGCAGGGCCTTGCCGTAGGCGTGCCCGGACTCGAAGCCGGCGTCGACGAGCCGCTGCCAGATCCGCGGGAGCTGGTCGACGCTCGCGCCGAAGAGGTCGATCCGCTGCCCGCCGGTGATCTTCGTGTAGAGGCCGAAGTCGCGGGCGATCTCGCCGATGACGATGAGGCCCTCGGGGGTGATCTCGCCGCCGGGGACGCGCGGGACGACGGAGTAGGAGCCGTTGCGCTGCAGGTTGGCCAGGAAGTGGTCGTTGGTGTCCTGGAGGGCGGCCTGTTCGCCGTCGAGGATGTGCCCGTTGCCGAGGCTGGCGAGGATCGAGGCGACGACGGGCTTGCAGACGTCGCAGCCCTCGCCGGACCGCCGCGGGTCGGTGCCGTGTTCGTCGACGAGCCGGGAGAAGCTGTCGATGCCCTTGACGCGGATGATCTCGTAGAGCTCGGCGCGGGTGCGGTCGAAGTGCTCGCACAGGCCGCGGGCGACCTCGGCGCCGGTCGCGGCGAGCTCGTCGTTGACGATGGTGCCGAGCATCTTGATGCAGCTGCCGCAGCCCGTACCGGCCCTGGTGCACTTCTTGACGTCGGGCACGCTCGTGCAGCCCGTGTCCCGCACCGCCTCCCTGACCGCGCCCTTGGTGACGTGGTGGCAGGAGCAGACGACCGCCTCGTCGGGCAGGGCCACCGGCCCGGCGGGCGCCCCGGCGGAGGCGGGCAGCACGAGCTGCTCGGGCGGGGCGGGCAGCGGCGTGCCGCTGGCGGCGAGGGGGCGCAGCAGGCCGTACGCCTCCGCGTCGCCGACCAGGACGCCGCCGAGGAGCGCGCCGTCGGCGCCGATGACCAGCTTCTTGTACACGCCGTCGCGGCTGCTGGAGTACAGCACGTCGAGGGCGCCCGGGGTGGTGCCGTGCGCGTCGCCGAAGCTCGCGACCTCGACGCCGAGGAGCTTGAGCTTGGTGGAGGTGTCGGCGCCGGTGAAGGTGCCCTCGCCGCCGGAGAGGTGGCGCGCGGCCGTCTCTGCCATGGCGTAGCCGGGCGCGACGAGCCCGTACACGCGGCCGTCGGAGGCGAGCGCGCATTCGCCGATGGCGAGGACGGCGGGGTCGCCCGTGCGGCAGTGGTCGTCGACGACGATGCCGCCGCGTTCGCCGACGGGCAGGCCGCAGGCGCGGGCCAGCTCGTCGCGCGGGCGCACCCCGGCGGAGAAGATCACCAGGTCGGCGGCGAGCGCGGTGCCGTCGGAGAGGGTGAGGCCGCGGGTCCGGCCGTCGTCGTCCGTGTCGACCTGCTGGGCGCCGGCGCCGGTGTGCACGGCGACGCCGAGCTCCTCGATCTTCCGGCGCAGGACGGCGCCGCCGCCGTCGTCCACCTGGAGCGCCATCAGCCGGGGCGCGAACTCCACGACGTGGGTCTCCAGCCCCATGGCCTGCAGCGCGCCCGCGGCCTCCAGCCCGAGGAGACCGCCGCCGATGACCGCGCCGGTGCGGGCCGTGCGGGCGCCCTCCCTGATCGCCTCCAGGTCCTCGATGGTGCGGTAGACGTGGCAGCCCGGGGCGTCGTGGCCGGGGACGGGCGGCACGAAGGGGTACGAGCCGGTGGCCAGCACCAGGGCGTCGTAGGGGAAGGTGCGGCCGGAGGCGGTGGTGACGGTCCGCGCCGCCCGGTCGACGGCGGTGGCCGGGTCGCCGAGCCGCAGGTCGATGCCGTGCTCCGCCACGAACCCCGGGCTGCACAGGGAGAGCTCCTCGGCAGAGGTGCCGGAGAACCAGGAGGTCAGGTGGACGCGGTCGTACGCGGGCCGCGGCTCCTCGGCCAGGACGGTCACCTGCCACTCCGGCGTCCGCTCGGTCAGGGCTTCCAGGAAGCGCTGGCCGACCATGCCGTGGCCGATCAGGACCAGGTGTTTCACCGTCATCAGGAGGCTCCTCGGGCCGTGGGCAGGGGCGGGAGTGGTGGGGTGGACGAAGGAGGGCGCGGTGCCGTGGAAGGGGGCGGGGGCGGTGCCGCGGAGGGGGGCGCGTGCGGTGCCGCGGGCAGCTGCAGGGGTGGTGCCGCGAGCAGGTGGAGGGGGTCGCCGGGCACGGGCTCGTCCCGCTCGTAGGCGCGGACCAGGGCGCCGGCCGCCGCCGGGTCGCCGAGGAGGATGCCGCCGACGATCCGGTCGCCGCGCAGCAGGAGCTTCTTGTACGAGCCGCGGGTCGCGTCGGCGAGCCGCAGGACGTCGACCCCGGGGGTCTCGGGCCCGGGCGCCTCGGGTCCGGTCTCGCCGAACGCCGCGTACGCCAGGGGACCGGCCGTCAGCCGGGTGTACGGGCGCGAGCCCGGGTACACGGCGTCCGGTGCGGCGCCGGAGAGCCGTGCGGCCAGCACGTCGGCCTGGTCCCAGGCGGCGCCGGCCGTGCCGTGCGCGGTGCCGCGGTGCTCGGCGCAGTCGCCGATCGCGTACGCGTCCGGGGCGCAGGAGAGCCGGTCGTCGACGACGACTCCGGTGCGGACGGGGAGCCCGGCGGCGCGGGCGAGCGCGGTGCGGGGCACGACGCCGCAGGCGGCGACGACGAGGCCGGCGTCCAGCAGCCGGCCGTCGGAGAGCCGGACGGCGGTGACGGGGCGCGGGGCCCGGGCGGTGGGAACGGTGGGAGACGGACGGCCTGTGCGCCCCGCGGCGCCCGCCCGGACCGCCTGTGCCACGGTCTCCGGGAGGGACGTCAGCACCTCCTCCGCCACGCTGTCCGTGAGGACTTCGACGCCCAGCTCCGTCAGGCCCCGGCGCAGGATCCCGCCCGCCGGGCCGTCCAGGTCGCGCTCGACGAGGTGGCCGGCCCGGTGGACGAGCGTCACCGGCAGGCCCCGGGCGGCCAGGGCGCGGGCCGCGCTCACCCCGAGCACGCCGCCGCCGATGACCACCGCGCGGCGGGCGTGCGCCGCCGCGCCGGCCAGGCTGCGGCAGTCGGCGGCGGTGCGCAGCACGTGCACTCCGGGCCGCGGGCGGCCGTCGGCGCCGCACAGCCCGCCGACGGACGGCAGGACCGGCTCGGCGCCGGTGGCCAGCACGAGCTCGTCGTAGGCGACGTGCGCGCCGTCCGCCAGCCGCAGGGTGTGCGCGACGGTGTCGAGCCCCGTCACCGCGCAGCCCGTCCGCAGCCGCGCGTCGCCGGACGGCAGCGTGAGGTCGTCCGCGGCGTAGCGGCCCGTGAGGGCGTCGGCGAGCAGCGCCCGGTTGTACGGGGCGCAGGGCTCGGCTCCGTACAGCGTCACCTCCGCGTCCCCGCCGAGGGCCTGGAACCGGTCGGCGAACCGGGCGGCGGCCATGCCCGCGCCCACGACGGCGATCCGGCGCGTCACCGGTCCGCCTCCGTGGCGGCGGAGGCGGCGGAGGCGGCGGAGGAGGCCGAGGTGGGGGAGGAGGCCGAGGTGGGGGCGGCCGAGGCAGGGGCGGCCCGCTCGACGCGCACCGCGCACACCTTGAACTCCGGCATGCGCGAGACGGGGTCGAGGGCCGGGTTCGTCAGCGAGTTGGCGCGGCCCGCGCCGCCCCAGTGGAAGGGCATGAAGACGGTGTCGGGCCGGACGGTGTCGGTGACGCGGGCCGGGGCGACCGCCCGCCCGCGCCTGCTGCTGACGGCCAGCAGCTCGCCCTCCTCGACCCCGAGCCGGCCGGCGAGGACGGGGTGGAGCTCCACGAAGGGGCCCGGCGCGGCCTTGTTGAGCTCGTCGACGCGCCGGGTCTGGGCGCCGCTCTGGTACTGGGAGACGACGCGGCCCGTCGTCAGGAACAGCGGGTAGTCGCCGTCCGGCTCCTCCGCGGCGGGCCGGTGCGACACCGCCGCGAACCGCGCCCGCCCGTCGGGGGTGGCGAAGCGGTCCAGGAAGAGGCGCGGCGTGCCGGGGTGGTCCTCGCCGGGGCACGGCCAGAAGACGCCGTCCTCGTCGCGGATGCGGTCGTAGCTGATGCCCGCGTAGTCCGCCTGGCCGCCCGCCGAGGCGCGCCGCAGCTCCTCGAAGACCTCCTCGGGGTCCTCGGGGAACCCCTCGGGCACGCCGAGCCGGGCGGCGAGCCCGTGCAGGACGGCGAGGTCGCTGCGGACGCCCTCCGGGGCGTCGACGGCCTTGCGGCGCAGGATCACCCGCCCCTCCAGGTTCGTCGTCGTGCCGGTCTCCTCCGCCCACTGGGTGGCGGGCAGCACCACGTCGGCCAGCCGGGCCGTCTCGGAGAGGACGACGTCGCTCACGGCGAGGAAGTCCAGCGCGCGGATCCGCTCGGTCACGTGGGCGGCGCGGGGCGCCGACACCACGGGGTTGGAACCCATGAGCAGCAGCGCGCGGACGCCGCCGTCGCGGCCGAGGACGTCGAGGAGCTCGTACGCGCTGCGCCCCGGCCCGGGCAGGGCGGCGGGGTCGACGCCCCACACCGCGGCCACGTGGGCGCGGGCCTCGGGGTCGGTGATCGAGCGGTAGCCGGGCAGCTGGTCCGCCTTCTGCCCGTGTTCCCGGCCGCCCTGGCCGTTGCCCTGGCCGGTGAGGCAGCCGTAGCCGGACCCGGGGCGCCCCGCCTTGCCGGCCGCCAGGCACAGGTTGATCCAGGCGCTGACCGTGTCCGTGCCCTTGCTCTGCTGCTCGGGGCCGCGCGCGGTCAGCACCATGCCCTGCCCGGCCCCGCCGAACATCGCTGCCGCCGCGGACAGTTGCGCCACCGGCACGCCCGTCAGCCGCTCCACGCGCTCCGGCCAGTGGGCCATGGCGGCGGCGCGGGCCTGCGCGAAGCCCGTCGTGCGGCGCGCGATGAAGTCCTCGTCCAGGTGGCCGTCGGCCATCAGCAGGTGCAGCAGCCCGAGCGCGAGCGCGAGGTCCGTGCCGGGGAGCGGCTGCAGGTGCAGGTCGGCCTGCTCGGCGGTGCGCGTGCGGCGCGGGTCGACGACGATCAGCCGGCCGCCGTTCTCGCGCAGCTCGCGGAAGTAGCGCAGCGCCGGCGGCATCGTCTCCGCCGGGTTCGCGCCGACCAGGATCACGCAGTCCGTACGGGCGATGTCCGCCATGGGGAACGGCAGGCCGCGGTCGATGCCGAACGCCCGCCGGTGCGCGGCCGCCGCGGACGACATGCAGAAGCGGCCGTTGTAGTCGATGTTCGCGGTGCGCAGGGCGACCCGCGCGAACTTGCCCAGCAGGTACGCCTTCTCGTTCGTCAGCCCGCCGCCCCCGAAGACACCGACGGCGTCCCGCCCGTACCGCTGCCGGGCCGCCGTCAGGCCCGCGGCCACCCGGTCGAGGGCCTCGTCCCAGGAGGCGGGGCGGAGTGGGTCGCTCCGGGCGTCGCGGACGAGGGGCTGCGCGAGCCGGGCGCCGGGGCGCAGCACGGCCGCGGCCGCCCGGCCCTTGCCGCACAGGGCGCCGAGGTTGACGGGGAAGTCCGGCCGCTCCAGGACCTCGACCGGCTCCGGGCCGCCGGCCGGGAGCGGGCGCAGCCGCATGCCGCACTGCAGGGCGCAGTAGGGGCAGTGGCTGTCGGTGGCCCTGGCGGGATCGGTGCCGGTCGTCGTCATGGCACCGAGGATCACGCCGCGGCGTTACGCCTCCGCGTCGGCCATGTTGCCCGTGCGGTACACGCTGTTCACACGGCCGGGCAGGCGGCGTCGGGCGTACGACATGCGCCGTAACCTGCCGGACGCCTTCCCTTACCCCTGCGTGACGGGCCCGCAACGACCCCGAAACCCCGTCGTCCGAACATGCGCAGCATGGGAACCGGCACCTCTCCCCGCACACCCCCCGCCCCCGGACCGCTCCTCGGCTACGTCGTCGGCGTCACCGCCGACCGCCGGCGCGACGAACTCACGGCCCTGCTCAGGCGCAGGGGCGCCCGCGTCGTCGAAGCGCCCACGATGCGCATCGTCCCGCTCGACGACGACGTGGCCCTGCGCCGCGCCACCGAACGCTGCCTCACCGGCCCCCTCGACTACGTCGTCGCCACCACCGGCGTCGGCTGGCGCGGCTGGATGAGCGCCGCCGAGGGCTGGGGGCACGGCGCCGGGCTCGCCGGGGCCTGCCGGGGCGCGGAAGTCCTCAGCCGGGGCCCCAAGGCGACCGGCGCCGTCCGCGCCAGCGGCCTGGCCGAGGCCTACTCGCCCGGCTCCGAGGCGTGCGACGAACTCCTGGCCTGGCTCCTCGCCCGCGACCTCGCCGGCCGCCGCATCGCCGTCCAGGAACACGGCGCGCCCCTCCCGGGCTTCGCGGACACCCTGCGCGAGCGCGGGGCCGAGGTCATCGAAGTGCCCGTCTACCGCTGGACGCAGCCCGAGGACCCGGGCGCCGCCCGGCGCCTCGTCGAGCAGACCGTACGCCACGAGGTCCACGCCCTCACCTTCACCAGCGCCCCGGCCATCGACTTCTTCCTGGCCTGCGCGCGCGAGGCCGGCCTGTCCGCGCAGGTCCTCGACGCCCTCCGGGGCCCCGTTCTGCCCGTGTGCGTCGGCTCCGTCTGCGCCCGCCCCCTGGAGGACGCCGGCGTCCCCACCGTCCAGCCCGAACGCGGCCGACTCGGCGCCCTCGTCCGCACCCTCACCCAGATCCTCCCCACCCGCGACCGCCGCACCCTCCGCAACGGCCCCCGCCCCCTCGTCCTCCAGGGCAACGCCCTCATAGCCGGCGACGAAGCCCTCTGGCTCCCCCCGCTCCCCGCCGCGATCCTCCGCACCCTCGCCGAACGCCCCGGCTGGGTCCTCAGCCGGGGCGAACTCCTGCGCCGCGTCTGGGACGCCGGCCAGACGGACGAACACGCGGTCGAGGCGGCGGTGGGCCGCCTGCGCAGCGCACTGGGGGCGCACGCGAGCCTGATCAGGACGGTCCCGAAGAGGGGGTACCGGCTGGCGGTGGAGGGGTGAGGCGCCCACGGACCGCGCAGGCGTGCACGGCGGCGCGCTGCCCGGCCGGGCAGCGCGCCGCTGTTCAGGCCGGCGTGGCCGGCGTTCAGGCCTCGGTCCGCTCCACCGGGATCCAGAGTTCCGCGTCCGCCCGTGCCGCGTCCTGGGACAGGCGGGTGCGGAGGATTTCGGGGCCGGGGCGGCTGCGGTAGGGGTTGGACGGGAACCACTGGGTGAAGACGTCCCGCCACAGGTGCTGGAGCGCCTGCGGGAACGGCCCGGAGCTCTCGAAGACGGCCCACGTGCCGGCCGGGACGGCGAGTGCGTCCATGTCCTCGGGGACGGCGTCGGATCCGGTCACCACACCGTGGTAGTAGTCGAGTTCGGTGCCCTCCGCCCGGCTCGGGTCCAGGTCGTCGCTCACTCCTACGATGCCCTCCGGCTGCTGGTCGGACAGGGCGGCGATGCGCCGTATCGTCTCCTGGTCGATGCCCCGGATGAAGCCGGCGATCGCCGGGTTCACCCCCTCGTGGACCAGCGGGGCCCGGACCTTCTTGCCGACCACACGGAACTGTTCCTTCTCCACGACCCGGTATCGCATGCTGCTGCTCCCTTCGACGACGAGGCGGAAGGACATCCGGGGCTGGGAGTTCAGGGCCGCACCGGCCCGCCGGGCCTCGCCCGGGCCCACACCGTGCACGGCCCGGAAGGCACGCGCGAACGCCTCCCCCGAGCCGTAGCCGTAGCGCACCGCGATCTCCAGCAGCGTCCGCTCCCCGGCGAGCACCTCGGCGCCCGCGACGGTGAGCCGCCTGCGCCGGATGTACTCCGACAGCGGGATCCCCGCCAGCGCGGAGAACATCCGGCGGAAGTGGTACTCCGACGTCACCGCGATCCGTGCCAGCTCGGTCACCTCGATGCGCTGATCGAGATGCGACTCGATGTGTTCCAGGGCCTCGTTCAGCCGCTCCAGCACCTCGGTCTCCTTCCTTTACGTCCCTCACGTTAGGAAGGCTGCACCCTGCCGGACCCGACATCCTGTGCCCGGTCCGGTCGGGGCGGACCAGTACGGGCGGCCCACGTGCATCGGCGAGCGGTAGCCCGGGGAGGTCTACGCCGAGGAGGTCCTCACTTCTCGTCCGTCAGCTCCGGCATCGCGCCCTTCGTCGTGTTCAGGTCGATGACGGCGAAGGACGCGCCCTGGGAGTCGGTCAGGGCCGCGAAGCGGCCGAAGGGGCTGTCCATCGGGCCGAAGTGGAGTTCGCCCCCGCGGTCCCTGGCCTTGGCGACCGCCGCGTCGCAGTCGCCGACCGCGAAGAAGATCTGGATGTACGGAGGGATCTCCGGCGGGAATTCCTCGCCCATCGCCATCCGGCCGAGCACCGTGTCGCCGCCGAGGCTGAAGAGCTTGAAGTCGATCTGCTCGTCGCCGGCGTCCGCCTCGCCCTCCATGTGCTGCAGCCCGTAGGGGAAGACGGCGGGGAAGAAGGCGTCGGCCTTGCCGGGCTCGCGGGTGAAGACCTCGGCCCAGCAGTACGCGCCGGGCTCGCCGCGCTTCTGGAAGCCCTCGTGCGTGCCGGCCTGCCAGACGCCGAAGGTGACGCCGGCGGGGTCGCGGGCGAGGACCATGGTGCCGAAGTCGCCGACCGTCATCGGTTCCATCAGCAGTTCGCCGCCGGCCGCGCGGATCTTCTCCGCGGTGGCGGCGGCGTCGGGCGAGGCGAAGTACAGGCACCAGGCGGACTTGCCCTCCTGGCCCGGCATGGGGGGTACGACGGCGGCCACGGCCTTTCCGTCGGAGTACGCCTCGGTGTAGTTGCCGAACTCCGTCGCGCTCTCGCCGAACGTCCATCCCAGGACGTCACCGTAGAACTCCTTGGCCTTCTCGATGTCCGTGAACATCGCGTCGGCCCAGCACGGCATGCCCTCTGCTTGCGCGGCCATGGTCCCGGCTCCTTCCCGGCGATCGGCGAGCGATCAGCGAGTGATCAGCCGGCGATCCCCAGCGTTCCCGAGCATTCCCGAGCGTTCCCCCGATGCCACGCTAGCCACCCGCGACGGCCCCCGCACGGGGAGCGCGCAGCGCGATCAGCCCGACGATCACCGCCGCGGCCACCGCGACGAGCCCGCACGCCAGGATTCCGGCCCTCGCCCCGTAGTGCTGGACCGCCCAGCCCACCACCGGGCCGCCGATGGGCGTCCCGCCCGTGTACACGAGCATGTACAGGCCCATGACGCGGCCGCGCATCGCGGGATCGGTGTGGAGCTGGACGAGGGAGTTGGCGGTCGTGGAGAACGTCACGCTCAGTAGACCCACCAGCACCATCAGTGCCCCGAAGAGCCAGACGGACGGCGCGAGTGCCGTCACGGCCTCCAGGGCGCCGAAGGCGGCCGCCGTCCCCACCAGCACCACCGTGCGGCTGCTGCGCCGCCGCGCCGACATCAGGGCTCCGGCCAGGGCGCCCAGGCCGACCGCCGTCGTGAGGAAGCCGAACTCCTTCGCGCCGCCGTCGAAGACGTTGTACGCGAAGCCCGAGAGCAGGGTGGGGAAGTTGAAACCGAAGGTGCAGACGAAGCCGACCAGGACGATGGGACGGACGAGCTCGGGGTGCTCCCGCACGTGCCGCAGGCCCGCCCTGATCTGGCCCTTCTCGCGCCGCTGCGGCGCCGCCGGCAGCAGCTCCGAGGCCCGTACGGCCAGCAGCGAGGCGATCACCGCGACGTAGGACAGCGCGTTGAGGGCGAACGCCCAGCCGCTGCCGATGACGACGATCAGCGGTCCGGCGGCGGCGGGGCCGAGCAGCCGGGCGCTCTGGAAGTTCACCGCGCCCAGGCTCACCGCGTTCGCGACGCGCTCGGGGCCCACCATCTCGGGGACGAACGTCTGGATCGCGGGGTTGGCGAAGACGTTCATGAGGCCGAGCAGGAACGCGAAGACGTAGACGTGTGCGACCGCGACGACGTCGGTCAGCGTCAGTACGGCGAGGGCCGCGGCGAACAGGCCCATCGCGCCCTGCGTGGTGAGCAGGATCCGCCGCTTCGGGTACCGGTCGGCCACCACCCCGCCGAACAGGCCGAGCAGCAGCACCGGCAGGAACTGCAGGGCCGTGGTGACGCCCACCGCGAACGTGCTGCCGGTGAGGTGGAAGACCAGCCAGTCCTGGGCGACGAACTGCATCCACGTACCGGAGTTCGAGATGAACTGGCCGAAGAAGAAGTAGCGGTAGTTGCGGACGGCGAGCGAGGCGAACATGCGGCTGCCCGGCTTCGCGGACGCCGGTGCGGGGGCGGCCGCGGCGGGGCCCCCTCGGGACGGAGCGGTCATCGGAACCAACCAGGCCTTCGTACGGGTTACGCGTCGGGGTGAGGCGTCCGGAATGCGCGTCCGGATCGCACGTACGGACTACGCGTCGCGGCGGGCAAGGACCAGCAGGTAGGCGAGGCCCGGCAGCTCTCTGCGCACGGTCCGCACGGCGGTCACCGTGAAGCCCGCCCCGGCCAGCAGCTCCGTCGCCTCCCGCTCGTTGAACCACCGCGACAGGCGGCCGTCCTCGGCGCGGTTCAGGACGCCCTCGGCGAGCTCCTCCGCCGTGGTGAAGAGGCTGACGGCCAGCAGCCCGCCGGGGCGCAGCCGCTGCCGCACGTTGGCCAGGTAGGGCGCGTAGTCCTCCGGGGCCTGGTGGTGGAGCACGCCGTTGTCGACGGCGGCGTCGAAGACGCGGTCGTCCGCCAGGTCGGCGAAGTTGCCGACCTCGAAGGCGGCCGCGGCGCCGTACCGGCGGGCTATGTCCTCCCAGTCGGGCAGCCGTACGAGGTCGACCGCGGTTACCCGGTGGCCCTGGGCGAGCAGGAGCTCCATGTCGCGGCCGCGGCCCGCCCCGATGTCGATGACGGAGCTGCCCGGCGCGAGTTCCGTGCAGAGCAGCGGCACGAGCTCCCGCATGGCCGGCTCCTCGCTCCAGGAGTCCGCGCCGTCCTCGTAGCGCCGGACGAACGCCTCGCGCAGCAGCTCGCGGTAGCCCGCGTGCTCCCCGGTGCCGGTACCGGTACCCGTACCCGTATCAGTGCCCGTGCCCGTACTCACAGACCGCCTCGCTTCCTCTTCGCCGTGGCCTTCGCTGTCACGTTGGTCGTCACGTTCGCCGTCACGTCCGCCACCGCTTCCGTGCCGGCGGCCCGCACCACGGAGGGCTTGCCCCTCGGGTGGACCTCGCTCTTCGGCGCCCACACCCGGCACCCGGCCGGGACGTCGGCCGTCACCAGCGCGTGCGCGCCGACGAGGCTGTCGTCGCCGATGCACACAGGGCCGAGGACGGAGGCGCCCGCCCCCACCACGACGCGGTCGCCGAGGGTGGGGTGGCGCCGCTCGCCCGGCAGCCGGTGGCGGTCCCGCCACCAGCCGATCGCGCCGATCGTGACCTGGTGGTAGAGGGTGACGTCGTCGCCGATCACGGCGTCCTCGCCGATGATCACGGCCGCGCCGTGGTCGATGAACAGCCGCCGCCCGACGCGCGCACCCGGGTGGATGTCGACCCCGCCGGACAGGAAGCGGCCGACGAGCGACAGCACGCGGGCCGTGACCCGGTGGCCCCGCGCGTGCAGCCCGCTCGCCGGGCGGTGCAGCCACAGGGCCGGCAGAAAGGGGGCGAGGAGCGCCTCGCCGCGGCTGCGCACGGCGGGGTCGCGGTCGGCGACGACCTTCAGGTCCTCGCGCAGGAGGCGCAGGCTGCGGGGCAGGAGGGACGGGGCCGGGGACGGTGGCAGGGGCGGGGTCATGCCGCCACCTCCGCGGAGTGCTCGGCGGTGTTTTCGGTGGTGTTTTCGGTGGTGTCCCCCGCGGTGCCCTCGGCGGTCGTGCCGCTGTCAGCCGCACCCCGCATCGCCCGCGTGAACGCCGTCAGCTGGTCGGCGAGTTCCACGCAGCGCGCGTGCACCGGGCCCGTCACGTCCAAGTCCCGCTGTCCTCCGGCCGCCGGCGTGAAGTCCGCGGAGACCGTGCTGACCTGCATCGGCACCGCCCAGCCGCCCAGGGCCTTCACGACCTGGCGGAGCTGCTCGCAGGCGGTGGCCGAGCCGCGCGGCCCGCTGGCGTGGGAGACCAGGGCGACGGCCTTGCCCGCGAAGGCGTCGGACGGCAGGAGGTCCACGGCGCTCTTCAGCAGCCCGGAGTACCCGGAGTGGTAGACGGGCGTCCCGATGACCAGCGCGTCGCTGGCGAGCACGGCCCCGATGAACTCGCGTGCCTGGACGACGGGGTGGGGATCCTCGCTCCAGTAGTGGTCGGGGTGGCTGCGCGGAAGGTCGAGCACGGCGAGGTCGGCGAGCCCGCTGTCGAAGCCGCGCCGTTCCAGGAGGCCGCCGATGTGCCCGACGAGGGCGCGGGTGTGGGAGCCGGCGCTCGGGCTCCCGGCGACGCACAGCACGCGCGGACGGGCGGCGGTCACGACGCGTCCTCCGCAGCGTTCCGGCCGTCGCTGCCGTCGCTGCCGTCCACCGTCACCCGTACGAGGTCGTGCGCCTCTTCCGCCGCCTTGCGCGCCTCGGCGGCCGTCGCCGCCGTGGTGATGAGGAAGCCGAGCCGGTCGAAGTTGTTCCGGGCGGGGCGCACCTCCTGCCCGGGCCTGGCGTGCAGCATGACCTCCGCCGTGCCGGGGGCCTGCCGCGCCGCGTCCGCGTCGATGCCGGCGAGCACGCCGGACACGGGTGCGGTGATGGCCCGGATGCAGCCCACGCCGTGCACGGGTGAGGGTGACGGGCTGCCGCCGAGGGCCAGTTCGACGACGTCGTGGTAGATGTTCCGCTCCAGGACGTAGTTGATCATCGTGGGGACGTAGCCGCCGATGAGCCGGCCGTTGATCTCGATGATCTGCGGCCCGTCCGGCCCGAGGACCACCTCGGTGTGGGTGTGCGCGCGGCGGATGCCGACGGCGGCGAGCGCGTCGGTGCATACGCGCACGACGGCCTCGCGCACGTCGTCGGCGAGCTCGGCGGGGAAGCAGCCGCCCAGCTCGACCGGGTGCGGCGCGGGGGCCAGCATGCGGTCCACGCAGCCGTACGGGGTGCTGACGCCGTCGACGGTCACCATCTCGCAGCTGACGACGGGGCCGGGGACGTACGCCTCCAGCAGCGCCACTCCGCTGCCGGCGACACCGCGCCCGTAGGAGCGCGTCCCGGCGATGGCCTCCGCCAGGGCGGCGACCTCGACGGCGTCGTTCGCGACGCCGACGTGGAGCGAGCCGAAGCCGTCGGCCGGCTTGACCACGACCGGGTAGCCGAGCTCCCCGGCCGCGGCCACGGCCTCAGCGACCGTCAGGGCCCGCCGGAAGGCCGGCTGCGGGACGCCCGCGGCGCCCAGGAGCTCGCGCACGGCGTGCTTGTCGCGCAGGCGCCGCATCACCTCGGAGCTCTCGAAGGGCAGGCCGAGGGCCTCGGCGACCTCCGCTGTGGCGGGCAGGTGGCCCTCGCTGAGGGCGAGCACGCCGTGCACGGGGTGTTTGCGGTGGAGGGAGCCGATGACGTCGAGCAGGCCTGCCGGGTCCGTGGTGGGGACTCCGGTGAGCAGCCGGGTCGGGGTCTTCAGCGCCTCCTCGCCGCCCTCCGCGGCGAGGTAGGGGTCGAGGGAGTGGGCCACGAAGGTCACTTCGTGGCCGAGCGCGACGGCCTCGCTCACGACCTTGAAACCGGCCGTCGGGGTCGTCTCGACCAGGACCAGGTGAGCCATCTCAGCGCCCCTCGGAGGTCGTTGTCGTCACTGTGAGGGTTGCGGTGGTTGCGGTGGTTGCGGCGGCGTGGCGCGTCATCGTCCGAGCTGCTCCCACTCCTCGGGCGTCCCGGCGTCGGGAAGCACGGTGACGACCGTCGCCGAGGGCGGCAGCGCGGCGGCCGTCTCCTTCGCGGCGAGCCAGTTGGCGGCGGCAGAGCTGCCGATGCGCAGGCCGGTGAGGTCGTGGAACTCGCCCATGGCGGCGAAGGCGCGCGGATAGGACACCGTGCGGTGCTCGACCTCGTCGTCGTGGAGCGTCACGAACGGCTGCCGGATGCCGTGACCCATACCGCCGGAACCGGCGTACTTGCGCTGCCCGTTGGGCGGCTGCTCGCTTCCGTACGGCAGCTCGGCGGGGGTGACGCCGACGGCCCGGACGGCGGGGAAGCGTGCGCGCAGCGCCCGCAGGACGCCGATGAGGGTGCCGCCGGTCCCGATGGAGGCCACCCAGGCGTCCGGGACGCGGCCGCCGAGCTGCGCGGTGAGCTCCGCGCCGGTGGTGCGCTCCTGCAGCAGGACGTTGGCGGGGTTGCGGTGCTGGTAGAGCAGGGTCCACTCGGGCTCCTCGGCGGCGATGCGCAGGGCCTCGCGCACCACGTCGAGGAAGCCGCGCTCCTTGTCGACGAGGTCGACGCGCGCACCGCGCCCGGCGAGGGTGTCGAGGAGGCTGCGGGGGCTCGCCGAGGACAGGACGAAGCGGGAGCGGATGCCCAGCTCCGCGCAGAGGTGGGAGAGGGCGTTCGCGAGGTTGCCGCCGGAGTACTCCAGGACGCGGAGCTCGTCGAGCGGGCGGGCGCCGTGCCGCTGCAGGGCGCTGCCGAGCAGGGCGTAGGCGACGCGGTCCTTGATGGAACCGGCCGGGTTCTCCCACTCGCACTTGGCGAGCACCGTTGCGCCGCCGTCCGGGCCCGGCAGTTCGATCAGGGGTGTGTTCCCGAGTTCCTGCCCGAACTTCGCGTAGACCGGGTACCGGTCCTCCAGGGCCGCATGGTCCACCGCGGCCCCGTCCAGGTCCAGGCTGCCGGGCGGATAGGGCGCTTCCAGTGGTTCGGGACGGGTGGAGAGCAACAGGGAAGGGGGTGAGGGGGGTGCGGGGTTGTCGATGTCGCCGGCCTTATCCACCGTCAGCCTCCCTGAGCGGTTAACAAGCAAAGCAATCCACAGTGCAGTTTTTCATCAGCACTTCAGCACTTCGGTACTTCATCGGGCAGCGCGATCACCCTAGGCGGAATGGCGACTTACGCCACGAGGATTGTGATTGCCGTCACATTTGCAGGGAAAAGATGGCCGGTTGCTTTCCCCGGACACTACGGGTAGCGGCAGGTCGCACGGTGATTCGGACGCTCAAGTTCCGCTTTGCGCAAGGGAGTTGCGTAAAGCACAGGGTGCGGGCGCCCCGCTCCCCCGGGCGTAATTTCCGGCCACCTTCGGCGTATTCCTATGTTTGGGCCCCGGGTAAGGATTCCGGTGATTCAGCCCGCGAAAACCGGCTGATCAGCCGCTTTCCGTCCGGCCCGGTATGCGCTCGGGCTCACCCCCCGGACCCGCTTGAACGCCGTGCTGAATCCGAACGGATCGGCATATCCCACCCGGTGCGCGACCGATGCCAGCGTGGCCCCCGGCTCGCCGAGCAGGTCCACGGCCAGCGTCATCCGCCACTCCGTGAGGTACGCCAGCGGCGGCTCCCCGAGCAGCTCGTGGAAGCGCTTGGCGAACGTGGAGCGCGACACGCCCGCGACCGCCGCCAGCGAGGCCAGGGTCCACGCCCGGTGCGGCGCCTCGTGCATCGCGCGCAGGACGGGACCCACGACCTCGTCCCCCAGCGCCCGGTACCAGGCGGGCGACGCCGCCTCGGGCCGGTCGAACCAGTCCCGCAGCGTGCACACCAGCAGCCAGTCCAGCAGCCGGTCCACCACGATCTGCCGCCCGGGCAGGCGCGCGGACAGCTGCGACTCCAGGTACCCGCGCATCGACGAGCAGTCGTGGTGGTCGTCCGGGACGACGAGCACGGGCGGCAGCACCTGCAGCAGCCGGCGCGGAACCTCCCCCGGCACGCGGTAGGCGCCCGCCATGAGCACTGTCCGCCCGTCCACGCCCCCGCCGGCCGGGTCTCCCGGGCCCGCCGCGTCCGGGCCGCCGCAGGACACCTCCCGCACGGGGCCGGCGACGCCCTCCAGGGAGTCCGGATCGTCCGTGAAGACGAACGGGTCCGGACCGCGCACGATCGCCGTCTCGCCCGCGGTCAGCCGCCGCGGCCCGCCCTCCGCCGGAACGAGCCAGCCCCCGCCGCGCAGCGGTGCGCACAAGGTCAGGAAGACGTCGTCGGTGAACCGCAGCGCCCACGGCGGCGACAGCACCGACCCCCCGAAGACGGCGCCGTTGGCACGCACACCCCGCAACAGATCATCGAAAGGGTCCATGGAGGGCACGATATGCGGCCTGCCGGACGGCTCGTCCGGGCGGCTCGTACGCCCGGACATGCGCCCCGGACTGTCGCCCATGGTGGGCGCCGCGGCCGGCGGGTTGGCTGTACCCATGACGAACACCGCTTCCAAGAACACGACTTCCCCCCACGACGTCCTCGTCCTCGGCGCGACCGGCAAGACCGGCCGCCGGGTCGTCCGCGCCCTCCGTGCCGCGGGTGTCCCGGCCCGGGCGGCGTCCCGCTCCGGCGAGGTCCGCTTCGACTGGACGGAGCCCGGCACGTGGGCCGCCGCCCTCGAAGGGGCCTCGGCCGTCTACCTCATCGCCCCGGACGAGGGGTACGAGGCGGTGCCCGTCTTCGTGCGGCAGGCCGTCGAGGCGGGCGTGCGCCGGTTCGTGGTCCTCTCCGGGCGCGGGATCGCGCACGTCGGGCCGGACTTCGGGCAGGGCATGGCCGTCGCCGAGGAGGCCGTCCGCGGCTCCGGCGCCGAGTGGGCGATCGTCCGGGCCAGCAACTTCAGCCAGAACTTCAGCGAGGACCTGTGGTGGCAGCCGGTCCGCGAGGGGCGTCTCGGGCTGCCGATCGGGGACGTGCCCGAGCCGTTCGTCGACGCGGACGACATCGCCGAGGTGGCTGCGGCGCTGCTCACGCGCAGCGGCGCCGAGCACACCGACGACGTGTACGAGGTCTCCGGGCCGCGCGGGCTGACCTTCGGCGAGGCCGTCGCGACGATCGCCCGCGCCACGGGGCGGGAGATCGCCTACGTGGAGCTGACGCCGGAGGAGTACCGCGCCGAACTGCTCGCGGCAGGACTGCCCGAGGCGGCCGCGACGGCCTTGAACGCGCTCTTCGCCCTGCACCGCGCAGGTCACACGGCCGAGCCCGCCGACGGGGTGCGGCGCGTCCTGGGCCGCGAGGCCGCCGACTTCGGTGTGTACGCCACGAAAATTGCCGCCACGGGGGCGTGGGCCCGGGTTGAATGACGTGATCACCGGCGGTGGGCGGGGCCACGGTCCGACCGGCCGCCGGCACCCCACACTCCCGGAGGAGTCGCATGGTCAGCACTCAGGCGCTGGTGGGCATAGCCGCCGTAGAACTCGGCATGGTCCTCACCCCCGGCCCCAACATGATCTACCTGGTGTCCCGTTCGATCACGCAGGGGCGGCGGGCCGGGCTCGTCTCCCTGCTGGGCGTCGCGGTGGGCTTCTTCGTCTACCTGCTGGCCGCCGTCGCCGGCCTCGCCACGCTCTTCAGCCTCGTGCCCGCCGTCTACACGGTCCTCAAACTGGCCGGCGCCGCCTACCTGGCCTACCTCGCGTGGAAGACCCTCAAGCCCGGCGGGGTCTCCGCGTTCGACCCGAAGCCGCTGCCGCCGGACCCGGCGCGCAAGCTCTTCACGATGGGCCTGGTCACCAACCTCCTCAACCCGAAGATCGCCATCCTCTTCATCTCCGTGCTGCCGCAGTTCATCGACCCCGACCGGGGCTCCGTGGCAGGTCAGAGCCTCGTCCTCGGCCTCACCCTGATCGCCGTCGCCGTCACCGGCAACGCCCTGATCGCCATGAGCGCCGGCTCCATCGCGGGCTTCCTGCGCCGCCGGCCGCGGTGGCTGCGGATGCAGCGCTACGTGATGGGCACGGTCCTGGCGGGCATCTCGGTACGGGTCGCGACGACCTGACCCGCCCGGCCCGGCCCGCCTGCGGGGGGCCTGCGGGGGTGTCCGGCCACCCCCGCGTGTGGAGACCGTTCACCACCCGCGGCCCCAAGTGTGTGTACGCCTCCCCTCCTCCACGGCGCCCCCGCGGCGGCATCGTGACAGTGCAGCCGGCTGCGGCTGCCGTGGTGCGAGGCATGAGGGGGAGTGCCGTGAACAAGGCGGCGATGGTGACGGGGCTGCGGCACGGGGGGCCGTTCCCGGCGGTGGGCGGGCCGATGGCGAGGACCGGGCCGGTGACGGGGCCGGGGGTTCCCGACGACCTCGTCGCCGAGATGGCCGAGGTGCTGTTCCGGTCGCTGCGCCGCAGCGACCAGCGCAGCAAGGGCGAGCAGTACCTGCACGGACTGCTCACGGCGAGCGGCCGCAAGACCATCCAGAACATCGCGGGCGCCGTCGGCGCGCCCGGCGGCCAGCAGAGCCTGCACCACTTCATCTGCAGCTCCACCTGGCACTGGAACCCGCTGCGCGAGGCCCTCGGCCGCTACGTGGAGGGCATCGCGCCCGCCCGCGCCTGGGTCGTACGGCAGCTGATCATCCCCAAGCGGGGCGAGCACTCGGTCGGCGTGCGCCGGCAGTTCGACCCCGAGCTGGGCGAGACGGTCAACGCGCAGCGCGCGTTCGGAGTGTGGCTCGCCTCCGGCGCGATGACCGTGCCGGTGCACTGGCGGCTCTTCCTGCCCGGCGGGGCCGATGGGGCCGATGGAGCCGACGGCCCCGCCGAGCAGGGCGCCGGCATCCCGGCGTCGGCGCTGCGCGAGGAGACCGCGGACGAGAGCGCGACGGGCACGGTCCTCGACGACCTGCGGAAGTGGAAGCTGCCGCGCCGGCCCGTCGTGCTGGACGTGCCCACGACGCGGGTCGGGCCCGCGGTGCGGCGCTTCGCCGAGGCGGGCCTGCCGGTGCTGGCCCGCGTGTGCGGCACGGCGCGCCTGGTCGTGGCCGACCCGGCGCTGCCGGGCCACGGCCTGGGGCCCGTTCCCGCCCTGCGGATCCTGCAGGGCGTACGGGGCCTGCGCCGCCGGATCGCGGGGGCCGGGCTGGTGGCGGCGGTCCCGGTGGCGCTGCCGGTGGGACACGGGCGGCTGTCGGCGGGCGGGCAGCGGCCCGGGCTGCTGCTGGGCGAGTGGCGCGACCCGGAGGGAGCGCCCGAGCGGATCTGGCTGACGGACATGGTCCGCACGCCCGCCGGCGAACTGGCGCGGCTGGCCCGCCTCGCCCACGACACGGCGGCGGACTGCGAGGAGGTCGGCGCGCGCGTGGGCCTCCGCGACTTCAAGGGCCGCTCCTTCCCCGGCTGGCACCGCCACATGACCCTGTCCTCGGCGGCGTACGCAGTCGCGTCCCTGACCTCGGCCTACGCCCTCACGGGCGAGGCGTTGTACGCCTGACGCCCGCGCTCGCGGCGGCTCCGGCCCCGGCTCCGGCTCCCGCTCCGGCGGTCATGGGTGCCGCGCACCCATACCCCCGCCGCAACGGCGCTCAGCCCCAACGGCGGCAACCGGCGGTGCCGCACCCGCCTCAGGCACGCCCGGCACCGCCGGACACGCCGTCGCCGCTTACTCACCGCCGCGGCGGAAGAATGCGCCCGGCCCGGCAGGGAAACGGATGCCCCGCGGAGGCGGGAGCCCCGCACCAGTACGCCCCGCCCCCCGCAGGGGCCCCCGCGCCTACCCCCCGTCCGGCCGCCGGCTCAGCAGGTGCCGCGTGCGCTGCAGCCGGAGCGCCAGCTGGATCTCCAGGGCCCGGTCCGGTTTCTGCCACGTCGGGCCCAGGAGTTCCGTGATGCGCTCCAGGCGACGGTAGACGGTGTTGGGGTGGACGTGGAGGACGTCCGCGGCGGCCGTCGCACTGCTGCCGGAGGCGAAGTAGACCTCCAGCGTGTGGGTGAGCTCGGTCAGGCGGAGCATGTCGTACTCGAGGACGGGGCCGAGCGCGGACTGGACGAAGCCGTCGACGTCGTGGTCCTCGGCGAGCAGCACGCCGAGGAAGCCGAGTTCGCCGGGCGAGGCGTAGCCTCCGGTGTCGCCGAGGGCGGTCAGGGCGTCCACGCAGCGCAGGGCCTCCTGGTAGGCCTGGTGGACCGCGCCGTCCCCCGTCACGGGGCCCGCGGCGCCGACCGTCACCGGGTGGTGCAGGAGCGGGGTGAGCTCTTCGGAGACGGCCTTGGCGGTGGCGCCGGCGTCGCTGCCGGGCAGCAGGAGCACGATGCTGCCGTCGAGCACGCTCTTCAGGCCGGACATCCGGTAGGCGTACGAGGAGGCCCAGACGACGGCCCGGCCCTGGGGCCCGCCTTCGGGCCGGGCGACGACCACGACGTGCGGCTGGGTGAGGTCGACGGTGAGGCGCCGGGCGCGGTCGGCGAGCCGTGCGGAGAGCCGGCGCCCGGAGAGGAGTTCGTCGAAGAGCTCGTCGCGGACCTGGCCCTCGACGAGGGCGGTGTTGCGCTGGATGAGCAGGAGGGTCGCGCAGACCTGGGCGGTCGAGTGCAGCAGCCGCACTTCCTTGTCGGTGGGCGGCTGCGCGGGGACGAGGACGAGCGCCCCGAGGGCCTCGGACCCGGCCGCGGCGGAGGCGACCCAGGCGCGCTCCCCGGCCCGGACGGGGGTGCGCCCGGCGTGGGCGTCGAGGACGGCCTTGGCGATGTCGGCCTCGTCGAGCGCGGACGGGGGCGGGTCGCCGGCGACGGCCAGGGTGCGCCCGTCGGCGTCGCGGACGATCAGCGCGCCGTCGAGGACGGCCGCGGCCTCGGCGGCGACGGCGGGCAGGTCGCAGCCGTCGAGCACGAGGTCGACGAGCCGGCTGCGGACGTCCGCGAGACGCCGTTCGGTAGTCAGGTAGGTGCGGGCGCGGGAGCTGTCCAGCTCCAGTTCGGTGACCTCGGCGCGGGCGCTGTCGAGGAGCCGGGCCTTCTCGATGGCGACGGCCGCGAGGTCGGCGAGCGAGCGCATCAGCCCGATCTCGTCGGGCGCGAAGTGCCGGATCTTGCGGTTGGCGCCGTAGAGCGTGCCGAAGACGGAGTCGCCGTGCTGCAGGGGCACGGACATGATGGCGTGCAGGCCTTCGGCCCGGACGACCTCGTCGATCTCCTCGGAGTGGGGGATGCGGTCGTCGCCGAGGTAGTCGGCGGTCCAGGAGGGCGCGGCCTTCCCGTGGACGACGCCGCCGAGGCCGTGGCCGCCGGCCACGCGCAGGCCCACGTTGAGGGCGGTGGTGTCGCCGTCGGAGGCGCGGATGCAGGAGCTTTCGCCGTCGGGGTCGAGGAGGCCGATGTAGGCCATGTCGAAGTTGAGGAGGCGGCGCGCCCGGCGGGAGATGACCTTGAGGAGGGTGTCCAGGTCGTAGGGGAGGGTGAGGTCGCGGGCGGTGTCGACGAGGGCGGTGAGCCCGGCCTCGCGCTGCTCGTGCCGGCCGAAGAGGGAGTGGACGCCGAGGGCGAGCTCCGTGGCCTGTTCGAGCTCGGCGAGGGCGGAACCGGCGAGGCCGCCGCGGCGGGCGTCGCGGACGAGGGCCTCGAAGCGGCTGGGCGGGGCTTCCTCCGCCAGCAGTCTGAGCACGGTGATCGCACTTGCCGTGGTGGAGCGCACGGCGCGAGTCATCTCCGTACCCCCAGAGTTCCCCAGAGTCGTCTCTCAGGACCCTTCGGGCGAAGCGTCCCCCCGCGGTGAACGTAAGCGGATTGGACTGGACCAGTCAACTTTGCCCGCTCTTGGGTGTACACCGTCCACAGCCCTCCCCACCTCATGCGGTGATCCGTCCACCTTCCCCTGACCTGCGGTTTCGGTAAGGGTTGACGAAGCGTGGCGCGCGCCGCAGCGAGCGCGCGCCGTTCTGACTGGGGGGACGAAATGCAGGAATCAGAACAGGCGGGCCAGGCAAGACAGGCAGACCGGGCAAGGCAGGCGGGCCGGGCGCAGCTGCAGAGTTACGTGCGTTCGCTGCGGCGCAGCGCGGAGTCGCTGCACCGGCCGGACCGGCCGGACGTCTTCGTCCTGGACGGCCGGGAGTGGGACCTGCTGGACGGCGTGTTCGCGCCGCCGTTCTCCGCGTCGACGGGCGTGGCGATGGAGCTGCTCGCGGCGGAGCAGCACGCCGCGGCGGGCGCGGGGAAGCAGGGGACGCGAGGAAAGCAGGGGAGGCAGGGAAGGCGGCGGTCCCTGCTGGAGATCGGCTGCGGCACCGGCGTCATCGCCGTGACCGCCGCCCTGACGGGCCACGACCGGGTGGTCGCCTCCGACATCAGCCCGCAGGCCGCCCGCAACACCGCCCTGAACGCCGCCCGGCACGGGGTCTCCGACCGCGTCCGCACCCTCTGCGGCGACCTGTTCGCCCCGCTCGCCGAGCTCGGCGGGGACGAGCGCTTCGACACCGTCTACTGGCACTCCAACTTCGTCAAGGCGCCGGAGCACTACGTCTACGGGTCGATGCACGAGCGCGCCTACGTCGACGCCGGGTACGCGGCCCACCGCCGCTACCTGGCCGGCGCGCACGACCACCTGGCGCCGGGCGGACGGGTCCTGCTGCACTTCAGCGACCGCGGCGACGTGCTCGGCCTGCGCCGGACGGCCCGCGAGTGCGGGCGCGGGCTGCGGGTCCTGCGCAGCCGGAGGGTCCGGGAGGGGCAGGAGACGGTCGAGCACATGCTCCTCGAAGTGACGGCGGCGCGAGCGGCCCTCAGACCCGCCGCCTGAGCACCGCGACCCCACCCCGGCACTCTCTTCACGGACTTCATTCACTGTGCGCACTCTGCTCGTCGACAACTACGACTCCTTCACCTACAACCTGTTCCACTACCTGGCCCGCGTGAACGGGCGGCCGCCGGAGGTCGTCCGCAACGACGACCCGGACTGGCACCCCGGCCGCCTCGCGGAGTTCGACAACGTCGTCCTCTCCCCCGGGCCCGGCACCCCGCTGCGCGAGGCCGACTTCGGGATCTGCCGCGCGATCGCCGAGCGCACCGACCTGCCGCTGCTGGGCGTGTGCCTGGGGCACCAGGGCATCGGGATGCTGCACGGCGCGACCGTGGGCCGGGCCCCGCGCCCGCACCACGGCCGCACCTCCCCCGTCCTGCACGACGGCAGCGGCCTCTTCGCCGGCCTGCCCTCGCCCTTCGAGGTCGTGCGCTACCACTCCCTCGCCGTCACCGACCTGCCCGGCGTGCTGAAGGCGACGGCCTGGACGCCCGACGGGGTGCTGATGGGCCTGGAGCACCGGGAGCGGCCGCAGTGGGGCGTGCAGTTCCACCCCGAGTCGGCGGGCAGCCACTACGGCGTCGAGCTGCTGGCCAACTTCCGCAGGCTGTCGCAGGAGCGGCGGCCCGCGGACCGGCCCTCGGTCGCACTCAGCCGGCCCCAGCAGGCACCCCCGGCACAGCAACCGGCCCCGGCCGCCGCCCACCCTCAACCCCACCCCCACCCCCGCCGCAGCCTGCGCGTCCTCGCCGAGCAGCTGCCCACCCGCTGGGACGACGAGACCGTCCACGCCCGTCTCTTCGGCGGCGCCGATCCGCACGATCCGCACACCTTCTGGCTGGACAGCAGCCGCCGTGACGGCGAGCTGGGCCGCTTCTCCTTCATGGGGGACGCCTCGGGGCCGCTCGCCCGCGTCGCCAAGGCCGACGTGTGGAGCTCGACGGTGACGGTGCACTCCGCCGGCGGCGCGGTCACCGACATCGTCTCGGGCGCGTTCCTGGAGTGGCTCGACCGCGACCTCGCGGCGACGCGCACGAGCGTCCCGGAGCTGCCGTTCGACTTCGCGCTCGGCTGGGTGGGCTACCTGGGCTACGAGCTGAAGGCCGAGTGCGGCGGCCGGGCCGTGCACCGCTCGGAGGAGCCGGACGCGTACATGGTCTTCGCCGACCGGGCCGTCGTCCTCGACCACGCGACCGGCACCACCCACCTGCTGGCCCTGGCCGAGGACGGGGCGGAGGACGGGTGCGGGAACGAGCGCGACGCCCGCGCCTGGCTGGCCGCGACCGCCCGCCGGCTCGCCGCCGCGACCGGCGAGGAGACCCCGTACGCCGGTCCCCCGGCGCCCCTGTCCGAGGCCCGCCTGCGCCACGACCGCTCCGCCTACCTGGGCCTGATCGACGAGTGCCTGGAGGAGATCGCGGCGGGCGAGACGTACGAGGTGTGCCTGACGAACATGGCCGAGGCGCGCGGCGACCTCGACCCCTGGCAGGGCTACCGGTACCTGCGCCGCTTCAGCCCGGCCCCGTTCGGCGCGCTGCTGCGCTTCGGCGACCTGTCGGTGCTGAGCACCTCGCCCGAGCGGTTCCTGCGCGTCGGCGCGGACGGCACGGCCGAGTCGCGGCCCATCAAGGGCACCCGCCCGCGCGGGGCCACGGAGCAGGAGGACGCGGCGCTGCGCGCCGAGCTGCTCGGCCACGAGAAGGACCGCGCCGAGAACCTGATGATCGTCGACCTGGTCCGCAACGACCTGGGCCGCTGCGCCGAGACCGGCAGCGTGGACGCGTCCGGCAGCTTCCGGGTGGAGACGTACGCGACGGTGCACCAGCTGGTGAGCACCGTGCGGGCCGCGCTCCGCCCGGACGTCTCGGCCGTGGACTGCGTCCGCACCGCCTTCCCCGGCGGCTCGATGACCGGCGCGCCGAAGCTGCGCACCATGCGCATCATCGACCACCTGGAGAACGGGCCGCGCGGCGTCTACTCCGGCGCCCTCGGCTGGTTCTCGCTGACCGGGGCCGCCGATCTCAGCATCGTCATCCGCACGGCCGTGGTCACCCCCGGCCGGGTCCGCTACGGGGTGGGCGGCGCGATCGTCGACCTGTCCGACGCGGCGGAGGAGTTCGAGGAGACCGTGGTGAAGGCGGCCCCGCTGCTGGCGCTGACGGCGCCGAGCAGCTCGCTCCAGCGCAGGGACCGCAGCCGCGCGGCGCGCTCGGCGAGCTCGCGCGTGGTGTGCACGTAGCCGGCGCCCAGGATCTCCAGGGAGTCCAGGACCCGGGCGGAGGCGCGGCCCCGGCCGGTGACGGCGTCGCCGCGCGGGTTGCCGCGCTCTGCGACGGCCTCCAGGGTCGCCGGGCTCATGGTGGTGATGGTGTCCCAGACGACGAGCTCGTCCACGTAGCGGGTGTCGGGGATGCCCGGCGTCCGTACGGCGGTGTCCGTCCAGCGCATCCGGTGCGGGCGGGCGCCGTGGGAGGCGAGCTCGCGCCAGGCGGGCCCGGCCAGCAGCTGCTCGTGGCAGTGGAAGACGAGCCGCGCCGAGGCGAGCGCGGCCTCCCCGCGCATCACCTGCGCCGCCTCGGACGAGGAACGGCACAGCTGCTCGTCGAAGGCGGCGTCCACGGGCGCGAGCGGCACCGAGACGACCGTCTGCAGCGCGGAGAGGTCGCGGCCCGCGCGGCGGGCGCGGCGCAGGCCGTCCAGCCAGGCGGCGGCCGCCAGGTCGTAGTGCCCGGGCGAGAGCACCGGACCGACGTCCACGCCGACGCCCTCGGCCAGGCAGTCGGCGGCCGCGGCCAGCCCCTCGGGGCCGGCGGGCAGGGCGACCAGGGCGTTGGGCCGGTCCACGGCCCGCCACAGGCGCAGCGCCGTCGCCGTGTCCGCGGCGGGGCCGACCTCCACCGCGACGTGCCCGTCGCGCCCGCCGGTGCGCTCGTGGACGGGCAGCAGCACGTCGCAGGCGCGCCGGGCCTCGGCGGCGAGCAGCGCCTCGGCGGCCGGCCCGGCCTCGCGCAGGGGGCGGCCCGGCCACGGGGCGCGGGCGCGCCGGCGCAGGGAGCGGGTGAGGGGCTCGGGCCCCAGGGCCAGCCCGGTGATCAGCCCGTCGTCGACGAGCCGGGCCAGCCGGCGCGGGTTGGGCTCGTGCCACCCGGCACCGTCCAGCCAGCGCGAGACGCCCTCGTCCGCCAGCAGGCTGATGACGCCCGCGCCGCACACCTTGTCACTCCTTGCCCTGCCGGATTCCCGGCAGCATCACATTTCCCGCAGCATCACATTCCCGGCAGCATTCGTACGAGACCGCGCCGCTCGATGCACGCCGCGGAATCCTCGGCGGAAATGCCGTACCAGTCAAGGAAGCTGAGGGTGCGTCGCGCGTCGGCGTGGCGCAGGTCATCCGCGCCGCCGCCCGCCGGCCCGGCCGGGGTTACCGTCGGCTGCCCGTCGAGGGCACCGAGGGCGTCCTCGGGCAGGGCGACGGTCGCGCCCGGCGCCGCGAGTTCCGCAAGCCCGGAGAGAATGTCACTTTCGCCGGAGCGGACGGGCGGGCCGCCGAGGGACCAGACGGGCCGGGGCTCCCGCGCACCGGCCGCGGCCAGGGCGCGCCAGCGCGGCGACGCGAGGAAGTCGTGGTGCGCGCGGCGGACGAGCCGGGCGGTGGCGAGCCCGGCCCGGCCGCGCAGCGCCGCCGTCTCGTGCCCGCCGACCGCGTCCAGCCGGGCGTCGACGACGGCGTCGATCCGGCGCACGGGCACCGAGGCGGCGGTGTGCAGGCGGGAGAGGTCCAGCCCGGCGGCGCGGGCGCGCTCCAGGCCGGCGCGGAAGGCGTCGAGGACCCGGCCGTAGCGGGCGGCCGAGCCGATCCAGGCCACGTGCACGCCGATGCCCTCGGCCAGCATGTCCGCCACGGCGGGCAGCGCCCGGGGCGCGGCCGGCACGCAGACCAGCAGGCCGGGGCGGGCGACGAGCCCGTGCAGGACGCGGGCCTCGCCCAGCAGCGCGGCGGCGTCCCCGGCACCGCGCACGGTGAGCTCGGCGGAGACCGGGCCGCCGCCCGCGGCGGACAGCGCGGCGCAGGCCCGGCGCAGCTCCTCCGTGGTGACGTGCGGGCCGCAGGCGAGGCCGGTGACCCGCCGGTCGTGGACGAGCCGGCGCAGCGCGCCGGGGGTGAGCCGGGCACGGCCGGCGTCCTCGATCCATACGGACACGGCCGGGCGGGCCGGCGCGCCGCTGCGGACCGGTCGGTCGAGGGTCGCGGTCAGGGGTCCTGTCATGGACCGGAACTCTGCGGCGCGCGGATCGCCTCCGGCAATTCCGGGGCGCGCAATCGTCAGGAATTCACGGGAGTGTCATCTTCCCCAATTCCGGTACCTGACAACTCCTTTGCTATCTGACAGCAACGCGATACGGGCTTGGCCGCGCGGCCCACCGCCTTCCACGATCACTTCCCGAATCACCGCAGGACCGAATCCCTGCGGGACCGATTCACCGCAGGACCGATTCACCGCAGGACACCGAACCCTCGGGGGAGAGAACGTGATGGAAACGCCCATGACGACGCCGGGTCTCGTGACGCGGAGCGACCGCGTGGACGCCTGGAAGGTCAGCGCGTCGATGCCCGTGCACTACGAGATCCAGGTGTGCGCCGACGCCTTCGGACTCGGCAACACCGCGCTGCTCGGCCACGCGGGGCACCGCGCCGAGCGGATCCGCCGCTTCGTCGTCGTCGACGCCAACGTCCTCGCGCTGCACGGCGACCGCATCCGCAGCTACTTCGAGCACCACGGCGTCGAGTACGCGCTGCACGCCGTGCAGGCGGACGAGACCGTCAAGAGCCTGGAGACCGCCACGGAGATCGTGCGCGCCCTGGACGCCTTCGGGATCGACCGCCGGCGCGAGCCGATCGTCGTGATCGGCGGCGGCGTGCTCATGGACATCGTGGGCCTGGTCGCCAACCTCTACCGGCGCGGCACGCCCGTCGTCCGCGTCCCCACCACGCTCATCGGCCTCGTGGACGCCGGCGTCGGGGTCAAGACCGGCGTGAACTTCAACAACCACAAGAACCGGCTGGGCACCTACTTCGCGTCCTCCCTCACCCTCCTGGACCGCTCCTTCCTGGTCACCGTCGACCGCCGGCACATCGCCAACGGCCTCGCCGAGATCCTCAAGATGGCCCTGATCAAGGACGCGCGCCTGTTCGACCTGCTGGAGGAGTACGGCCCGCGGCTGCTCGACGAGAAGTTCCAGGGCACCACCCCCGCCCTGGAGCGCGCCGCGACCGAGGTCGTCCAGCGCGCCATCCACGGGATGCTGGAGGAGCTCCAGCCCAACCTGTGGGAGACCGAGCTGGAGCGCGTCGTCGACTACGGCCACACCTTCAGCCCC
The DNA here is from genome assembly GCF_042657885.1 of Streptomyces aureoversilis. NCBI lineage: Bacteria > Bacillati > Actinomycetota > Actinomycetes > Kitasatosporales > Streptomycetaceae > Streptomyces > Streptomyces aureoversilis. Next base: position 231,124 of record NZ_JBHSKJ010000005.1, read on the forward strand.
ACCGTCGAGATGCACGCCCTGCCCGCCCTGCTGCACGGCGAGGCGGTGTGCGTCGACATGGCGCTGACCACCGTCCTCGGCTGGCGCCGCGGCCTGGTCGGCACCCGCCAGCGCGACCGGATCCTGGCCGTGATGCGCTCCCTCGAACTGCCCAGCTGGAACGCCCTGCTGGAGCCCGGCCTGCTCGCCGAGGCCCTGGCCGACACGGTGCGCCACCGCGACGGGCAGCAGCGGCTGCCGCTCCCGGCCGGCATCGGCGAGGCGGTCTTCGTCAACGACGTCACCGAGGACGAGCTCACGGTCGCCGTCGACGACCTGCGCCGCCTGAGCAGCGCGCAGGAGGCCGTCCGTGTCTGAGGTCACCGACGCGCCCGCACCCGGGACCGCCGCGGCCGCCGCACCCGCTCCCGCACCTGCCGCGCTCGTCGCCGACGTCTCCGGCGCCGCCGACATCCACGGCGTGCACGGCGCGGCCGGCCTCACCCACTGGAAGTGCCTGGCGACCCGCCGCGACCTGCGCGGCGACTGGGAGGCCGTGGAATGGGCCAGCATTCCGCCCGGCGGCGTGAGCGGCGAACACCGGCACACCCGTACCGAGGAGATCTACTTCATCCTCTCCGGCCGCGGTGAGTTCCTGCTGAACGGCACCGCGCACCCCGCCCGCCCGGGCTCCCTCCTGCTCACCGGAACCGGCGCCGTGCACGGCCTGCGGAACACCGGCGAGGACCACCTGGACTGGCTCGTCATCGAAATGCTCGCACCCCCCACGGCCGACGCGCTGCGGGGCGACACGCCGCGCGCGGCGGAGGAGAAGACTGTGAATCCGGCCAATGCCGAACTGCACGACCTGCGCGCCGAGGGCTCGGTCGACCCGGGCCGGGTCTTCACCGGCCCGCTGCGCACCGTCGAGATCGACGCGCTGGAGCCGAGCGCGACGCGCACGCTGCACTCGCGCGGCGCCGAGCACACCGTCTTCGTGCTCTCCGGCTCCGGCTGGGCCGCCTCGGGCGGCACGACCGTCGAGCTCACCCCGGGCACCGCGCTCACGCTGCCGCTGGGCACCAGCGCCGAGATCGCCGCCAACCACGACGGCATGGAGTTCTTCCACGCCGAACTCGCCGTACCGGCCGCGGCCACGGCCGCCGGGGAGGCGCGGTGATCGTCCAGCGCGCGGACGCCCCCGCCCGCTTCCTGAACGCCGCCGACCCCTCGGCCGAGTGGGCCTGCCTCGCCCGGCGCGGCATGCTCCACAGCGAGTGCGAGGCAGTCGACCTGCTGCGGCTCGGCCCGGGCGCGACCGTCGCCCACCGGCCGGCCGAGGGCGTCGAGCAGGCCCTGTACGTCCTGTCCGGCGGGGGCGAGGCCGTCTCGGGCGGCACCGTCCGCCCCGTGGGCCCGGGCGACCTGCTGCTCGCGCCGCACGACTGCCGGCTGACCGTACGCGCCGGAGAGACCGGCCTGGAGCTGCTGACCGTACGCGTCCTGCCCGCGCGGACCATCGGCCGCCTGCCCGCGCGGATCCCCGAACTGCCGGAGGAGCAGCGGATGGAGTGCGTCCGTTGACCGGCACCGACGACGCCATCGACACCGACACCGACAAGAGGAGCGGGAACGTCATGAGCAAGGTGAGCCGGCGGGGCTTCCTCGCCCGGACCGGCGGAGCGGCCGGCGCGGCGGTCGGCGCCGCGGCCGTCCCGGGCCTGCTCGGTAGCGCCACGGCCGTGGCCGCCGACAAGGGCGCGGCGGGCCGCCTCTCCCTGGGCACCGACCTCGTCACCGTCGAGCGGGGCGAGGCACGCTACGGCGACCTGGTCACCGGCTTCAACCAGCGCTGGGTCGGCAAGCCGGACGCCGTGCGGCTGCCCACGACCACCGAGCACGTCGTCAAGGCCGTCCAGGAGGCGGTCGACGGGAAGAAGACGCTCACCGTGCGCGGCGGCGGCCACGGCTTCGAGGACTTCGTCTTCCGGCCCGACGTCGAGGTCGTCCTCGACATGACCCTGATGGACGCCGTCTACTTCGACACCGACCGCAAGGCGTTCGCCGTCGAGGCGGGCGCGACCCTGCTGGACGTCTACGAGACGCTCTACGAGGGCTGGGGCGTCGTCATCCCGGGCGGCGTCTGCTACGCCGTGGGCATCGGCGGCCACGCCTCGGGCGGCGGCTACGGCATGCTCTCCCGCAAGCACGGCCTGGTCGTGGACCACCTGTACGCGGTCGAGGTCGTCACCGTGGACGCCTCGGGCAAGGCCAGGGCCGTCGTCGCGACGCGCGAGGAGAACGATCCCGACCGCGATCTGTGGTGGGGCTACGCGGGCGGCGGCGGGGGCAACTTCGGCGTCATCACCCGCTACTGGTTCCGCTCGCCCGGCGCCACCGGCTCCGACCCCGCGAAGCTGCTGCCGAACCCGCCGGCCGAGGTGCTCGTCACGGCCGCCTCCTGGCCCTGGGAGAAGGTCACCCAGCGCGGCTTCACCGACTTCGTGAAGTTCTACGGCGAGTGGCACGAGAAGAACAGCGGCGCGGACTCCCCCTACGCGGGCCTGTGCAGCTGGCTGTTCCTCAACCACAAGGCCTCGGGCGCCCTCGGCATGCTGCTGCAGATGGACGGCGGCGTGCCGGACGCCGAGAAGCTCGTCGACGACTTCCTCAACGGCCTCAACAAGGCCCTCGGCGTCGCGCACCAGGAGCTCGGCGAACAGGTCGGCGAGCTGCGCGCGATGCCGGAGTTCGCCAGCACCAAGCGGCTGCCGTGGCTCAAGGCCACCCGCTACATCGGCACCAGCAGCGAGCTGCAGACCAATCCCACCTTCCGCGGCGAGCACAAGTCCGCGTACATGAAGAAGGGGTTCCCGGACCACCAGATCGCCGCGATCTGGAAGCACCTCACCCGCGGCGACTACGCCAACAAGTACGGCGGCCTCGTCGCCACGTCCTTCGGCGGCCGCATCAACGAGGTCGCCCCCGACGCGACGCCCGTCGCCCAGCGCAGCTCGATCCTCAAGCTGCTCTACCAGACGTACTGGACCGACCCGGCGGACGACGCGAAGAACCAGGCGTGGCTGCGCGAGTTCTACCGCGACATGTACGCGGAGACCGGCGGCGTGCCCGTGCCGAACGCGGTCACGGACGGCTGCTACGTCAACTACGCGGACAGCGACATCGGCGATCCGAAGCTCAACACCTCGGACGTCCCCTGGCACCGCCTCTATTACAAGGACAACTACGCCCGCCTGCAGAAGGTGAAGGCGAAGTACGACCCGAAGAACGTCTTCCGGCACCGCCAGTCGGTCCGGCTCCCCTCCTGATAGGGCATCCCCGTGTCGCAGAAGCCGCACAGCTCCGCGAGCCCACCGGGCTCGCCCGTACTCCCCGGATCCTCCAGACTCCCCTCCCTGACGGGCATGCGGTTCGTCGCCGCGATCCTCGTCTTCGTCACCCACGCCGCCGTCGCGAAGCTCTTCGCCGACGACTCCCTCAACGACGTGGTCGTGCGGTACACCAGCCGCGCCGGCTACCTCGGCGTCGGGTTCTTCTTCGTCCTCAGCGGCTTCGTCCTGACCTGGTCGGCGAAGGCGGGGGACGGCCCGCGGCGGTTCTACCGTCGCCGGCTGGCGAAGATCTACCCCAACCACTTCGTGACCTGGCTCGCCGGCATGCTGCTGATGATCTGGGCGGGGACGGCGGTGACGGCCGGCAACACCGTGCCGAGCCTCTTCCTCGTCCAGAGCTGGGTGCCGCAGCTCGACGTCCTCGCGGGCACCAACGGCCCCAGCTGGTCGCTCTCCTGCGAGCTGCTGTTCTACCTGTCGTTCCCGCTGCTGCACGGCCTGATCCGCAGGATCCGGCCCGAGCGGCTGTGGATGTGGGTGGGCATCGTGATCGCCGCGTTCGTGGCGGTGCCGCTCGTCGCGCAGCTGCTCCCCGGCAGCCCCGACTCCCCGTGGCAGCCCGTCTCGTGGTGGCGGTACTGGTTCGTCTACTTCCTGCCCGCCACCCGCGTGCTGGACTTCGCCCTCGGCATCCTGATGGCCCGCGTCGTGATGACCGGCCGCTGGATCGGCATGAAGCAGCTGCCCGCCCTGGCCCTCCTGGCCGCCGGCTACGCGCTGATGGTGTTCCTGCCGGACGCGTGGGGACTCGTGGCGCCGACGGCGCTGCCGATCGCCCTGCTGATCGCCGCCGCGGCGGTGGCCGACACCAAGGGCGGGCGGTCGCCGTTCGCGACCCGGCCGATGATCTGGCTGGGCGAGGTGTCCTTCGCCTTCTACATCGTGCACTTCCTGGTGTTCCAGTACGGCCCGATGGGGCTCGCCGCGACCGACTCGTCGGCAGGCAGGACGTGGGACACCCCGGGCGCCCTCGGCATCATGGCCCTGACCTTCGCACTGGCCCTGTTCTTCGGATGGCTGCTGTACGTGCTGGTGGAACGGCCCGCGATGCGGCGCTTCGGCCGCCCGCGCCGCCGGCCGGAGCCCGCCGCCGGGCCCGCCGGATCCGCCGGACCGGCCGCGCCCGCGGGGCCTGCCTCGCGGCAGCCCGTGGGAGCTGATCAGCGGTGACCGTGCAGCCCGGCGTACGGGTACGGGAGGCCGCCGCCCCGGCGGCCTCCCCGGCCCCCGCCGCCTCTCCCGCTTCGCCCGCTTCGCCCGCTTCGCCCGCGTCGCCCGCGTCCCCGAACGCCGCCGCCCCCGCCTCCCGTTCGCGCCTTCCGTCCCTGACGGGCATGCGGTTCGTCGCGGCCCTGCTGGTGTTCCTGTACCACGCGTCGCTGCCGCACGTGGCGACCGATCTGTTCGCCGACGGCGGCGCGGCGGAGACGTACCGGCAGGTGCTGAGCCGGGCCGGCTGGGTGGGGGTGTCGTTCTTCTTCGTCCTCAGCGGCTTCGTGATGACGTGGTCGGCGCGCCCCGGCGACCGCGCGGTGTCCTTCTGGCGCCGCCGCTTTTTCAAGGTCTTCCCCAACCACGCGGTGATGTGGGTCCTGGGCCTGCTGCTGATCGCGGCCTCCACCACCGGGGCGGCGCAGGCGGTGCCGAACCTGCTGCTGGTGCAGTCCTGGTTCCACGACATCGACGTGTACTTCAGCGTCAACCCGCCCAGCTGGTCGCTCTCGTGCGAGCTGCTCTTCTACCTGACGTTCCCGTTCTGGGCGCGGCTGGTGCGGCGCATCCGTGCGGACCGGCTGTGGTGGTACGCGGGCGGCACCGTGGCCGCCGTCGTGGGCGTCGCCCTCGCCGCCGACCTGTTCGTCCCCGGCTCGCCGGTGATCGAGGTGCCGTACGCGGTCTCCGAGCCGCAGTTCTGGCTGGTCTACATCCTGCCCGCCACCCGCCTGCTGGACTTCGTGCTCGGCATCCTCATGGCCCGCATCGTCCTCGAAGGCCGCTGGACCGGCCCGGGCCTGCTGACCGCCGGCCTGCTGACCGTGGCGGCGTACGGCGTCTCCCTGCTCGTCCCGCCGCCGTACGCGATCAACGCGGTCACGATCGCGCCGTTCGCCCTGCTGATCCCGGCCGCCGCCGTGGCCGACGTGAACGGCACGCGGTCGCCCTTCCGCGGGCGGGTGATGCTGTGGCTGGGCGAGGTGTCCTTCGCGTTCTACATGGTCCAGCAGGTCCTGCTGGAGTTCGCGCGCGGCCGCATGGGCGCCCGCTGGGCCCTGCCCACGCCGCTCGCCCTGGCCGTCCTCGCCCTGGAGGCCGGCGCCGCCCTGCTCTGCGCCTGGCTGCTCTATATCTGCGTCGAGCGCCCGGCCATGCGCTTCGCGAGGCCGCGGAAACGAACCTGACAAACAGGTCCGGCCCCGTCGCGGGTCCCGGCCGGGCCGCCTAGATTTTTACTTGAAAGTTCAAACGCTCCTGATCGGGGGCAGAGAGGAAGTCCGACGATGCGCACCACCACGCTGGGGAAGAACGGCCCGGAGGTCGGCCGGATCGGTCTGGGGACGATGGGCATGTCCTTCGCCTACGACCCGCAGAACCGGGACGACGACGCCTCCGTCAAGGTCATCCACCGCGCGATCGACCTGGGCGTCACGCTGCTGGACACCGCCGACGTCTACGGCCCGTTCACCAACGAGGAGCTGGTCGGCAAGGCCCTTGCAGGACGACGCGACAAGGTCGTGCTCGCCACCAAGGGCGGTCTGGTCCTCGACGAGAACGGCCTGTCCCTCAACGGCCGCCCCGACTACCTGAAGTCGGCCCTGGACGCGAGCCTCGAGCGCCTCGGCACCGACCACGTCGACGTCTACATGCTGCACCGCATCGACCCGGGCGTCCCGGTCGAGGAGAGCTGGGGCGCGCTCGCCGAGCTCGTCGCCGCCGGCAAGGCCCGCGCGATCGGCCTGTCCGAGGTCGCGCTGGAGGACGTCAAGCGCGCCCAGGCCGTGCACCCGGTCGCCGCCGTCGAGTCCGAGGCGTCGCTGTTCACCCGCGACTCCTTCGGCGAGGTCCTGCCCTACTGCAACGAGCAGGGCATCGCCTTCCTGCCCTACTCGCCGCTGGGCCGCGGCCTGCTCACCGGCCGCTTCAGCAACCCCGCCGACCTCACCGAGGACGACTGGCGCCGCGCCATGCCCCGCTTCACCGAGGAGGCCATGGCCGCCAACAAGGCCATCGTGGACACCGTCGCCACGATCGCCGACCGCCACGGCGTCACCCTCTCGCAGGTCGCCCTGGCCTGGCTCGTCGCCCAGGGCGAGCACGTCGTGCCGATCCCGGGCACCAAGACGCCGGCCTACCTGGAGCAGAACGCCGCGGCCGCCGACGTCGAGCTGACCGCCGCCGAGATCGCCGAGCTCGACGCCCTCCCCGCCCCCGTCGGCGCCCGCGAGTAGCGGCCGCCCCGGCACCCGGACCCGGGCCGGCGGCGCGTGGATCCCCCGCCACGCGCCGCCGGCCCGCACTCCACGCCCCGGCACGCCCCGGCACGTCCCCCGGAGAACCATGCCCCTGCCCATCCTGGCCATGATGCTGTGCACCTTCAGCATCGGCACCGCGGAGTCCGTCATCGCGGGCATCCTGCCGCGCATCGCGGACGACCTCGGCGTCCCGCTGTCCGCGGCGGGGCTGCTGGTGAGCGTGTACGCCGCCGTCGTGGTCGTCGTCGGCCCGCTGATGACGCTGGCCACCGGCCGGCTGCCGCGCAAGCCCCTCCTCCTGGGCATGCTGGCGCTCTTCACCCTCGGCAACGTCATCGCCGCACTCGCCGCCCCGGCCGGCTCGTACGCCCTCCTCGTCACCGGACGCCTCGTCAGCGCCTTCGCCCACTCCACCGTCTTCGCCCTCTGCCTGACCTCCGCCGGCGAACTCGCCCCGCCCGGGCAGCGCGCCTCCGCCGGCGCCAGGATCACCCTCGGCTTCGGCCTCGCCATGGTCCTCGGCGTGCCGCTGGGCACCTTCGTCGGTCAGCACTACGGCTGGAGCGCCACCTTCTGGACCATCACGGCCATGAGCCTGGGCTGCCTCGCCCTGCTGGCCCGCTGCTTCCCCTCCGCGCCGCGGCAGACCGCCGCGGACGGCGGCGGAGCGGAAGGCGGCGGGAGCACCCTCGCCGAACTGCGCGTCCTGGCCCGCCCCCGGGTCCTGCGCGCCATCGCCGTCACCGTCTTCTGCAGCGCCGGCGTCTTCACCGCCTTCACCTACGCGGTGCCCCTGCTCACGGACGTCAGCGGCTTCAGCGAACAGGCCGTCACGGCGCTGCTGCTCCTCTACGGCGCGGGCGGCGTCGCCGGGAACGCGCTCGGCGGCAAGGCGGCCGACCGGTCCCTCGTGCCGTCCCTCACCGTCATCCTCGCCGCCGTGACGGGCGCGCTGCTCCTGCTGGCCGCGGTGGCCTCCCTCCCCTGGCTCACCGCGGGCGCCCTCCTGCTGCTGGGCCTGGCCTACTTCGGCACCGTGCCCGGCCTCAACACGATCATCGTCACCTCCGCCGAGGTCGGCTCGCCGACGCTCGCGCTGTCCGTCAACAGCTCGGCCTTCAACATCGGCATCGCCGCGGGCGGCCTGCTCGGCGGCGCGGCGGTCCAGTCCGGCGCGGGGCTGCGGGCGGCGCCGGTCGTGGGCGCGGCCGTCGTGGCCATGGGACTCGCCGTGTGCGCGTACGAACTGAGGACCCGCCGCCGCCCGGCCCGAGCGCCGCTCGCCGCCGCCTCCGCAGGACCGCCGGCCCCATAGGCACCGCAAGCCCTGTAGGCACCACAAGCCCCATAGGACCTGTAGGCCCCGCAGGGCCCGTAGGAAAGGACTGACCGCCATGTCCCGGCCCCCCGCCCCCGGCGCCGCAGACAGCAACGCCAACCCCTTCAACCAGCGCGTCATCGAGGAGTTCCGCGCCCGCGCGGGCCGCGTGGGCGGTGACTTCGAGGGCGTCCCGCTGATCCTCCTCACCACCACCGGCCGCCGCAGCGGCCTCCCCCGCACCACCCCGGCGACGTACCTGCGCGACGGCGGCGACTGGGTCGTCTTCGCCGCCAACGGAGGCGACGGCACCGACCCCGCCTGGTGCCGCAACCTGCGCGCGCACCCCGTCGCCACCGTGGAGCACGAGGGCCGCACCTTCCCGGTGGAGGCCGTCTTCACCGAAGCCGCCGAACGCGACCGCCTCTACGCGGCGCAGGTCGCGATATCGCCGCAGTTCGCGGACTTCGAGAAGCGCACGGACCGGGTCATCCCGGTGGTTCGCCTGCGCCCCGCCGGCGCCGCCCGTGATCCCCTCCCCGCCTACCGGGTCGACCACCACGCCTTCACCGTGACCGACCTCGACCGGGCCGTCGCCTTCTTCACCGACGCCCTCGGCGCGCAACTCCTCTACGAGGAAGGGCCCGTCGCCCGTGCCACGGGCGACTGGATGCGCCGCAAGCTGGGCGTCCACCCGCGCGCCGTCGCCCGGATCGCGATGCTCCGGCTCGGCCCGGTCACCCGCATCGAGCTCTTCGCGTACACGGACCCCGGCCAGAAGGCCGCGCCGCCGCCGTCCGGGACCGCGGGCCACCACCGCCTGGCCCTGCGCGTCAGCGACCCGGATGCCGCCGCACGGCACCTGGCCGCCGTCCCCGGCGTCACGGCGGGCGGGACGCCGGGCGACTTCGTGACCCCTTGGGGCCTGACCCTGCGCCTGCTGCGGCTCCCGCCGGACGGCCCCGCGGAACCCCACGTGGACCACGTCGCCCACACGGTCGCCGACGTGGACGCCGCCGTCGCCTTCTTCACGGACGTCCTGGGCGCCGAGGAGACCCACCGGACCCCCGAGGGCGACGCCGCCCTGCGCTTCGGCCCCGCCGGCCGCATCGTGCTCTCCCCCGGCGCCCCGGCCGCCCCGCCGCGCAACAGCGACATAGGCGGCCGGCACCTCGCCTTCGACGTCGACGACGTGGACGCCGCAGCCGCGCACCTGGCCACGGTCCCGGGCGTCCGTCTCCTCGGCACCCCGGAGACCATCGAGGAAGGCCCCCTCACCGGCGACCGCTGGCTCTACTTCACGACGCCCACCGGCATCCCGATGGAAATCCGGCACTGACCCACCCCGGAAAACCGGCCCACCCCGGAAAAGCAGAACACCCCTCCGTCCGTGTTTCCACGGGCGAAGGGGTGTCGCTGGCGGTAGCGGTGGGATTTGAACCCACGGTGGAGTTGCCCCCACACACGCTTTCGAGGCGTGCTCCTTAGGCCGCTCGGACACGCTACCGAGAGAGAGCTTAGCGGACGGTGGGCCGTGCTCTGAAATCGGTCCGGGGGCGGAGGGGTGTGACGCTCCTCATCAGGGGTGCCCGGGCGCTCAGCGGCCGCGGAAGAAGTCGGTCAGGAGCCCCGCGCACTCCCCGGCGAGGACGCCCTGGATCACCTCGGGGCGGTGGTTGAGCCGGCGGTCGCGCAGGACGTCCCACAGGGAGCCGGCCGCACCGGCCTTCTCGTCGACGGCGCCGTAGACGACGCGGTCGACGCGGGAGAGGACGATCGCACCCGCACACATCGTGCACGGCTCCAGCGTCACCACCAGCGTGCACCCCGCCAGGCGCCACTCGCCCACGGCCCGCGCCGCCTCGCGCAGGGCGAGGACCTCGGCGTGGCCGGTGGGGTCGCCGGTGGCCTCGCGCTCGTTGCGGCCGCGGCCGATGACGGAGCCGTCCGGACCCAGCACGACGGCGCCGACCGGCACGTCGCCGGTGGCGGGGGCCCGCACGGCCTCGTCCAGGGCGGCCCGCATGGGGCCGGTCCACGGTGCGCGTACGGGGTCGTGCTCCTCCCCGGCCGGAGCGGCGCGGGAGGGACCGGGGTCGCGGACGGCTTCGTTCATGGCACCAGTGTGAGCGAACCCGCCCGGGCGGGCGTCAGCGCACCGCCTCCAGGACGTCCGTGCAGCCGAGCGCGTCGGCGATCTCGCCGAGGGCGTCCCCTTCGAGGGCGAGCAGTTCCTTCCCGCTCACGCCGAGGTCGGAGAGGAGCTCGTAGTCGCCGAGCGGACCGTCCGGCCGCGGCTCCGCGGCGTCCGTCCCCTCGGCCTCGTCCTCCACGGGGTCGGGCTCGCCGTCCTCCGTGCCGTCCAGGTCGAGGTCGTCGAGCTCGTCGGCGTCGGTGTCGTCGCGGCCGATCAGCTCGTCGACGAGCATCGCGCCGTACGAGCTGCGGCCCGCGACGACGGCGTTCGAGACGAAGACGCGCGGGTCGTCCTCACCTTCGACGCGGACGACGCCGAACCAGGCGCCCTCCTGCTCGATGAGGGCGAGGACGGTCTCGTCCCCGGGCGAGGCCTCCCGGGCCAGGTCGGCGAGGTCGGCCAGGGTTTCCACGTTGTCGAGTTCTGTGTCGCTCGCTTCCCATCCGTCGTCGGTGCGCGCGAGCAGTGCGGCGAAGTACACCGTGACTCTCCCACTGGTCATAGGCGGTGCCGGGCCGGACGGGGACCACCCCGCCCACTCGGAATCGTGGCAGAAACCTCGCCGTTGCGAGAGGTCTTCCGCGCTGCGTCGTGCAGCAGTCCGAAGAGATGTGCCTCACGTGGCGCTGCGGGCACCGCCGTCCGGGCGGCCGCGTCACCAGCGGAAGGTCCTCATCCGCATCTGCTGGCGCATCCGGGCGGCCCGCGCCCGGCGCGGCTGGACGCGGTCGCGGAGCTCCTTCGCCTCGTTGAGCTCGCGCAGGAACTGGGCGCGTCTGCGGCGGCGGTCCGCCTCCTCCTCGGTCCCGGGGCCGGGTTCGGCGCCGGTCCGGGGTTCGGGCGCCGGTGCGCCACGCGTCGTGTCGGGCTTCTCGGGGGCGTCTTCAGCCATGGCAGGACCACCTCGTGCCGAGTGCTTCGCCGGCCACGCCCGGAGCGACAGACCGGGCGTACGTGCCCACTTTCCCCCTAAGTGGTGGTTTGATGCCAGTGCGGCGACAGACCGCCGCAGACCTGCGGCGGAGCGTCGAACGCCGCACGGCGGCGGCTCGGGGCCGAAAGCTCGGTTAATGTCGATGTCATGCGGATCCACGTCGTCGACCACCCCCTGGTGGCGCACAAGCTCACCACCCTGCGCGACAAGCGCACCGATTCCCCCACCTTCCGGCGTCTCGCCGACGAGCTGGTCACCCTGCTCGCCTACGAGGCCACGCGCGACGTGCGCACCGAGCAGGTGGACATCGAGTCCCCGGTGACGGCGACCACCGGCGTCAAGCTCTCCCACCCGCGCCCGCTCGTGGTGCCGATCCTGCGCGCCGGCCTCGGCATGCTCGACGGCATGGTCCGGCTCCTGCCGACCGCCGAGGTGGGCTTCCTGGGCATGATCCGCAACGAGGAGACCCTCAAGGCGGAGACCTACGCCACGCGCATGCCCGACGACCTCTCGGGCCGCCAGGTCTACGTCCTGGACCCGATGCTGGCGACCGGCGGCACGCTGGTAGCGGCGATCAACGAGCTGATCGAGCGCGGCGCCGACGACGTCACCGCGATCTGCCTGCTGGCCGCCCCGGAGGGCGTCGAGGTCATGGAGCGCGAGCTCGCGGGCGCCCCGGTCACCGTGGTCACCGCCTCGGTCGACGAGCGCCTCAACGAGAACGGCTACATCGTCCCGGGCCTGGGCGACGCGGGCGACCGCATGTACGGCACGGCGGGCTAGCCGCCGGCTCCGACGCACGCGCGGGCCGTCACCGCGCATCCCGCCGGTCTTCCACGCCGTGGAAGACCGGCGGTGTCATGCCGGGCCGCAGGCCTCATCCCCTCAGCACTTCGAGGGCTTCGGCGCCGGGGACGGCGCCTTCGACGGTGACGGCGGCGCCGAGGAGGGGGCGTCCGAAGCAGGCGCCTCGCCCGGTTCGACGCCCATGTCGGTCAGGGCCCGGTCGGCGTCCTGCCGCCCCGTGAGCTCCTTGTACTCGTTGCCGATGACCAGGTCGACCTCCTCGTCGACCGCGCGCTGGTCGTTCTTGACCTCGGCCCCGGCCATCTGGGTGCCGACGACTCTCAGCGCCCCCTCCGCGGCCGTCGGGGCACCGATCAGCAGGCCCACCTGCTCGACCTTCTTGTCGTAGAGGGCGGGCGCGTTGCCCACCTTGCCGATCTTGAAGCCGCGGCTCTTGAGCTCGTCCGCGGTGATCTTGGCGAGTCCGCCGCGCGGAGTCGCGTTGTAGACGTTGACGGTGATGTCGGAGGGCCGTGGCAGCGGTTTCGACTCCTCGCCCTCGTCCGCCGCCTTGCAGTCGCCGTCCTCAGCCCCCTTCCCGCCCTTCGCACCCGCGCCGTGGGCCTGGGTCTCGCTGGGGCCCCCGGTGAAGACGTCGACGAGCTGGAAGGTCCCCCATCCGGCCAGGGCGAACGCGGCGGTTGAGGTGACTGCGGCGAGCACGATCCTGCGGCGGTTTCTGGGGCGGCGCATGTGCGGGAATCGCTTGCCCGTAATGCGGTACTTCCTGCCCATGCCGGGAGGGGTGAGCATGCTCATGGGCGCAGCGTAGTGCGGGGCAGGGCCGCTGCCTACTAAATGATCAATGGGTTCGCGCGGCCCAACCCGAAAGGCCGAACAACGGCCGGAAACAGCCTCCGGACGGCCCCGGCCCCCGGCGGTCGCCGGCGATCCCGGGCGGACGCGCGGGGCGGACGGCTCCGGCTAGCCCAGTTCGAGCACGCGGGCGTGCAGCACCTGGCGCTGCTGGAGCGCGGCGCGCACGGCGCGGTGCAGGCCGTCCTCGAGGTAGAGGTCGCCGTGCCACTTGACGACGTGGGCGAAGAGGTCGCCGTAGAAGGTCGAGTCCTCGGCCAGCAGGGTTTCCAGGTCGAGCTGCTGCTTGGTGGTCACCAACTGGTCGAGCCGCACCGGGCGCGGGGCGACGTCCGCCCACTGCCGGGTGCTCTCCCGGCCGTGGTCGGGGTACGGCCGCCCGTTTCCGATGCGCTTGAAGATCACACGGAAAGCCTACCGGGCGACAGGCTCCCGGCGCAGCCACGGCACGGGAGCGCGAAGGCGACAATCGGCCGCATACCAGGAGCAGCGGGGACCCATCCGCGCACCTTCCGGGACATTGCCCACAGCCTGTGGACACAGCGGGAGCGCTCCGGCCGTCCACCCGGGCTCAGCCGTGCGGCGGTACGAGCACCACGCCGGAATACTCGACTTCCGACTCCGTACGGTTCGCGTAGGAGTGGGGGTGATCACCCGCCATGCGGAGACCGTACCCCTGCGGAAGGACCACCTCCTGCCCGCCGACGGTGACGGCGAGGGTGCCGCGCAGCACATGGATGAGCTCCACGGTGCCGAGCACGTGGGCCTCGCTGTGGTGCTCCTCGCCGGGCGCGAGCCGCCAGTGCCACAGCTCGGCACCCACGGGCGGGGCGGCCCCCGTGACGAGCAGCCCCCTGCCGCCGTCCGGGCCGCTCCACAGGACGGGCTGGCCGTCGGGCGCCGTGGGCTGCAGCAGCGGCGCCGCGGGCTGCTGCAGCAGCTCGGTCAGGGGGACGCCGAAGGCGTCGCAGAGGCGGACCAGGGTGGCGAGGTTGGGGTTGGAGCGGGCGTTCTCCAGGGCGACGAGCATGCCCTTGCTGACCCGGGCGCGGGCGGCGAGGGTGTCGAGGCTCCAGCCCCGGTCCTTGCGCAGGGCCCGCACGCGGGCGGCGACGGCCTCCATGACGGACCTGTCGTCGCCGGGCTCGCCCGCGTCCGCCGTTGCTTCGCTGTTCCCGCTCATGCCGGTCATCTTCGCGCCTCCCGGGATCCGGTCGTTTGATGCTACCTTCGAGCGTATTGAAATGACCGACAGCGAAACGACTGCAGGAACGCCTGCAGAAGCGACTGCAGGAGGGTGGCACCGTCCATGTCCCTGGACCCGGATCTCGAAGCGGCGGCCGCGAGCGTGCACGTGGAGGAGGCCGTCCGCGCACTGCGGCCCGACTTCGCCGTGCTGGTGATCGCGGCGGACGGGCTGCCCGCCGGCCCCAGTGACGCCTGGTCGCGCAAGCAGCTCGCCGACGCCGCCGCGACCGCCGAGGGCCTCGACGTCACCGCCGAGCCCCACATCGCCGCCTGGCGCTCGGCCTACAGCGCGTTCGGCGCCAAGCCGGGCCGCACGCGCAACAGCGCCGAGGCCCTGATCCGCCGCGCCCCGGCGGGCCTGCCCGAGGTCAACCTCCTGGTCGACGTCTACAACGCCGTGTCCGTCGCGCACCGCCTCCCGGTCGGCGGCGAGGACCTGGCCGCGTACGCCGGGGCGCCGCGCCTGGTGCGGGCCACCGGCGGCGAGCCGTTCGACACGGTGGCGGGCGGCGCGCCGGCCACCGAGCACCCCGGGCCCGGCGAGGTGATCTGGCGCGACGACCTCGGCGTCACCTGCCGCCGCTGGAACCACCGCCAGTGCGTCCGCACCCGCATCACCGAGAAGTCCACGAGCGCCCTGTTCCTGCTGGAGCGGCTCGGCCCCATGCCGCTCGACGCGCTGCACGCCGCCGCCGGCGACCTCCTTGCCCGGCTGCGCGAGCGCGCGCCGGACCTGCGTGCGGTCTCCCGCCTGGTCTGAGCGCAGCAGCCCGGCCGGCAGTCCGGTCTCCGGCAGTCCGAGCGACGGTCCGGCCGGGAGGCGGGCGGGGTCAGCCCTGGGTCTGCCGCGGGGTCCTCCTGGCGGGCCGGACGGTCGCCTTCTTGGCCGCCCCCTCCTTGGCGGCGCGCTTCATCTCCTGCTTGTGCTCCCGCACCTTGGCCAGCGACTCGGGCCCGGTGATGTCCGCGACCGAACGGTAGGAGCCCTCTTCGCCGTAGGCCCCGGCCGCCTCGCGCCAGCCCTCCGGCGCGACCCCGAGCTGCTTGCCCAGCAGCGCGAGGAAGATGCGGGCCTTCTGCTCGCCGAAGCCGGGCAGCTCCTTGAGCCGCCGGAACAGCTCCTCCCCTGTCGCGGCACCCTCCCACACCGCGCTCGCCTCGCCGCCGTAGTGCTCGACCAGGTACTGGCAGAGCTGCTGGACGCGCTTGGCCATGGCGCCCGGGTAGCGGTGCACGGCCGGCTTCTCCGACAGCAGCGCCGCGAACGCCTCCGGGTCGTAGGCGGCGATCTCGTACGCGTCGAGGTCGTCGCGGCCCATCCGCTGCGTGATGGCGTACGGGCCGGCGAACGCCCACTCCATGGGGATCTGCTGGTCCAGCAGCATCCCCGTCAGCGCGGCGAGCGGGCTGCGGCCGAGCAGGGCGTCGGCCTCGGACTGCTGGGCGAGGTGAAGGGTCTTGTCCATGCGTCGATGATCGCCCCGCGGCGCCCGCGCGGGAGGGAGCCGGGATCCCGGGGTGTCACCCTTTCCCGTCCGCTGTACGAACGGGTGAACCAGGAAGAGGCGGTCTTGCGGACGGTGCGCCGCGGCGGCTGTCATGGATGGACTGCGGCCGGACCCACCGGGGTGCCCGAGCGGCACGTCCGAGCGAGGGAGGCCCCGCATGGCGCGAGTCCGGGTGCGCGGATCGGAGCTCTTCCACGAGGTCGTGGGCGAGGGCGAGCCGCTGGTGCTCGTCCACGGCGGGCTGACCGACCACTACACCTGGCGGGCGGTCGTCCCGGCCCTCGCGGAGTCCTTCCGCGTCCTCGTCTACGACCGGCGCGGGCACAGCTCCAGCACCCGCGGCGCCGGCCGCGGCACCCGCAGGGAGCACGAGGACGACCTCGCCGCACTGCTGCAGACGCTCGGCCTCGCCCCGGCGCACGTCGTCGGCAACTCCTACGGCGCGTCGACCGCCCTGGGCCTGGCCGTCCGCCGCCCCGACCTCCTGCGCACCGTCATCGCCCACGAACCCCCGCTGCTGGGCGTCATCCGCGGCGACGACCCCGTCCACGTGCTGATGCGGGCCGCGCAGGACGGCATCGACGCGGCGGTGGCCCTGATCCTCGCCGGGGAGGCGGGCGAAGGGGTGCGCCGCTTCACGGAGGAGGTCGCCCTCGGCCCGGGCTCCTGGGCGGCCCTGCCCGACCGGGTGCGCGCGACCCTCGTCGCCAACAGCCGCGCGTTCGCGGCCGAGCAGTCCGACCCGGGCTGGGCGAGCCTCGACCTCACCCGGCTGTCGGCCTGGGCCGGGCCGGCGCTGCTGACGTACGGGACGGAGAGCCCGTCGTGGCTGCCGCCGGTCACGGTCGAGCTCTCGCGGACGATGCGCAGGGCGGAGCTGAGGGGCCTGCAAGGTGCAGGCCACATTCCGCATGTGTCGCACCCGGAGGTGTTCGCGGCGATGGTGCGGAGATTCATCGAGGCGGCATGACGCCGCGTGACCGCCGTCCGGGCGCGCGCCCCGGTACCTGAGCGTCCGCGCGCCGCGCGCCCCTGCGCCCGCTCCGGGGCGCCGCTCCAGCGCGTCAGCACCCTCTGTGCGGGAGCGGCGGGAGTGCCCGACCGTGGAGGGGCGACGGACACAGTGCCCTGCGGCAAGAGGGGGACCGCAATGGAGAGCACGCACGCCACCGACCGGCCGGTGCCGGACGACCCGCCCGCGGCCAAGCGCCCCTACGTGGAGCCGCGGATAGACGAGCTCGGCACGGTCGAACAGCTGACCGCCCACGGCGGGTTCCCCCGGTCGTCCGAATCCCTTCTCTGAGCAGCGCGCGTCGTCGGAAGGCCGCAGGGCGGCCGTCGGAAGGCCCGGAAGGCCCGGAAGGGAAGCCATGGAGCCCGTCCCTGTACCCGTCGGTGACTACCTGGGCTGCTACGGACGCGTCCCGTTCGGCGGCGGCCCGTCCCGCATCTCGTACGTGACCGCCCCCTTCGGGCAGCGCCCGTCCTGGTCCGACCCCGGCCGCCACCTCGTCCAGTGGGCGGCGCCGGGGACGGCCCGGGTCCCGTTCCCCTCCGAGCGGGAGAGACTCCTGCTGACCGGCGTCGTCCACGGCCCGGTCACGCCCGCGTGGGTCGGGCGGCTCGTGTCCGCCCTCAAGGAGGGCCGCCACGCGGAACTGGCCCGCATGCCCGGCGAACTGGCCGGGGCGCTGGTCACCGACCACCGGGTGTTCCTCTTCCGCAGCGCCGCGGGCGAGGAGGGCCTGCACTACCGGTGCTCCGCGGACCTGCTGCGGTTCTCCACCGACCCGACCGACCTGCTCGACGGCCCCGGGGAGTTCGACCCGGAGGCCGTCCGGCGCTCCTGCCGCGGCGAGGCGGTCTTCGTCTACCCCGGCGTCACCCCCGTCCCGCCCGGCCGGATCGTCACCGTCGAGCGCGGGGCGGTGACCACGGCCGCGTACGACCCGGTGACCCCGCTGGAGCTGCCCGCGCGCACCACGATGGCGGAGTACGCCGGGACCGCCTGGGACCTCCTGCTGGAAGCCGTACGGCCCTACGCCGGCCGCGGCCGGACCGGCATCCTGCTCAGCGGCGGCCTGGACTCCGCGGCCGTGCTCGCGGCCCTGGCGGCGGCCGGCGCCGACGTCGTCGCCTACCACCGGGCCACCCGGGACCCCCTCGCGGACGAGTCCGGATACGCCCGGGCGGTCTGCGAGCACCTGGGGGTGCCGTTCGTGCCGGTCGTGACGGACCACGGCGCCGGATACCTGGACGAGCGGTGGGAGTTCCCCCACCCGTACAACCACACGGCCTACCGGTGGCTCGAACAGACCGCCGAGCGCGTCGCCCGGGACGGGATCACCTTCCTCGCCTGGGGCCGCGAGGGCGACCGGATCTTCGGCCCGGCGCGCTACGGCCTGCACGGCGTGCTCACCGGCGACCTGCCCGCGCGCGAGAAGGCCGTCCTGTGCCGGGGGCTGCTCACCTCCCGCTGGGAGCTCCCCCGCATCCTGCGCAGCGCCGCGCCCGGCTCCTCCCTGCTCGACGACGGGGCGCCCGGGCGCGGCGGCGGGCGGCCCGCGGACTTCCTCACCCCGTCCGCCGCCGGCCGGGACGGCGCTCCCGCCGCCGCGGGCGCCCCGCCGGAGCACCCCGGCCCCACGCCGCAGGAGCACTGCGCGAACCTGACCCTCTGGCGGCCGCGCGGCATCCAGCTGTGCAACCCCCTCGGCAGCAAGGGCCTGCGGCGGCTCTCCGCCCGCATGCCGGACGCCTACCGGCTCCTGCCGCACCAGGGGCGGCTGATCACCAAGCCGGTGCTCCGGCTGATGCTCTCCAGCCGGTTCCCCGCGGCCGTCTGGCGGCGGCACGGCCGGCTGTGGCCCGGCTCCCCGCACAAGGACTACGTCCTCGGCCACCGCCACGTCCTCGCCGCCCTCATCGGCGGGCCGGAGGCGCACCTCGTCCGCATGGGCATCGTCGACCCCCTCCGGCTCGCCGGCGTCCTGGCCGAGCCGGCGCGGCTGCGCCTCAACGCGGACGCCCTGCTCAGCACCGCCATGACCGAGCTGTTCCTGCGCAGCGACGCGCGGCGCACGCCCGCGAACCGGAGGGGATTCACCCGATGCCTCTGATCGGCCTGGCCGAGCACGCCGTCTTCGACGACACCGACGACGCCGGCCTCATCCTCGACACCCGCCGCGGTGTCTGCCTGGCCCTCAACGCCACGGCCACCTACATGCTGCGCACCGCCCTGGCGTGCGACTCCGTGCCCGCGGCCGTCGCCCGGCTGCGCGAGGACTTCGACGCGGACGACGCCACGCTCGCCGCCGGGCTGGCCGGGCTCGCCGACCGGCTGGGCGAGCGGTCCCTGCTGCTCGGGGACGGTGAGCGCCCGCCGCGCAGGCGCCTCCTGCGGAGGGCGGAGCGGTGAGCGCGGACTGGGAGTTCTTCCTGGACGGCCCCCGGGAGGGCCCGCCACCGCCGGCCGTCCCGCTCCGCCTGCGGGCCGTCGCCCTCGCCCGCACGGCCCGGGCGCTGTGGCTGTACCGGCGGCGCGGCTGGCGCGGGGCGTACCCGTACCTGTGCCGGGCCCGGCCCGCCCGGGGCTCGGCCGCCCTGTCCGGCCTGTCGCCGGGCACGGCGGTGCGGCTGGCCCGCCGGGAGATCCTCGGCGCCCAGCTGGTGCTCCGCGCGATGCTGCCCAACGGTCCCTGCCTGGCGAGGTCGTTGGCCCTGACCACCTATCTGTGCGCGCTCGGCCTGCCCGTGCGCATGACGGTGGCCCGGGGCCGCGCCACGCCCTCCCCGTCCCAGGCCTTCCACTCGTGGGCCGAGCTCCACGACACGGTCCTGACCGACAACCCGGACGTCCGGCTGGGCTACACGGTGCTGCAACGGGTCCCGTGACGACGGCCCTTGCCGCCGACGATCACTTGTTCTAGCGTGATGCGAACAAGGTGCACGATCTTGACGGCGTCGGGGGAGATCGGGGGGCGGCAGCATGACCAGCAGCTCGAACGGCAACACGAACGGCGGTACGGACAGCGGTACGGACGGCGGTACGGACAGCAGCGACGCGCAAGGCGGCCCGGGGGCGGAGACGGCGGCCTGGAGCCGTACGGTCGTGGCGGGCTGGATGGTGGCGCTGGGGGCGGTGTCCGCCGTGGTGTTCGTGGTGGTCGCCGTTCTTGCCGCCGGCTTGCGGTCCGTCTTCCTGATCCTCCTGGCGGCTTCGGCGGCCCTGCTGGCCACGGGCGCCGTCCGGGTCACGGTCACGCCCCACGGGGTGGCCGTCCGCTCCGTCCTCCTCCCCTTCCTGCAGCGCCGGATACGGCTGTCCCGGATCCGGCACGCGTCGGCGCGGCAGACCCGGCCGGGCGAGCTCGGCGGGTGGGGGTACCGCTGGCTGCCCGGGCAGACCGCGGTCTCCCTGCGGGCGGGCGACGCCCTGTGGCTGGAGCTGACGTCCGGGAAACACTTCGTCGTCACCGTCGACGACGCCGCCAACGCGGCGGCGCGGGTGAACAGTTCCCTGGCCGCGGTGAAGGAGTGACGCGGTGAAGACGTGGTGAAAGAGTGACGGGAGAGGCCAGGACGGCGAACGACTGGCGACGGACGCCGGACGCCGGACGACGACAGGAGCGCATCAGCATGACCGTGGAGAGCGGCGTGACACGGACCCTCGCCCGCACCGCGACCGGCAAGGCCGTGGACGTCTACGGGACGCCCGGTGCCGGGAGCGCGCCCGCCGTCCTGCTCTGGCACGGCATGGGACCGGACGAGCGGGAGATCGTGCGGCCCGTCGCGGAGGCGGCGGCCGCGCAGGGGGTCGTGGTCCTCGCCGCGGACTGGCGTTCCGACGCCCCCGACCGCGGCATGGCGCACCTGCTGGACTCCCTGGCGTTCGTACGCGAGCGCGCGGCGGAGTTCGGCGGCGACCCGGGCCGGGTCGTGGTCGCGGGGTGGTCGGCCGGCGCGGGGGCGGCGGTGGCCACCGCGCTGCGGCCGGACCTGTTCGGCGGGTGGCGGCCGGCCGCCGTCGTGGGCCTGGCCGGCCGCTACGACGTGCCCGCCCGCACCACCGCCTCGGTCCCCCTGAAGGACCTCGCGGACCCGCCGGCCGGGGCCGCACCCGTGCCGGTGCGGCTCGTGCACGGCACGGTGGACGACCAGGTGGACATCCGCTCCTCGTGGGAGTTCGCCGCCGCGCTCCAGGGGCACGGGTGGCCGGTGCGGCTCGACGAGCCGCGGACGGACCACGCCGGAGTCCTCGGAAGCGAGTTCGACCCGGCGCTGGGCCGCCTCCGCCCGAGCACGGCCGAACACGCCCTGGAGGGCTGCCGGATCACGGCCCGCGCCCTGGTGGAGGCGGCGGGGACCACGGCCTGACGGGCTCGCCGGCCGTGTCACCGCTCGGGCGACGCTGTCACCGATCAGGCGACGCTGCCGTCCTGCGGGCCCACCTCCTCCGTCCGTACGGACGGAAACGCGTCCACGATGGTGAAGGCGCTCTCCACTCCGGCCACGCGCATCACCCGCGACACGCGCGCCACGCCCCGCACCACCCGTAGCCGCCCGCCGCGGCAGAGCATGCGGTGCCGGGCTCTGAGCAGCAGCCGGAGCCCGCTCGCGTCCAGGAACGTCACGCGGCGGAGGTCGATCACGATATCGGCGCGGCCCCGTTCGGTCAGCGCGTCCATGCGCGGCCCGAGTTCCTGTTCCGCCAAGATGTCCATCTCACCGTGCAGTTCAATGATGATCGCGCCGCACGCCACACGCTCCCGCATGGCGAAGGCGGGCTCGTCCGCGCCCATGTCGCCCCTCACCGACCTCCCTCGGCCCCTCATCTCCGGCACCGGCGATCCACCGGCCGCCGGATACCTTTCTGGTGCCCCCGCAGTACGTGAATCTCACCTTTGTCGCAAAGCTGTGATCGCGCCTCCGGATTCGCCCGCGCCGGAGCGCGCGCGGGCGCGGAACGCACGAGGCCCCGGCTCCGGACCCGGGCGCGATACGGGTCCGGGGCCGGGGCTCCGGAAAAGCAGGTCGGGGGAAGCGGCATCGGGGGGACAGCCGCTTCCCCCGTCGGGGTCACGGCCTCCAAGTCCGGGCCGCAGTCGGGGGGAAGCTCGCGGCCCTGACCCCGCAGTGAGGCCATGTCCCTGGCCCTCCGGATTCCTGCCAGATCCGGTACGGGCTCCCCCCATCCTCCGCCCCGGCGCACGGGCCCCCTTACGGCGAAGGACCCGGCTTGGCAGGCCTTTGGTCCTTAAAGGTGGTGTGAAGAAGGCGGTGGCGGCCGGCGTGAGGACGGCGCGCGGAGAGGGGAAACCGCGGGTTCGGGCAAATGTGCGGATAGACTCCGCCTCCGTAGGAGGCGATCACGGGGGACGCGGTCGCAGGGATCACCGGGGGAGGAGTGCCTCGTGGCGCAAGCGAAGAAGATCGCGCTCTGGGCTGCCGTCATTTTCGTGTCGTACACGATCATCCACTCCCCCAAGCGGTCGGCGGAGCTCGTCCAGATAGGGTTCGAGGGCATCTCGGACGCCGCCAAGAGCGTCGGCGAGTTCATGACCCAACTGATCAGCTGACGGGCCGCGCCGCCGAGCCGGAGCGGTCCGGCCGCCCGGCGTGGAGGCAGTGCCGTGATTCGTCACCTCGTCCTGTTCAAGCTCAACGAGGGCGTCCGGCGCGACGACCCGCGCGTCGTCGCCGGGGTACAGGCGTTCGAGGCGCTCGGTGACGCCGTCCCGGAGGTGCGCTTCTGGGAGTGCGCCTGGAACATCTCGGACCGGCCGATCGCCTACGACTTCGCCATCAACTCGGCCGTCGACGACGCCGAGGCGCTGCAGCGCTACCTGGACCACCCCGCGCATCAGGCGGGTGTCGCGCAGTGGCGTGAATTCGCCACTTGGGTGATCGCCGACTACCCCTTCTGAGCGCCCGCTGCGCACGGCCCCTCGCCACCTGGGCGAGGGGCCGTTTTTATGGTCAACACGATGTTATGGGGTTCTTGCACACAGTGCACATGTCTTGTGATGCTATGACCGCTTTTGCCGGATGAGTTGACCATGAAGGGTGGCAGAACCGTGTCGGCCCGAACCGTCCCCGAAGCCCCCCTCCAGGAAGCCCCTCCCCAGCGCGACCAGCCGCCCGCGGGTGCCACCGCGCGCTCCCTCGGACCCGACGCCGACCCCGGCGGCCCCGAGCTCCTCGAGCACCCCGGCCGGGGTGCCGCCCCGGACACCGGCACGGCCGGCCCGGCGCAGACCGCGGCGAAGGCTGCCGCGGCCTCCGCCGCGGACGTCACCGGGGACGCCACCGGGGACACCGGCCCCGACACCGCCACCGGCCCCGGAGACGACTCCGACGACCCCGACGACGCCGGCACCGATCACCCGAGGAGCCGCGGCGCCGACGCCAGGGCCCTCACGCAGGTGCTCTTCAAGGAATTCGTCACCCTGGAGACCGGCACGCCCGAGCACGCCCGCGTCCGGGCCGCGCTCATCGAGGCGAACCTCCCCCTCGTCCGCTACGCCGCCGCCCGCTTCCGCAGCCGCAACGAACCCATGGAGGACGTGATCCAGGTCGGCACGATCGGCCTGATCAACGCCATCGACCGGTTCGACCCGGACCGCGGGGTGCAGTTCCCGACCTTCGCGATGCCGACCGTGGTCGGCGAGATCAAGCGCTACTTCCGCGACAACGTGCGCACCGTGCACGTCCCGCGCCGGCTGCACGAGCTGTGGGTGCAGGTCAACGGCGCCAGCGAGGACCTCACCGTGCTGCACGGCCGCACGCCCACCACCGCCGAGATCGCCGAGCGGCTGCGCATCCCCGAGGACGAGGTGCTGGCCTGCATCGAGGCCGGCCGCTCGTACCACGCCACCTCGCTGGAGGCCGCGCAGGAGGGCGACGGGCTGCCCGGCCTGCTGGACCGGCTGGGCTACGAGGACCCGGCACTCGCCGGGGTCGAACACCGTGACCTCGTGCGCCACCTGCTCGTGCAGCTGCCGGAGCGCGAGCAGCGCATTCTGCTGCTGCGCTATTACAGCAATCTGACGCAGTCCCAGATCAGTGCGGAGCTGGGCGTCTCCCAGATGCACGTATCCCGGCTGCTCTCGCGCAGCTTCGCGCGGCTGCGTTCCGCAAATCGGATCGAGGCCTAACCCTCACGAGTGACCCCCTCCTCATACGAGGCAGCAGATATGTCGACTTGACGCTACAGCGTGTTGCCGACATGTGACATTCTGCAGGAACTGCGTTTGCCACAGCGCGGCCTCCGGTATTCAGGTGGGGGCCAACCCCTCGTGCGAGGGGCACCGCTGTGACCCGTCCGCGACCTCAAGGGGGTGGCATGTCCGTAGACCTGGGCAGCGCGAAGGTGCTCGCCACCGACGCACCACACGCCGTGCTCGACGACTGCGAATCCATCGACACCCGCACCCTCTCCCGTTCACTCTTCCTGCGCCTGGCCGCCCTCGACCGGGACAGCGCGGAGCGCGCTTACGTCCGCGACACCCTGATCGAGCTCAACCTCCCCCTCGTGCGCTACGCGGCCGCCCGTTTCCGCAGCCGCAACGAACCCATGGAGGACATCGTCCAGGTCGGCACGATCGGCCTGATCAAGGCGATCGACCGGTTCGACTGCGAACGGGGCGTGGAGTTCCCCACCTTCGCGATGCCGACGGTCGTGGGCGAGATCAAGCGGTTCTTCCGGGACACGAGTTGGTCGGTGCGCGTGCCGCGCCGGCTGCAGGAGCTGCGCCTCGCCCTCACCAAGGCCAGCGACGAGCTCGCACAGAAGCTCGACCGCTCGCCCACCGTGCCCGAACTGGCCCTGTGCCTGGGCGTCTCCGAGGACGACGTCGTCGACGGCCTGGCCGTCGGCAATGCCTACACCGCGAGCTCCCTCGACTCCCCCTCCCCGGAGGACGACGGCGGCGAGGGCTCCCTCGCGGACCGGCTCGGCTATGAGGACAGCGCACTGGAGGGCGTCGAGTACCGCGAGTCCCTCAAACCCCTCCTGGCCAAACTGCCCCCCAGGGAACGGCAGATCATCATGCTGCGCTTCTTCGCCAATATGACGCAGTCGCAGATCGGCGAGGAGGTCGGCATCTCGCAGATGCACGTATCCCGGCTCCTGACCAGGACGCTCTCGCAGCTCCGCGAGGGCCTCATCGCGGACTAGACGCACCACCACGGGGGATCTCACGGGGGAACATCCACCATTCGGCGAGTCGCACGGGGGATCGCCGGCCTGCAGCACCCACCTCTGCACCACCCACCTCTGTACTCCTGACTGACCGTCAGCCACACTGGGCCGATGCGTCGGAAGACGATCGTCTCCGCATCCGCCTCAGCCGCGGCGGCCGCACTCGCCCTGGGAGCTGTTCTCGCAGGTTGCGGCGGCACCGACCGCGACGCCTACGTCGCCTCCGAGGCGGCAGGCCCCGGCTCGTCCTCCCACCCGGTGGGCGGCGCCGTTCCGCCCGACGAGGGCGTCGAGTTCCACTCCTTGCCCGCAGCGCCGCCTTCCGGCCGCTCCCCGGGCCACTCACCGGGCTCTCCGGTTCCGGGTTCTTCCCGGCCGCCGGCCTCTTCGTCCCCGCAGGCCCCGCACTCGCCGCAATCGCTGCCATCGCCCCAGTCGCCGCTGCCGCCGTCCGGCAGGGGCAGCAGCCCGCAGGGCTCCGGAGACGGCACGGATCCCCGTACGGGCGCCGGAGGCCGTCCGCGCACCGGGAGCCCCGCACCGCCGGTGAAACCGTCGCCGCCGTCACCACCCGCGCCGCCCTCACGCCCCGGGCAGCCGTCGCACACACCCGAGGCCGCCCGGCTGGAGACCGGCGAGGCGCGCCGGTCCGCGGACGACGAGGGGCGGCGCTGGTGCGAGAAGGTCACCGTGCCGCTCGCCAACTCCGGTGGCAGCCCCGTCACCACGGGCACCATCACCTTCGGCAGCCACGTGATCGACCTGCTCGGCCTGGACTGGTCCACGATCACCTCGGCGCAGCCGCTCCCCGTGCCGATCGAGG
The DNA here is from genome assembly GCF_042657885.1 of Streptomyces aureoversilis. Classification (NCBI taxonomy): domain Bacteria; kingdom Bacillati; phylum Actinomycetota; class Actinomycetes; order Kitasatosporales; family Streptomycetaceae; genus Streptomyces; species Streptomyces aureoversilis. Next base: position 256,878 of record NZ_JBHSKJ010000005.1, read on the forward strand.
CGGGCGCGGCGGTCGAGGGGGCGTGGACGGTGTGCGTCGACGCCTGGCGCGTGCCGTGGGGCATGCACGTCGAGACGCGCGACGTGAAGGTGGAGTGGGGTTGGTCCGGGGAGTCTCCCGGGTGATCGTCCGAGCCCGGGCTCAGCCGAGCGCGAGCCACACCACGGCCGCGACGACCACGATGCTCGCGATCACGCCGGCGATCAGGCCGGCGCGGGGTCCGGACGACCGGGCGGGGGCGGGCGCCGCCGCGCGCCTGCCCGAGGGGCCGCCCTGGCCCTCGTCGACGAAGGCGCGGAACATCTGGGTGCTGCCCGCGGGGTCGTAGCTCTCGGGGTTCTGCTGATGGGGGTTGGCCATAGGCCAGGACCCTAGCGAAGGAGGGGCGGATGGCGCGCAGCGCCCCGCTCTACTGAGGCGCTCCGTCCGTTTCCGTTCCGACCTGCGGCTTTACACCCCTCTAGAAATCCTTGGCCCTACCTTTACCCATGGAAACTCCATTTCACTTGCCTGTAGCAACCAACTCCTGGTTACATCGTTGCCCTAAGCAACTGTAGTGGGGAGGGCGGCGCGGGTGGCCGAGCAGGAGCAGTACGAAGAGCTCGCCCGGCAGCTCAGCGCCGTCGCCGCCGTCCGGCGCGACCTCGCCCGCGTACTCCCGGCGGACTGCTCGCCGGCCGCGGCGGTCGTGCTGACGATGCTGCGGCAGTACGGCGAGATGCGCATGGGCAAGCTGGCCGAACTGCTGCTGATCGACATGTCGGTGACCAGCCGGCACGTCGCCTACGCGGAGGCCCGGGGCTGGCTCGAACGGCACCCGGACCCCGCGGACCGGCGGTCCCGGCTGCTGCGCATCAGCCCCGACGGCGAGGCCCTGCTCCGGCAGGTCTCCGGGCGCTACACCCAGGCGCTCGCGACCTGCCTGCAGGACTGGTCGTCGGAGGACGTCGGCCGGCTCATCGAGCTGCTCGGACGCTTCCGCGAGAGCTTCGACGGCTGCCGGACCACGCGCACCGCGTAGACCGGCACCACGTAGACCCGCAGGACCCGTAGAACCCGCAAGACCTGCAAGACCCGTAAGACCCCGCAGACGTACACACACCTCAAGCCACACTCGCACCGCAAAGGAACTTCATGGCTTCGACCACACCGGCCGGTGTGGGGGGCGGCCACGCCAAGCACGGCGGCCAGGACGCCGGCGCCCCCATGACTCACCGGCAGATCATGGAGGCGCTGTCCGGGCTGCTGCTCGGCATGTTCGTCGCCATCCTGTCCTCGACGATCGTCTCCAACGCACTGCCCGAGATCATCTCCGATCTGCACGGCAGCCAGTCCTCCTACACCTGGGTCGTCACGGCCTCGCTCCTGGCGATGACCGCGTCCACCCCGCTGTGGGGCAAGCTCTCCGACCTGTTCAGCAAGAAGCTGCTGGTCCAGATAGCCCTGATCGTCTACGTCGCGGGCTCGGTCGTGGCCGGCCTCTCGCAGAACACCGGCACGCTCATCGCCTGCCGGGCCCTGCAGGGCATCGGCGTCGGCGGCCTGTCCGCCCTGGCGCAGATCATCATGGCGGCGATGATCTCCCCGCGCGAGCGCGGCCGTTACAGCGGCTACCTCGGTGCGACCTTCGCCGTCGCGACGGTCGGCGGCCCGCTGCTCGGCGGCGTCATCACCGACACCGACTGGCTCGGCTGGCGCTGGTGCTTCTACGTCGGCGTGCCCTTCGCCGTGATCGCGCTGATCGTGCTGCAGAAGACGCTGAAGCTGCCCGTGGTGAAGCGGAACGTGAAGGTCGACTGGCTCGGCGCGTTCTTCATCAGCGCCTCGGTGACGCTGCTGCTGGTGTGGGTGACCCTGGCGGGCAAGAACTACGACTGGATCTCGTGGCAGACGTACGCCATGGTCGGCGGCTCGATCGTGCTCGGTGCGGTCTTCGTCTACGTCGAGTCCAAGGCGTCCGAACCGATCATCCCGCTGCGGCTGTTCCGCAACAAGACGATCACCCTCTCGTCGGCGGCGAGCCTCTTCGTCGGTGTCGCGATGTTCAGCGGCACGGTCTTCTTCTCGCAGTACTTCCAGCTGGCGCGCGGCAAGTCGCCGACGATGTCCGGCGTGATGACGATCCCGATGATCGCCGGCCTGTTCCTGTCGTCGACGATCTCCGGGCAGATCATCACCAAGACCGGCCGCTGGAAGGCCTGGCTGGTCAGCGGTGGCGTGCTGCTCACCGCGGGCCTCGGGCTGCTCGGCACCATGCGCTACGACACGCCGTACTGGCACCTGGCCGTCTACATGGCCCTCGTCGGCCTCGGCATGGGCATGATGATGCAGAACCTGGTGCTCTGCACGCAGAACCAGGTCGCCCCCAAGGACCTCGGCGCCGCCAGCTCCGTCGTCACCTTCTTCCGCTCCCTCGGCGGCGCGGTGGGCGTCTCCGCGCTCGGCGCGGTGCTCGGCAACCGGGTGACGGACTACGTCAAGGACGGCCTCGCCGCGCTCGGCCCGCAGGCCGCGGCCGCCGCGGCCAGGAGCGGCGGCTCCGGCGGCGGCATCCCCAAGCTGGACGCGATGCCCGCGCCGCTGCGGACGGTCGTCGAGAGCGCCTACGGGCACGGGGTGGGCGACGTGTTCCTCTACGCCGCGCCGTGCGCGCTGCTGGCCTTCGTCCTGACCCTGTTCATCAAGGAGGTCGCCCTGCAGGGACGGCCCGGGGCCCCGGCGGCCGGCGCCGCCGCCGTGGAGCAGGAGGCGGAACCCGCCCGGCAGGGCGGCTGACAGACCCCGTCGGCCGGGGCGCGGAATCGAGCGGAGACGCGCCCCCGGCGGACGGAAACCGGGACCGGAACGGCATGAAGGTCCCGGAGACGGGCCCCGGGTGGTGGCGCGCGCACAGGCAGGGGACGGCCTGCGCGCCACCGGCCGGGGCCTTCAGTCGTGGGAGCCGTTCAGCTGTGGGAGCCGTTCAGCTGTGGGAGCCGCGGTCCCGCATGACCTCGATGCCGGCGATCACCGTGTCGAGCGCGTACCCGAAGTCGCGCTGCCGCATCTCCGCGACGGACCCCGCCTTCTCCCAGACCTCGGTGACCTCGGCGGCCTCCCGGTAGGTCTCCGCCCACTCGGGCCTCGCGGAGACCACGTTCATGACGTCCCGGAAGTACTCGTTCTCGGTGACGCCGGCAGCCCGGCAGCGCTCCTTGTACAGGCCCTCGACCGTGCAGAAGCCGTAGACGAACTGGAAGAGGGCGGCGAGCGCGCCGGTGATGCGCTCCTGCGGGATGCCGCTGCGGCCCATCACGGCGAGGGTGGAGTTCGAGAACGCCATGGAGCGGGGGCCGAGGTTGAGGTACCGGCCCACCAGGCTGGAGACCCACGGGTGGCCGGCGAGGCACCTGCGGTAGGCCTCGGCCAGGCCGCGGAGCTGGTCGCGCCAGTCGGCGCCCTCGTCGGTCAGGTCCGGGAGCGGCACCTCGGCCCAGATCTCGTCGAGGGCGTACTCCAGGAGGTCGTCCTTGTTGTCGACGTACCAGTAGACCGACATCGCGGTCACGCCCAGCTCGGCGGCGAGGCGCCGCATGGAGAACTTCTCCAGGCCCTCGGCGTCGAGCAGGCGGATCGTGGTGGCGACGATGCGCCGCCGGTCGAGGCCCGCGCCCTGGTCGTCCCCGCGCCGTGGGGCGGGATCGGGCTTCCCGGCCAGCCACACACTGGCCCGCGGCCCGCTCGCCGCGCCCTTACCGCCGCCCGCCATCCTGCGCCTCCCTCTCATTTCCCATCCGCACCAAATGCTAGGCCCTGCCCCACGCCCCCCGGGCGCCCCCGAAACATGCCCCAGCTCCCGCAACCCCCTTCGAGGACCCGTCGGGCCACCCCGCCCCATCACCCCCACCGCGGCGGGTTCAGGGCCACACGCCCGATGGACCACCCGGCCCATCAACCCCGCCGCAACGGCGAGCAACCCCACACCACCCACCCGGCGGTGCCGGACCCACCTCAGGCCGGAACGGCACCGCCGAAACCCGCCGCGACAGCTGAACACCGCCGCGGCGGAATACAGGGGCCGGGCCCTGCGACGCGCCCCCGCCCGAGGGGCCCGATGGGTCCGGCCCATCGATCCCGCCGCAACGGCGAGCAACCCCACACCACCCACCCGGCGGTGCCGGACCCACCTCAGGCCGGAACGGCACCGCCGAAACCCGCCGCGACAGCTGAACACCGCCGCGGCGGAATACAGGGGCCGGGCCCTGCGACGCGCCCCCGCCCGAGGGGCCCGATGGGTCCGGCCCATCGATCCCGCCGCAACGGCGAGCAACCCCACACCACCCACCCGGCGGTGCCGGACCCACCTCAGGCCGGAACGGCACCGCCGAAACCCGCCGCAACGGCTGAGCGCCGCCGCGGCGGAAACAAGGGGCCAAGCCCCACCCCGCCTGCCCGGCGCAGCCGGAACGGCACCGCCGCGGATTCAAGGGCCCGCCCCGCGAGGGAAGCGTTACTGCGGTGTCTCCGAGCGTTCCGCCCTGCGCAGCAGGAGCGCTGCGATCAGGCCGCCCGCCAGGACCGCCGCCGCACCGACCAGCTGACTGGTGTGCACCCCCGTGGCGAACGCGTCGGCGATCGCCGCGCGGTCCCCGTCCGTGCGGGCACCGGCCAGTGCCGCCGGAAGCGAGCCCGCCCCCGCGGCCACCGCAGGGACCAGCGCCGCGAAGCGCGAGTTCAGCACCGCGCCGAGCACGGCCACGCCGAGCCCGTTGCCGCACTCCTGCAGCGTGCCGTTGAGCCCCGCGCCGACGCCCGCCTTCTCCGGCGGAATCGCGGACATGATCGCGGTGGCCATGGCCGGCATGGCCAGCGCGATGCCGGTGCCCATCAGCACGAGTCCGAAGAACATCCCGCCGTACCCGTCCGCCCCGAGGACCGCGATCGCCGCGAGCCCCGCCGCCAGCAGCCCCATGCCGCCCGCGATCGAGACGGGCGTGCCGACCTTCGGCAGGAGGCGCGCCCCGACGCCCGTCAGGTTGAGGACGATGATGACGAGCGCCAGCGGCGACATCCGCAGACCGGTCTGCAGCGGGTCGTAGCCGAGCACGAGCTGCAGGTGCTGCGTGAGCAGGAAGAAGGACCCGCCCATGCCGAAGGCGACGAGGATGGAGCCGGAGACCGCGCCCACGAACCGCCGGTTGCGGAAGAACTGCATGTCGAGCATCGGGTACGGAGCCCGCCGCTCCCACACGGCGAACGCCGCCAGCACCACGACGCCCACGGCGCCCGAGACGAGCACCCGCGCGGACGTCCACCCGTGCTCGGGCCCGGAGATGATCGCGAAGGTGACGCCGGTCATGCCGATCGTGGACAGCAGCGCACCGAGCAGGTCGGGCCGCTCACCGGCCGGGTTCTTGGACTCCGGCACCCACTTGAGGACGGCCAGCAGTCCGAGCACCGCCACCGGCAGGTTGATCAGGAAGATCGAGCCCCACCAGAAGTGGTTGAGGAGCGCCCCGCCGATCAGCGGCCCGGCGGCGAAGCCGAGCGAGCTGACCGCGCCCCACAGCCCGATCGCCTTGGTGCGCTCCTCGTCGTCGAAGACCTGGACGATCACGGCGAGCGTGGTGGTCATGAGCAGCGCCCCGCCGACGCCCATGCCGGCGCGGGCGGCGATCAGCTGCCCGGTGGTCTCCGACAGGCCCGCCGCGAGCGAGCCGATGCCGAAGAGGGCGAGCCCGGCGGCGAGCAGCTTCTTGCGTCCGTAGCGGTCGGCGGCGCTGCCCGCCGTGAGCAGGAGCCCGGCCTGGACCAGCGAATAGGCGTTGATCATCCACTGGATGTCGGACGTCGCGGCGCCCATCTCCTCCGTGAGGGAGGGGATGGCGACCGTGAGGACGGTGTTGTCGAGCAGGACCGTGAGCTGGGCGAGGCAGATCACGGCGAGCACCACCCACCGGGTGGGGTTGCGCTCCGGCCGCGGTGCGGCGGCGGAGCTCGGTGATTCCGTGGTCGGCGCTGACATGCGCGATCCCCCTTGTACAGCGTATGACTGGCTTGCGTCGTACACCGTACAAGAACTCCTCTACGCCGTACAAGGCTTTATTTCCGCACCGGCCTCGTCAGGTCGTAGAGCGTCGCCCCACCCACCGCGACCTTGGTGAAACGCGCCTCCACCCAGGCCGCGATCTCCGCGGAGACGGAGCTCCCCCGCGCGCCGCCGCCGGGCCCGCCCCGCCGTTCCGCGCCGCCGGAGGCGATGAAGTAGTGCACCTTCCCGGCCGCCACGCACGCCTCGAACTGCCGCAGCCTCGGCGACGGATCGCTCCCGTTGAAGCCGCCGACGGCCATCACCGGCACCTGCGCGGCGAGCTGGTAGGCGGCCGCGTTCTGCGAGCCGACGGCGGCGGCCGCCCAGGTGTACGACGCGGCGTCCTTCTTCACCGCGGCGGCCGCGGCGGCCCCCACGCGCTGACCGCCGAGCAGACCGCCCATGGCTCCGCCGCCGGGCCGGCCGTACCCCTCGGCCCCACCGGGACCACCGGAACCGCCGGGACCACTGGGACCCCCAGGGCCGCCGAAGCCCCCGGAACCGCGGTCCCCCCGCGGACCCTTGCCGCCGGGGCCGGGCGGCGCACCCCCCGGCCCTGCGAACCGTTCGCCGCCCCGCCCGGCCGCCCGCATGCCGCCACCTCCGCCACCGCCACCGAACCGCCCCGCACCCTCCACCGCCGGCCCGGCCGTCACGATCGACCCGCCGTGCGGCGTGCGCACGGTGTTCAGCGTGTACGCGAGCGGCGCCGCCAGCGCGCTGCCGGTGGACAGGGCCACGGCCACCGCCACGGCCCCGCGCGCCGGCGCACCGTCCCGCCCGCTCCCCCGCACCCGCCCTCGCCGTACGAGCAGCAGCGCACACCCCGCCGCGACACCGCCCAGCAGCACGGCCCACTTCAGCCACGGCAGCCACTGCGGAGTGCGGCCGAGGAGGACGTACGCCCAGGCGGCCGTCCCCGTCACCACCGCGGCCAGCGGGGCGAACGCCCGGCGCCGCCACAGCAGTACGGATCCCATGCCGGTGAGCGCCGCCACGTACGGCGCCAGGGCGACGTTGTAGTACTGGTGGAAGATCCCGGACATGAAGCTGAAGACCGCGAAGGTCATCAGCAGCGCCCCGCCCCACGCCAGGAACGCCGCCCGGCGGATGTCCGTCCTCCCGGCGCGCCGCGTCAGCAGCAGCCCCGCCAGCAGCAGTGCGAACGCCGCGGGCAGCAGCCAGGCGATCTGGCCGCCCATGTCCGTCCCGAACAGCCGCAGGATGCCGGTCTCGCCCCAGCGCCCGCCGCCACCCGGGCCGCCGCCTCCGCCCACGCTCCCGGTCTCGTTGCCGTTGAGACGGCCGAGTCCGTTGTAGCCGAAGGTGAGTTCGAGGAAGCTGTTGTGCTGCGAGCCGCCGATGTACGGGCGCGAATCCGCGGGCCACAGCTCGACCACGGTGACCCACCAGCCGCCGGAGACGACGGTCACCAGCCCCGCGAGCAGCAGCTGCCCCGCCCGCCGCAGCGGCCGCACCGGCGCGCACACCGCGTACAGCAGGGCGAGCGGCGGCAGGATCAGCCACGCCTGCAGCGTCTTGGTGAGGAAACCGAGACCGAAGCAGAGCCCCGCCAGGAGCAGCCACCCCGTCCGCCCGGCCTCCAGCGCCCGCAGGACGCACGCCACGGCGCACACCATCAGCAGGCACAGCAGCGCATCGGGGTTGTCGAAGCGGAACATCAGCGCGGCGACGGGCGTCAGCGCGAACGCCGCGCCCGCCTGCAGCCCGGCCGCCTCCCCGAAGTACCGCCGCACGGAGGCGTACAGCACCCCCACCGCGGCCACACCCATCAAGGCCTCGGGCACGAGGATCGCCCACGGGCCGAGCCCGAAGAGCCGTACGGACAGGCCCATCGGCCAGAGCGCGGCCGGCGGCTTGTCGACGGTGATCGCCCCGGCGGCGTCGGATGCGCCGAAGAAGAACGCCTTCCAGCTCGCGCCGCCCGCCTGCGCGGCCGCGGCGTAGAACTGGTTGGCGTAGCCGGACGCGCCGAGGTCCCAGAGGTAGAGCGCGCCGGTGACGGCGAGGAGCGCCACGAGCCGCAGCTTCGCGCCCTTCGTCATCGAGGTCGACGAGGTAGACGAGGTAGACGAGGTAGACGTGACCGTCGTGGTCAAAGTGGTCGACGTGGTCGAAGTGGTCGACGTCGTCATCGTTCGTTCCTTGTCGCAGAGGCCGCCGCCGGGAACACCCACGCCCGCAGCAGCAGGAACCGCAGCACCGTCGCCGCGAGGTTGGCCGTGACGAGCACGGCGAGTTCGGCACCGTGGGAAGGGCCGGGAGAAGCGCCCTGGGCGGCCGGGGAGCCGCCCGCCGCGTGCAGCGCGGCGAGCGAACCGCTGGTCAGGACCAGGCCGATCGCGAAGACCACCAGGCCCTGCGCCTGGTGACGCACCGCGCGGTCACGCCCGCGCACCCCGAAGGTCAGCCGCCGGTTGGCCGCGGTGTTGGCGAGGGCCGACAGCAGCAGCGCGGCCGCGTTCGCCGCCTGCGGCCCGGTGGCCGTGCGCAGCAGCGAGTACAGCGCCAGGTAGAAGCCCGTGCTGAGGACGCCCACCGCGCAGAAGCCCAGCAGCTGCCGGGCCAGGCCCCGCGGCACGCCCGGCACCGCCCGGTCGCGCGGATCGTCCCCGAAGGGGCGGCGCAGCCGGTCCAGCGGCAGCGCCCCCGTGGCGAGGGCGCGCCCCACGCGCCACACGCCCCGCAGGTCGTCGGCCGCCGTGCGGACGATCCGCACGGAGCTGTCCGGGTCGTCGACCCAGTCCACCGGCACCTCGTGGATCCGCAGGCCCGCCCGCTCGGCCAGCACCAGCAGCTCGGTGTCGAAGAACCACCCCGTGTCCTCGACGAGCGGCAGCAGCCGCTCGGCGACGTCCTTGCGGACCGCCTTGAACCCGCACTGCGCGTCAGAGAACCGCGCCGCGAGCCCCGTCCGCAACAGGACGTTGTAGGCGCGGGACACGAACTCCCTCCTGGGCCCGCGCACCACGCGCGAACCCCCCGCGAGCCGGGTCCCTATGGCCAGGTCGGAGTGGCCGGAGACCAGCGGGGCGACGAGCGGAAGCACGGCGTTGAGACCGGTGGACAGGTCGACGTCCATATAGGCGAGCACGGGCGCCTCGGACAGCGACCAGACGGTGTGCAGCGCCCGCCCGCGCCCCTTCTCCTCCAGCCGGACGGCGGTCACCTCGTCGAAGGCTTCGTCCAGGGCGGCGGAGACCTCGGGCGTGCGGTCGGTGCTCGCGTTGTCCGCGACGGTGATCCGGAACCCGTACGGAAAGGTCGCCGTGAGGTGCGCGTGCAGCCGGCGCACGCACGCCTCCAGGTCGTCCTCCTCGTTGTGGACGGGGATCACGACGTCGAGCACGGTGCCGTGACCGCTCACCGGGAGGGGCGCGCGGGCGGGAAGAGGCGGGCTGTCGGCAGTCATGAGCCGACCGTGCCGGGGGCGCCTGTCGCGAGCGTGTGGGCGCCCTGTGCCGGGCCTGTGAATCGGTACTGATCCCCCGCCGCGACGGCGCTCAGCCCTGTCGGTCCTGTCGATGGACCCGGCGGTGCCGCACCGGCAGTTCCACCGTGAAAACGGTCCGCCCGGGCACGCTCGCCACCCCCACCCGTCCCCCGTGCGCCGCAACGACCGCCCGTACGATCGCGAGCCCCAGCCCCGAACCCCCCGCCCCGGTCCGCGTCCGCGACGCGTCCCCCCGCGCGAACCGCTCGAAGACGTGCGGCAGCAACTCCGCCGGGATGCCGGGCCCGTCGTCCTCCACCTCGGCCTCCACGAGCCCACCGCCGGAGGCAACCCGTACGCGAGCGGTCACCGTCGTCCCCGCCGGCGTGTGCGTACGGGCGTTGGCCAGCAGGTTGACGAGGACCTGGTGCAGACGGGCCGCCTCGCCCCGTACCGTCACCGGCTCGGCCGGCAGGTCGAGGCGCCACGCGTGGCCCGGCCCGGCCGCCCGCGCGTCGCTCACGGCGTCGACCACGAGCGGAGAGAGGTCGAGGTCCGCGAGCGCCTGCGGGCGGCCGGCGTCCAGGCGGGCGAGGAGCAGCAGGTCCTCGACGAGCCCGGTCATCCGGTGCGCCTCGGACTCGATGCGGCCGAGCGCGTGCCGGGTGACCGGCCCGATCTCTTCGCGGCCTTCCCCGGCGCCCCCGCCGGGCACGGCCCGGCGCGTGAGTTCGGCGTAGCCGCGGATGGAGGCGAGCGGCGTCCGCAGCTCGTGACTCGCGTCCGCGACGAACTGCCGGACCCTCGTCTCGCTCTCCTGGCGCGCCGTCAGCGCCGAACCCACGTGCCCCAGCATACGGTTGAGCGCCGCGCCGACCTGACCGACCTCGGTCCGCGGATCGGCTTCCGCCTCGGGCACGCGCTCGTGCAGGGCCACTTCCCCTCTGTGCAGGGGGAGTTCGGAGACGCGCGTGGCCGTCGCGGCGACCCGCCGCAGCGGCCCCAGCGCGATCCGTACGGTGGCCGCGGCGGCGATCCCGGCGGCTGCGAGCCCGGCCGCGGTCACGCATACCTCCACCACGACAAGGGTGTTGAGGGTCTCCTGAACGCCGGCGGCGGGGATGCCGACCAGGTACGTCGTGCCGTCGGGGGCGGTGACGGACTGGGCGCGGTACTGTCCGCGCCCGGGCAGTCCGACGTCGTGCGGCCTGCCGTCGCGGGGGAGCGCCGCGAGGGCCTCGCTCTGGGCGGAGGTCAGCGGTTCGCGCACGGGCTCGCCGCCCCGCGTGGTGCGGGCGGGCGTGCTGACGGCCGAGTCGGCGATGCGGCCGTCGGGCGCGGTGAGCGCGCCGACGGTGCCGATGGGCTGGCCGCCGCCCTGCACGAAGCTCAGCGGGCCGCCCCTGCGGGCCTGGATGTCCGGCGGGTGGGGCGCCGCGGCCCGCCGCGCCGCTTCGCCGAGCTGCGTGTCGAGCTGCCCGTACAGGTAGCTGCGCAGCACGATGGCCGTGACCGTGCCGATCACCGCGCAGACGACGGCGACCAGCACGACGGTGGACAGCACGAGGCGCGTCCGCAGCGGCCGCGGGCGGCTCACGCCGGCGCGGCCGGCTTGATGAGGTAGCCGGCGCCGCGCCGCGTGTGGATCATCGGCTCGCGTCCGGCGTCGATCTTCCGCCGCAGGTAGGAGATGTAGAGCTCCACGACATTGGCCTGGCCGCCGAAGTCGTACGACCAGACCCGGTCGAGGATCTGCGGCTTGCTCAGCACGCGCCGCGGGTTGCGCATGAGGAAGCGCAGCAGCTCGAACTCGGTGGCGGTGAGGTGGATGTCCGTGCCGCCGCGGGAGACCTCGTGGCTGTCCTCGTCCAGGACCAGGTCGCCCACGGTGAGGACGGAGCCGGGGCGCGGCGCGACGGCGCGGGCCCGGCGCAGCAGCCCGCGCAGCCGGGCGACGACCTCCTCCAGGCTGAAGGGCTTGGTCACGTAGTCGTCGCCGCCGGCGGTGAGGCCGGCGATGCGGTCCTCGACGGCGTCCTTGGCGGTGAGGAAGAGCACCGGCACCTCTGCGCGCTCGCGGCGCAGCCGCCCCAGCACGGTCAGCCCGTCCATGTCGGGCAGCATCACGTCGAGGACGACGGCGTCCGGCCGGAAGTCCCGCGCGACGCGCACGGCCTCGGCGCCGCCGGCCGCGGTGCGCACGTCCCAGCCCTCGTAGCGCAGGGCGAGCCGGAGCAGCTCGGCCAGGGAGGCCTCGTCGTCCACGACGAGGACCCTGACGGGGCCGCCGTCGTCCCGCAGGAGGGGGGCGGGGGCGGCAGGGGCTGGGGTGAGGGAGGGGTCGGCCGTCATGGGACGAGGGTGCGAGCGGCGCGTGAGAGGCGTCTTTCGGCTCTCTGTGATTCTCCTGAGAATCGCGCGCGCTCCACGCGCTCTTCCGTCCCGGACGGGACGGGACGGAAGACTCCGGATACGCCGAAGGCCCGGTACCTGAGGTACCGGGCCTTCGGTCTTAGTAGCGGGGACAGGATTTGAACCTGCGACCTCTGGGTTATGAGCCCAGCGAGCTACCGAGCTGCTCCACCCCGCGACGAACGGGAGAAAGACTCCCGTCAGTGCGCTCGGCAGGATTCGAACCTGCAACCTCTTGATCCGTAGTCAAGTGCTCTATCCGTTAAGCTACGAGCGCTCGGCTTCCCGGCGTTTTCTTGCCGGTCGGCGTTGCGTGGACAACATTACATGAACTCCGCCGCCACGCGAAATCCATTCCCCGCACCCGCTCCGGCCTGCGAAAACACCCTCCGGAGCGCTTCCGGAACGGCCCCGGCGACCCCCTGCGGACAAGATCGCCCGGCGGCCCCGGCGCCACCACCCGTACAGACACCCGACAACGCGGAAGCCCCGGCCGTCTCAAGGACGACCGGGGCTTCCGGCGACTGCGGAGGCGGAGGGATTTGAACCCTCGATGGGCTTTAAGGCCCAAACCGCATTAGCAGTGCGGCGCCATAGACCGGACTAGGCGACGCCTCCAGCCCACCCACGCATGCGCGGGTGGTGCGATGCAGATGATGGCACAACCTCGCGGTCGCTCACCAATCGCACCCCTACGGTACCGGGCTTTCACCGGGCGGGGCAAAGACGTTTTCCGGAGCGCAACGCGTTGCCGCCCGGCGCGTTAGACGGGTGAAGGGATCGGCCGGGCCCTGCACGCCCCCCGTTCCGCCTCTCCTGCCCCCCGGACCCTGGAGTCCCGCATGCTGCTCCGTCGCCTCGCCCTCGCCGCCGCCGCGCTCGCTCCGGCGGCCCTGCTCACCCTCCCGTCCGCCTCGGCCGCCGGGCTCCCCATGCCCCCGGCCAACCCCGAGAGCAACGACCACCTCACGGTGACCGTCAGCGACACCGGGAAGTTCGGCCCCTCCGTCGCGGGCGTACGGACCTACGAGCTGTACTGCCACCCGGCCGGGGGCACGCACCCGCGCGTCAGAGAGGCGTGCGGCCAGATCGACAGCCGGACGACCTGGGGCAAGGACCCGTTCGCCCCCGTCCCCAAGGACTCGGTGTGCACGATGATCTACGGCGGGCCGCAGCGCGCCACGGTCACCGGCAAATGGGCCGGCCGCCCCGTGAAGGCCGAGTTCACGCGGAAGAACGGGTGCGAGATCGACCGCTGGGACCGCTTCTCCAGTCTGCTCGGCACGCCCGCGGGTACCCCCCACGTCCACCACAAGGGCTGACACGTAAGACATGTCGGGCCTGCGGCAGGACGCCCCACGGCGCCCGTCCGGCGCGCCTCGCCGCACGCCTCGTCCGCCGCCGCGCCCGCCCCGGCAGCCCGTAGACTGCGCTCCAGTGACACGCCACGGCGCGGCGGACCGCCCGCCCGGCGAGGTCGGCAAGGTGCGGTAACCAGGGAGGAAGCGTCGTCGTGAGCAGCAGGCCATCCCGAGGCGCTGCTCGCCTCGCAGCCATACTCGACGCCCTCCCCGACGCCCTGTTGCTCGTCAATTGCAACGGCACGGTCGTCAACGCCAACCACATAGCTCTCGAGACCTTCGAGGTTCCCGGCACGGGGCTCGTCGGGCGCGGGCTGCTCTCCCTGCTGCCCGACTTCGACTCGCGCCGCATCCCCGGCTCCATGCGCCTGCCCGACAGCGACGACGGCCGCACCAAGCCGACGCGCATGGTCGCCCGGCGCACGGACGGTTCGGAGTTCCCCGTCGAGGTGACGAGCGCGAACCTGGAGGACGGCCGCACCCCGTACGCCGACCACCAGCCCTACACGGGCGACGAGCTGCTCATGCTCGTCGTCCGCGACCTGACCGGCACGCTCGACACCGAGGCCGAACTCGCCCGGCAGCAGCGGCAGACCGAGATGATCCTGCGCGCCGCCGCGGAAGGCGTCGTCGGCGTCGACACCGCCGGCAAGGTCGTGCTGGTCAACCCGTCCGCCGCGCAGATCCTCGGCTACCGCGCCAGCGACCTCGGCGGCCGCGAGCTCCACCCCCTGATCCACCACTCCCGGCCGGACGGCACGCCGTTCCCGTACGAGGAGTCCCCGATCGCCGACACGCTGCGCTCGGGGCGCAAGCACCGGGTGCGCGGGCAGGCGCTGTGGGCCAAGGACGGCCGGGCGGTCCCCGTCGACCTCACCACGGCGCCCGTGCGCGACGGCGACCAGCTCGTCGGCGCGGTGATGACCTTCACCGACCGCCGTGCGTACGACGCGCTCGCCGCGCGCCACGCGCAGCTGCAGGCCGTCCTGCAGGAGTCCCTGCGCGGCCCGCTGGAGCAACTGCGCGCCGAGCTCGGCACCCTGGCCGCCGACCCGGCCGGACAGCTGTGGCCCGAGGCCAACCAGATCCTGCACCACCTGTCCGCCGGATACGCCCGGATGACGACCCTTGTCGACAATGTCCTCGCCTATCAGGAGCTGGACTCCGGCGAGGCCAAGCTGGAGCGGGAGACCGTTGCCCTCGACGAGGTCGTGGCCGCGGGCGTCGACGGCGCGGTCGAGCTGATCGGCCCCGGCCGGGCGCAGTTCGCCGTGCACGCGCCGGCCATCGAGGCCGAGGTCGACCGCGAGCGGTTCGCCCAGGCCCTGGCGCACCTGATCGCGGACGTCGCGGGCGTCGACGCCACGGGCAACGCCCCCGCGGGCGCCGCGCCGAGCGGCGACTCCACGATCGTCGTCGCGGCGGCACAGCGCGGCGAGGTCGTACGGATCGAGGTCCGCGGCCCCTACGCGGGGGGCGACCCCGTCCACGGACCCCTCGTGCGCGGCATCGTGCGGGCGCACGGCGGCGTGCTGCAGACCCACGACGTGCCGGGCGCGTCGGGCGGCAGCGCGTACGTCCTGGAGGTGCCCGTCTCCGCGAAGGGCGGGCCCGTCAGCCCCGCCGCCACGGAGCGCCGCTCCGCCACGGACACGATGAACGCCACCACCGTCATGCCGGTGCCGTCCCAGCGGGCGCGCGGCACGGCGGAAGCGTCCGCCTCCTCCGGTGCCGCCGACGCCTCCGCCGCACCGGGCAGCGGGCGGCGGGCGCGCCGGGGCGCGGACGGCGACACCGCGGGCGACGGCGCCGCGCAGCCGGCACCGCCCGCGCAGAACGACGACACCCCGCCCACCGGGCGGCGGCGCGCCAAGCCGCGCACCGACGAGGAGCCGCCGGTGCCGTCGGCGGCGGCCGAGGGCGACGGCGCTGCCGCGGCCCGTGCCGCCCGGCACGGGCGCGGCGGGCCCGAGGACGCCTCCGGTACGGGCCGGGGCGGCGGGTCCGGCCCGGGCCCGGCGCCGGGAGCGGAGCCGAAGCCGGCCGGTGACGGCGACGCGAGCGGCCTCGTGCCGCCGCAGGGCTCGCCGGCCGGGCCGACGGGCCGGCGCGCGCGCAGGGAACAGCCGCAGCAGGCCGAGGCGCCGCGCACGGCGTTCGCCCTGCCGCCCGCCGAGGCCGACCGCACGCCCGAGTCCGCCGCCGCGGCCGCCCCCACCGGGCGCCGGGCGCGCCGGGCCCTCGCGGAGTCCCCCGAGCGGCCGATCCCCGGCCAGACCGCCGCGGAACCCTCCGTCCCGCGCGCGCCCTTCGCCCTTCCCCCGGCCGACGCCGACCGCTCCCGCGAACCCGGCGGCCTGCCGGGAGCCCCCCGCAAGCCCGCCGACGACGAGGGCCCCGCGGGCCGCGACCGGAGCGGCGCCGGGCACGCCGAGGCGGAGTCCGCGGGCCGCTTCCCGGGCCAGGGCGGCCCGGACGCCCAGGCCGGGCGGGGCGGCACGTCCGCCTTCCTGGGATCGAACGGCCCCGCGCCGGCGGACAGGGGAGGCGCCCCGGCGCCGTTCCCCGCCCCGGGCGGACCGGCCCCCGCCGGTACGGGGACTGCTCCCGCACCGTTCCCGGGCCGTCCCGGGAACGCGCCCGCGGCCACCGACGCGAGGGCACCGCAGGCACCGTTCCCCGCTCCCGGCGGGCAGGGAGGCACGTCCGCCTTCCTGGGGACGAACGGCCCCGCACCCGCCGACAGGGGAAGCGCCCCCGCGCCGTTCCCTGGCCAGACCGGCCCCGCACCCGCCGACACGAGGGCGCCGCAGGCACCGTTCCCCGGCCCCGGCGCCACGGACAGCCCCGGGCAGGGCGGCGGCACGTCCGCCTTCCTCGGGCCGAACGGTCCCGCACCCGCCGGTGCAGGTACCGCTCCCGCACCGTTCCCGGGCCGACCCGGCCCTGCACCCGCCGACGCGAGGGCACCGCAGGCACCGTTCCCCGCCCCCGGCGGCACGGACCACCCCGGACAGAGCGGCGGCGGCACCTCCGCCTTCCTCGGGACGAACGGCCCCGCACCCGCCGACAGGGGAAGCGCCCCCGCGCCGTTCCCTGGCCAGACCGGCCCTGCGCCCACCGACGCGAGGGCACCGCAAGCAGCGTTCCCCGGCCCCGGCGCCACGGACAGCCCCGGGCAGGGCGGCACCTCCGCCTTCCTGGGCGCGAACAACCCCGCACCCGCCAACAGGGGAAGCGTCCCCGCGCCCTTCCCCGGGGCCAACGGACCCGCACCCACCGGCCCGGACACCCCCGGGCAGGGCGGCGGCACGTCCGCCTTCCTCGGGCCGAACGGCCCCACTCCCGCGGAAGCGGGAAGCGCCCCCGCGCCGTTCCCCGGCCCGAACGGGCCGGGCGACCCGGCGGCAGGCCCGCGCCCCGGCGGTTCCGCGCCCGGATCCGGACCTGCCGGCGCCGGCGGTCAGGGCCCCCGGCCGGGCAGCGCCCCGACGCGACCGCCCGGCGGGCCCGACGCCGCGAAGACGCAGTCCGGGCCGAACGGGCCCGGCCCCTTCCGCGGTGAGCACGACCGGCCCGGGCAGAACGGCGGCGCAGCGCCGCACACCGATGGGCCGACGCCGGAAGGCGCCCCCGCGTCGTACGGCGCCACGGGTGTGCGCGAGACCGACCCGTCCCGCTCGGGCGGCCCCGCCGCCGGTGCGGAGCAGCCCGCCGTCCCCGCCCCGACGGGCCGCCGCCGTGCGCGCCGGGCCCTGGCGGAGGAGCCCGGCGCGGCCGGAGCCGCCGCGGCGCCCGGCACGGACACCTCGGGGCGCCCGATCAGCGTGCGCGCCCTGGGCCAGGCCCCGCCGTTCGCCCAGCAGCCCGGCCAGGAGCCGGCGCCGGGCGGTTCGGGCCGCCGCCGCCGGCTCGGCAACCCGGCCGAGGGCGAGCGCGAGCCGCAGGCGCCCGCTCAGGGCCAGCCGCAGGCACCGGCGCAGCCGGCACCGCGCCCGCCCCTGCTCGACGCCCCGTCAGGGCGTGCCTTCACCATAGGAGCTCCGGACGAGGGTTCGGAGGGGCCCGAGCCCCTCGACGGCCCCAACGGTGCGGTGGAAGTCGTGAACGCGCCGCGCCCGCCGATGGACGACGAGCTGCCCCCCGAGCCGCTGGACAACCCGCGCCGGCTCCTCGTGTGGCCCGCTCCGGACGCGTCCACGGAGGCGGCGCTGACCGAGCGCGGCTACCGGCCGGTGCTGGTGCACTCGCGCGAGGAGGTCGACGCGCAGACGTCGGCGTACCCGGCGGCGCTGTTCGTGGACCCGCTGACGGGGCCGATCACGCGCACGGCGCTGCAGTCGCTGCGCGAGGCGGCCGTCGCGGCCGGTGTCCCGGTCCTGGTGACGGCCGGGCTCGGGCAGGCGACGCGGGAGGCGGCCTACGGGGCGGACCCGGCGGTGCTGCTGAAGGCACTGGCGCCGCGCGACAGCGAGATGCACCCGCCGCGCGTGCTGCTGATCGAGGAGCACGAGCCGATCGCGGTCGCCCTGACGGAGACGCTGGAGCGGCGCGGCATGCAGGTGGGCCGTGCGGCGACGGACGCCGAGGCGGTGACGCTGGCGACGCAGATGCGCCCGAACCTGGTGGTGATGGACCTGATGCAGGTGCGCCGCCGCCGCGCGGGCATCGTCGACTGGCTGCGCGGCAACGGCCTGCTCAAGCGCACGCCGCTGGTCGTCTACACCTCGGCCGGGATCGACCCTGCGCAGCTGACGGGGCTGGTGGCCGGGGAGACGGTGCTGTTCCTGGCCGAGCGGTCGACGAGCGCGGAGGTGCAGGGCCGGATCGTGGACCTGCTGTCGAAGGTGGGCACGGACTGACCGGTGCCCGGTCGGGCGGCCTAGGCGCCGCCCGGCTGGGTGATCCTGCGCGCCGCGGTCCGCACGGACTCGCGCAGCGCGTCCAGGTCCCCGTCCTCCCCGCCGACGAGCAGCCGGCGGAACTGCGGCACGGCCGTGGCCCACCCGGCGAGCGCGCTGATCAGGAAGACGAGGTGCCGCGGCGGCAGCCCGGCGTCGACCGTGCCCTCCTCCTGGGCGACGGCGAAGGCCGCGGCCTTGGAGTCGTAGCGGGCGCGGCGCTCGGCCTCGTGCGGGATCTCGCCCTCCCCGTACTCGAGCCCTTCCCACAGGAGCAGCCGCAGCAGCTCGGGGTGGGCCTTGTGGTACTCCATCAGGCGGTCGACGTAGCAGTCGGGGTCGTCGGCGTCGACGGGCACGGCGGAGGCGAGTTCGAGCAGGGCCCGCTGGAGGACCTGGGAGAACAGCTCCGCCTTGTCGCCGAAATAGGCGTAGATGAGCTGCTTGTTCGCCTTGGCCTCGCGGGCGATGCGGTCGATGCGCGCGCCGGCGATGCCGTGGGCGGCGAACTCGGCGGTGGCCGCCGCGAAGATGCGCGCCTTGGTGGCCTCTGGGTCCCTTACGACTGCCATACACCCAGAGTAACCAACTATTCAGTTGACAGCACGTTCCGTTTCACGTGAAACTTATAACCAACCAGTTGGTTATAAGCCGGTTGGTCATCAGCCTGAACCGCATCACCCGGGGGAGCCACACCACTCATGCCGACGCCCACGCCGTCACCCGCACCCGCACCCGCGGCCACGGCCACGCCCGTGCGGCCGGCGCCGCCTGCCGCCCCCGCCCCCGCCCGCGGCGGCAACACCGTCCTCCTCGCGGTCATCGCCCTCTGCACCGCCGTCACCGCCGCGAACATCTACCTCGCGGCCCCGCTCCTCGGCCTCATCGCGCAGGACTTCGGTGCCGCGCCCTCCGCGGCCGGCTGGATCGCCTCCGTGGCCCAGCTCGGTTACGCCGTCGGCCTGCTGGCGTTCGCCCCGCTCGGGGACACCGCCGACCGCCGCCGCCTGGTGGCCGTGCTGTCCGCGGTCGCCGGTGCGGCCCTCGTCGCGGCCGCCCTCGCGCCGGGCCTGCCCGCGCTGGCCGCGGCCGTCCTGGTGGCCTGCGCCGCGACGGTCGTGCCGCAGCTGCTGGTCCCGCTGGTCGCCGAGCGGGCGCCCGCCGACCGGCGCGGGCGGCACGTGGCCGCGGTCGTGGCCGGGCTGTTCACCGGCATCGTCGCGGCCCGCGTCCTCGGCTCCCTGGCCGGGCAGGCGTACGGCTGGCGCGCCGTCTTCTTCGGCGCCGCCGCGCTCACCGTCGCGGTCGGCCTGCTGACCGCCGTACTGCTCCCGGCCGAGACCCGGCCGCGCCGCGCCGCCCAGCCGCTCAAGGCCATCGCGGGGCTGCCGGGCCTGCTGCGCCGCTCCCCCGAGCTGCGGGCCGCGTGCCTGCGCCAGGGCGGTCTCTTCGGCGCCTGGAGCTCGCTGTGGACGACGCTCGCCCTGCTGCTGACCGCGGACGAGCCGTTCGGCATGTCGACGGCGACCGCGGGTCTCTTCGGCCTGTTCGGCCTCGTCTCGACCGCCGTCGCCCCCGTGTCGGGGTCGCTCATCGACCGCTTCGGCGCGACCCGGGTCGTCACCGCGTCCTACGTGCTCACGGCGCTCTCCCTGCCGCTGTTCTGGCTCGGCGGGCACCGGCTGTGGGCGCTGTGCGCGGCGGCCGTGCTGATCCACGCGGGCCTGATGGCCGGTCAGGTCGCCAACCAGACGCGGGCACTGGCCTCGACCGGCACGCCCGCGGCGGCCAACACGGCCTACGTCGTCACGGCGTTCGTCGGCGGCGCGAGCGCCTCCGCCCTCGCGGGCCCGGCGTACGCCCACTGGGGCTGGAACGGCGTCTGCGCGATCGCGGCGGCCGCCGTGGCGGTGGGCTGGGCCGGCAGCGCGCTGGTGGGCGCCAAGCGCTGACGAGGCGCTGACGGCAGCGCACCGGCGGCAGCTGCGCCGACGCCGGGCAGGAGGCCTCATCGGCGGCCCCCTGCCCGGCGTTTGCGTGTCATCCGCCCGCGGCGGGTCAGCCGCCCAGGACGGTGACCTCCAGCTCGCCCTCCGCGTACTGCTTGCGGAGCACCTTCTTGTCGAACTTGCCCACCGACGTCTTCGGTACGGTCGCGATCCGCACCCACCGCTCGGGCAGCTGCCAGCGCGCCACCCGCTCGCCGAGGAACGCCCGCAGCGCGGCGTAGTCGGCGGGCTTGCCGTCCTTGAGGACGATGGCGGCGAGCGGGCGCTCGCCCCACTTGTCGTCCGGGACGGCCACGACGGCCGCCTCCGCGACGTCCGGGTGGGCCATCAGGTGGTTCTCCAGCTCGACGGAGGAGATCCACTCGCCGCCCGACTTGATCACGTCCTTGGCGCGGTCGGTGAGGGTGAGGAAGCCGTCGGACGTGATCGTGCCGACGTCGCCCGTGCGCAGCCAGCCGTCGGGGCTGAACTTGTCCTCGGGCCGGACGGGCTCCCCGGCCGCGCCGCCGTAGTACGCGCCCGCGATCCAGGGCCCGCGCACCTCCAGCTCACCGGCCGACTGCCCGTCCCAGGGCAGGATCTCCCCGCCGGGGCCGGCGAGCCGGGCCTCCACGGAGGAGGGCAGCCGGCCCTGGGTGACGCGGTAGGGCCACTCCTCCTCCTCGCTCAGACCGGCCGGCGGGTAGGCCACCGAGCCCAGCGGCGAGGTCTCCGTCATCCCCCACGCCTGCACGAGCCGCACGCCGTGGCGCTCGTGGAAGCCCCGCATCATCGCGGGCGGCGCGGCCGAGCCGCCGCTGATGACCGTACGCAGCGAGGACAGGTCCCGCGGCCGCGCGTCGAGCTCGGCGAGCAGGCCCGCCCAGATCGTGGGAACGCCGGCGGACACCGTGGGCCGCTCGGTGGCGATCATCTCGGCGAGCGGCGCGGGCTGCAGGAAGCGGTCGGGCATCAGCAGGGACGTCCCGGCCATGAAGGCGGCGTGCGGCAGGCCCCAGGCGTTCACGTGGAACATGGGTACCAAAGGGGCACATACGTCGGCCGGGGTGAGACCGAAGGCGGCCGCCGCGTTGACCTCCATGGCGTGGAGGTACACCGAGCGGTGGCTGTAGGCCACCCCCTTGGGGTCGCCCGTCGTCCCCGACGTGTAGCAGAGCGCCGCCGCCTGGCGCTCGTCCAGCTCCGGCCAGTCGTAGTGCTCCGGCCGGCCGACGAGGAGTTCCTCGTACTCGTGCACCTGCGCCCGACAGCCGGCCAGCGCGGACCGGTCTCCGGGGCCGGAGACGATCACGTGCTCGACGGAGCCGAGGTGCGGCAGCAGCGGGGCGAGCAGCGGCAGCAACGAACCGTTGACGATGATCACGCGGTCCGCGGCGTGGTTGACGATGTAGGCGAGCTGCTCGACGGGCAGCCGCAGGTTCAGGGTGTGGAGCACGGCGCCCATGGAGGGAATGGCGAGGTACGCCTCAAGGTGCTCCGCGTTGTTCCACATGAGCGTTCCGACGACGCCCGACTCTTGCACCCCAAGCTCGTCACGAAGTGCGTGTGCGAGCTGTGCGGCGCGGGCGCCTACCTCTGCGTAGGTCCGCCGCTGGGTAGCGGCGGCGTCCCCGGTCCAGGTGCGGACTTCGGCGTGCCCGTGAATCGTTGACCCGTGGGTCGTGATTCGTGAGACAAGCAGCGGTACGTCCTGCATGGTGCTCTGCATCGGGGGCCTCCCGGAAGCCGGTTACGCGAGGGTATTTCCCGGGAGATTCTGCTGGGGTACCCGGCGGTAAGTCACTAGCTCGCGAGGGCTAGCAGGGCAGGGTCAGACACGGCCGGTCGCTCCCACAGGTCGTCAGGCGACCAGTGCGGGCGCGTACCGAGCGGTCCGCGGCAGATCTCCTTGGGCGCCCACGGATCGGGTTCCCACACGGGGTGTACCTCGACGACGATGCCGCGGTTTCGCTTCTTGCCGTCGTCGGCGTACCCGACCGCCACCCGGCGGGTGATCTGCTTGAGTAGGGCGTTTTTCTCCTGGACAAGGAGGGTGTCCCACTCTTGGGCGAGGCCGACGACGATCGGGTGAAAGTCCTCGGCTGTTGGTGCGCTTTCCACCTCGGCGATCTTGCTCAGCGCGGCTGTGAGGCTGGCCTTTTTGTTGGTGAACTGGTCGCGCACGCGGGCGAACGAGTCGTCGGGGTACTTGTCCGGGTCGAGTGCGTAGTCGGTGACGAGCCGGTCGAGCGCCTTCTCGATCTTGCTCAGCTCGGCTTGCAGCTGGGCCCGCTCGCGGGCCGCGGCGGCTCGTTCATTTACGACGGCGGGGGCTTGCTCGGTGGCCGGCGCGGTGTCGATGCCGGCAGCGGCTTCCCGTTCGAGCCATTTACGCACTTCTTGCTCGACGTCGACTCTCCGGGCGTTGATGTTCGTCGGGCATATCTGGCGGCGACCGTGCTTGTGCTGGCCGCATACGAGGTAGTGGCCGGGTATGGACTTCCCGGCGCCGTCGCTGTCGGATGCGTGACTCAGGTGGTACCGACAAAGAGCGTGTGCTGTGAGGCCGGTAAGGGCGTACGTCGCCTTCCGGGCCCGGGGCGGGGTCTTCTTCGTCTCTTGCCGGTGCTCCAGGTACGCCTCCCACAGGTCCCACGCGATGAGGGGCTCGTGCGCGCCTGGGATGTATACCCACCTGTTGTTGACGCACCCGTTGTTCTCGGTGAAGGCGCATTTGCAGTTGGGGTCGTGGATGCGCAGGAGGCCGGCGGCGAAACCGCTGTCCATGTAGCGGGAGAGGCTGGAGACGTACCAGAGCCCGCCGCGGCTGGTACGGAAGCCGAGGCCGTTGTACCAGTGGACGAGGTTGTTGAAGCCCGTCCCGTTGACCTTCCGCTCGTAGGCGTTGTCGACGTATGGGGCGCGCGGTTCGTCGACCTGATACCACTCCTCTTGCAGCTTCCACTCGCCGGGGCGGTCGAGGTCGGGGATGCGGCGGGGGTGCCAGATGTAGCCGAAGCGAGATCGGCCGGTGGCGGGGAGCTGGAGGGCGCGGCGGTGTGCGTGGGCCTCCTTCCACTGCTCGCCGGCCCTGTCGCTTTCGAAGACTGCCAGGTCGAACAGGATGGACCTGTTGAACTTTCCGACTGCGGTTGAGGCGTCGATTTCCTCGGTGGCGGACTGGAGTTGGCCGCCGATCTTGCACCTCACCGACCTCGACACCCGCCTCGACGCAGTCGAGCGCAGCCGGTGGCCCCTTCCGTCCCTCGCCGCCCTGATCAGTCTTGCAGCGGTGATCGTCTCCGTATGGCAAGCCTCCGCCGCCCACTGAACAACGCCCCCGCACGGCCTTTCATGGCCGGGCGGGGGCGCATTTTTGCGTTCTATCACTCCCTGGTCGCCCCGGCCGGCCAGAGCACACGCACGGGCACGCCTATGCGCCGAGCGTAGGCGACTACGTCCGCGGTGCCGCCGTAGCCTCGGGCGGGCTGGCCGTCCCACACTGCGAGCACTTCATCGACTAGGCCGACCAGGAGTTCGCTTCCCGCCATGTGCGCTTGTGAAGTGGACTCGTCAAGGCCAGTGTGATGGACGTCCGAGGCGCGGCCGAGGAGCTCGTCATAGGTCGCGTGGTGCCAGTCAGGCAGGCTGTTCCGGTATCCCGCCGCGGGAATGATGACCTCGACTCGGCCCCCGTGATCAAGCACCGACCGAGCAAACCAGGCGTCCGGGCCATCTGCAATGCAGCTGACACCGACGAGTTCACCCGGCGGGTACGCCTTGACCGCCTCCCCGAGATCCTGCCGCACGCGCTGTTCGACCCCGTCAGGCAGCCCGCGATGGCCAGTGATGCCGATCCTCATCTGTCCCCTCTCGATCACAGGTAGGCGTCGTTCAGCCGCCCGTCGAAGTCGCGGACAAGCGCCGGCGGCGATGCGGACGAGTAGCCCCGGCGGAAGTTCCGGGCGCGCTCGGCCACCCGTCCGGAGCGTAGCCGCAGACCGGTGTCGAGCGCCTGAGTTGCGAGACCAAAAGCGACGTCTAGATGACCCGCGGCCAGGTGCCCCGTAGCGACATCCAGGGTTAGAAGTGCTCGCTGCTTCTCGTGGCTGGACGAAAGAGCAGCCGATGCGTCGGCGACGGAGGAATGAACCCACCGGGGCCGCGCTAACCGGGCACCGCAGGTCACCCGGGCGGCTGCGATCTTGCGCTCGTCGAAGGTAAAGACCCATGGCCATGGTGGTGCCGCGTCCGCCGTCATTCGGGCCGCTTCAGCAGCGCTGGCCGTGAGCGCTCGATCGGCTGCCCGGTCGTCGCCAGCCGTGGCGTGCGCAACTGCTTCGAGCGATGAGAGCCACGCCGCCGCGATCGGTGGTCGCTCCGAGCCGAGTTGCCGCCTCGCAGAGCGGATCAAGGCAAGCCCCTGTGCACAGTTGCCGTACTCGACCTCAAACTGCGCCAAGCTCCCCTGCTGGTATGCGATCAACAACGGGTCCCCCGCCCGCCGCGCTGCCTTGATCGCTGCGCCGTACCACGTGCGCGCAGACCCCTGGTCAGCCATATCCCAACTCAACCAGCCAACAAGGCTCGCAACTTCGCTCCCAACGGCTGCCAAGCGGGTGCGAGTTGGCGGATCGTTCGTCTGTGCGGCTACGGTCTGAACAAGCCGCATGTGGCCCTGGACAGTGTCAGACAGTTGGCGCGCCGGCGCCGTGGCATCCATTCTCCGATAGGCGGTCGTTGCGACACGGAGCACCGCTGCTTGTCCGCCTTCCCACTCTGTGCGCGGGGGCGTCGCTGCCTTCAGGGCTGGGGTAGCTGCAACCGCAGCCACGCCACCCAGGAATTCGCGCCGATCCAATTCATCGCTTCCATCTCTGAGCGCGCCCGGTGCTGCGCCACTGTCGGCAAGGCCGACCAGCCGGGGCGGGATGCCGAGATGGTGAGCAGCCCGAGCGAGGGCGGTCATGTTGTACTCGCCTGCGCCTCGCTTCTCCAAGCGGGAGATCGCGGACTGAGACAAGCCGCAGGCGCCGCCGAGCTGGCCCTGAGTCAGCCGCGCGGACTCACGGACCAAACGAATGACCCGTCCGTAGTCGCCTTGTGAGGACGCGGCCCGTACGGCGCTGTCGGACCAATTCATTGGTGCCTGTCCCTCTCACGGTAGGTAGGGGAGAACGGATATGCGAGCTCGCGTACCCGCCTGCTGCATACCCGTATGCAGGGTGCGCATGAACGCTGGCGGACCCACGTGCAACAGCGGTTCTCTCGTCTCACGCAATAACGGGACCGAGGAGCAGTCGACATGGGAAGACCTCAAGGAACCGGTGCCCCGGTCAGTGCGCCGAGCGCCACCCGGGCGCTTTTGTCGCGACTGATTGCGGCGCGCGGCACGGACGGGACCATCATGCTGCGCCGTGATTTGGGGGAGTCCGCGGATGGTCCGGACCCGTCCGCGGGTTCCATGGCCTACCCGGCTTGCCGATGCGAGGTCCACCGTGCGGGCCGGGGACAGCCGGATTCGCCCGTGTACGTCGGTGCCAAGGGGGCCCCGTGACCACTGAAGCGGAAACGAAAGTAATCTCGCTGCCTCACTCGTCCGGCCCCGGCGGAGTCGTCATCGGCAAGAAGGTAGACGAGTGCTGCACCTGCTCGCGCCTGAACGACGACAGGCGCCGGGCGTGGACGCCCCCAACGGTGAACTGGCCTCTTGAGGAGCAGGCTCGGCGGGAGTTCCACACGCATTGGGAGGAGGCCCACCGTGCCTAGGCCCCGTGTCCCGAAGGTCAAGGCGGCAGTCGTCGCCGGCTGTGAGGACTGCGCGAGGATCCGAGCCAAGCTGGCCGCCGCTGCGAGCAAGGGCGACATCGACAGGGTCGGCACGCTTGACGTAGTCTTGGGCCGTCACGAGAGACAGGCCCATGCCCAGGAGTGAAGACCACCCTGCCGATCACGATCCGCCTGCACGCCCGCCCCTCCCCGAAGACTCCTACCCTTCCGCCGGACGTACCTCCCCACACCCCTTCCCGGCGGAGGGGTAGGGCACGAACGCCCGTCCGGCCGATCCTGGGGATTTCGGCCGGACGGGTGCACCACCGCACGGCGGTGCAGGGAAGGCCCCCGCACCGGAACAACCAGTTCGAGGAGAACCTGTGTCTGTACTCACTGACCGACTCCCGACTCGGAACCGCGTGATCAACCCCGAACCGGCCGGCCCGCTCGCGACCCGGCCCTTCGGCCTCGACGCACTGGCCAACGTGGCCCCCGTGGGCATCCCGTCGCAGACGTTCACCGTCGACCCCGCCTCGCAGCTCTCCGTCATCGACGGCGAGGTGTGCCTCGACACCCCGGCGCACATGAACAACACCATCTGCAACACGGAGTCCGACGGCCAGGACGCCATCGGCGGCGTGGACGAGGACCAGAACGACGACTGACGCCCAATGACCACACCATCCGGTGAGAGCACGCGCGGCCAGGCGCCGCGCGTGCTCGTCGTCACCTTCGCCCTGGACCCGACCGCCGACTACGTACTGCGCGAGCTGAACACCCGCGGCATACCCTTCTGGCGCACCGACCTCGCCGACTTCCCCACCCGCTCTACGCTGTCCGCCGAGCTCGGTGCCGACGGCCGATGGAAGGGCGCCATGCGCCACGCCACGCGGGGCGTGGACCTCTCAGAAGTCCGCGCCGTCTGGTGGCGCAAGCCCACCCCGTTTGCCTTCCCCGAGACCATGAGCGGGCCCGAGCAGGCGTTCGCCACCTCGCAGGCCAAACGCGCCGTCTCCGGCGTGCTCGGCTCCCTCCCCGGAGTCCTATGGGTCAACCGCCCCGAGCGCAACGCCGACTGCACCAAGCCCCGGCAACTCGCCGCCGCGGCCGAGGCCGGCCTGCGCGTCCCCGAAACCCTGATCACGAACAACCCCGCCGACGTCCCGCCCTTCGCCCAGCGATGCGGCGGCCACATCATCACGAAGGTTCTCGGCGGCATCGTCCACACCGAGAACAACACCCGGGGACAGCTCTACACCCACCGTGTCCCACCCGAGCAGTGGAACGACCCCCGCATCGCCCTGACCGCCCACCTCTTTCAGCGCGAGATCACCGACAAGGCGTACGAGGTCCGGGTCACCGTCGTCAACGGCCAGACCTTCCCCGTCGCCATCCACGCCCCGGCCGGCCCCGCCCGCCTCGACTGGCGCCGCGACTCCCACAGCCTCACCTACAGCACCGCCCTGCTGCCCCCGGACGTCCAACGAGGAATCGAGGCCATGATGTGGCGCCTCGACCTCGCATTCGCCGCCCTCGACTTCATCGTCGACAGCAACGGCACGCACTACCTCGTCGACGTCAACCCCGGCGGCCAATGGGCGTGGATCGGCCACACCCGCGACGCCATCACACACGCCCTCGCCAACCTTCTGGAGAAAGGCAGCACGACGTGAGCACCGAAACCGATCTCGACCAGGAAGCAGCGCAGCTACGCGCCAAGCTCGCGCAGACCCTCGTCGACGCCGGCGCCCTGACCGACCCCGCATGGCGGGACGCCTTCGAGAAGATCCCCCGCCACAAGTGCGTGCCCTACTTCTACGACCACACCGGCCGCAAGATCACCGGCGACGACCCCGAGACCCGCGAGCAGTGGCTCACCACCGTTCACGAAAACCGGCCTCTCGTCACGCACCGCACCGACGGCGCCGCCACGTCGAGCAGCTCACAGCCCTCCATCATGGCAACCATGCTCGAAGCGTTGCAGGTCAAGGACAGCATGCGCGTCCTCGAACTGGGCGCCGGCACCGGCTACAACGCCGCCCTGCTCGCGCACCGGCTCGGCGACGACAACGTCGTGACCATCGACGTCTCGCCCGACATCACCGGCCCCGCCCGTGAACGCCTCGCCGCCACCGGGCATCACCCGCTCGTCGTCACCGGCGACGGAAGCTTCGGATGGCCGGACAAGGCCCCGTACGACCGCATCACGGCCACCTGCCAACTCAGGACCATCCCCCCCGCGCTCGTGCGACAACTCGCCGAGGGAGGGTTCATCCTCGCCCCGCTCGGCAACGCCCTCGCCCGCATCCACCGCACCGGCGAGCGCACAGCCGAAGGCGCCTTCCTCCCCGGCGGCGCGTTCTTCATGCCGCTGCGGCGTGGTGTCGGCGACGGGCAGCCCACCCGCCGGCCCACCCTGCCCGACGCCGCCGGCCGACCTACCCGCCTGCCCGCCGCCGCCATCGCCAACAACGACTTCCGCTTCCTCCTGAGCATCGCTGTCCCGGACCTCACATGGCAGTACGACCTCGACGACGACAGGAAGCCCACGGGAGCCCGCGTCTGGACGCCCGACGGTTCCATCGCCAGCCTCACGGCCGATGGCACCGTGACCGAGGCTGGCCCCCGCCACCTCTGGGCCGCCCTCGAAGAGGAGTACGAAACATTCCTCACCACAGGCGAGCCCGGCCCTGATCGCTACGGCGTCACGATCAACGAGGAGGCACAGCGCGTCTGGCTCGACGCCCCCGACGGCCAGGGGTGGACCCTCACCCCCTGAACCGACCAGGACGCCACGGCTCCGGTACTCCGCTGATTCCGGGGCCAGACGTTGACCCGCAGCGATACCGTGAAACCGCCGCCGGCCAACAGAGGAGCACCCCCCGTGCCTATGCCCTGCTGCCCCACCTGCCGCGTCCCCGGCCACGTCAACAGGGTCACCAGGACGCTGCACCCGCACACGCGGTACTACGACGGCGCGTGGGGAGACTGCCCCGGGAGCGGCGAGCCCTACGTCGTCACCGAACCGGCCGGGTCGGGGCCTGCCCCCTTCGAAGAGGAGTGGGAAACCCGGGGGCCGCTCCTCGCCGGCATCCGCCGAGACATGCCTTTCCAACTGGCCAAGGCGCAGCTTGCACGGAACAGGGAGCGGGTCTATCTGGAGGAGCAGCAGCGACAGCGGCGCGCCGGCTGACCCCCTGAAATGAAGCGGCCCCGGTACTCAGTGGAGTACCGGGGCCGCTTCACGCCGGGCTGATGAGGCCCTGACCTGCGCCTTTGCCGTTGTGCCCCTTTAGACCCACTGACGTGGAACATCGGCACGACGGGCAGGCAGGTGTCGGCGGGGGTCAGGCCGAAGGCCGAGGCGGCGTTGACCTCCATGGCGTGGAGGTAGACCGAGCGGTGGCTGTAGAGGACGCCCTTGGGCTCGCCGGTGGTGCCGGACGTGTAGCAGAGGGCGGCGGCCTGCCGCTCGTCGAGCTCCGGCCAGTCGAAGCCGGCCACGGGGCGGCCCGCGAGCAGTTCCTCGTACTCGTGCACGCGCGGGCGGCAGCCCTCCAGCGCGGAGCGGTCGCCCGGGCCCGAGACGATCACGTGCTCGACGCAGCCGAGGTGCGGCAGGAGCGGGGCGAGCAGCGGCAGCAGCGAGCCGTTGACGATGACCACGCGGTCGGCGGCGTGGTTGACGATCCAGGCGAGCTGCTCGACGGGCAGCCGCAGGTTGAGCGTGTGCAGGACGGCGCCCATGGAGGGGATCGCGAGGTACGCCTCCAGGTGGTCGCTGTTGTTCCACATGAGCGTGGCCACGCGCTGGTCGCCGACCACCCCGAGCTCGTCGCGGAGCGCGTGGGCCAGCTGCACGGACCGCTCGGCGACCTCCCGGAAACTGCGCCGCAGCGGCTCGCCGTCCCCGGTCCAGGTGGTCACCGTGGCGCCCCCGTGCACCCGCGCCCCATGGGCGAGGATGCGTGTGACGGTGAGCGGTACGTCCTGCATCGTGCTCAGCACCGGGGTCCTCCCGAAGACCTGTACGGCGGGTGGTGGTCCGCTGATTGTGCTGGGGTATCTCTCGGTAAGTCACTACCCCGGGGCCCCCGCGGTGAGCACTTTCCGTCACGTCGCCCCCGCGCCGCCGGTCACACGCCCGTCACACGCATGTCATGCGGCGCAGGAGAGCTCCGGGTCCTCGCGGAGCTTGCCGAGCGCCCGGGAGACGGCGCTCTTGACCGTGCCGACGGAGACCCCGAGCAGCTCGGCGGTCTGCACCTCGGTCAGGTCCTCGTAATACCTGAGGACGACCATGGCCCGCTGCCGCACCGGCAGCCGCAGCACGGCCCGCCACATCGCGTCGCGCAGCGCCTGCTGCTCGGCGGGGTCCGCCGACGGGGCCGCCTCGCGCTCGGGCAGCTCGTCGTAGGGGAACTCGTCGACCTTGCGCTTGCGCCACTGCGAGGTGCGGGTGTTGACCAGGGCCCGGCGCACGTAGCCGTCCAGGGCCCGGTGGTCCTCTATGCGCTCCCACGCCAGGTACGTCTTGGTCAGCGCGGTCTGCAGCAGGTCCTCCGCGTCGCACGGGTTCGAGGTCAGAGAGCGGGCGGTGCGCTGCAGCACCGGACCGCGTGCCCGTACGTAGGAGGAGAACGACGGGTACACGGCGGTGGATGCGCTGGTGCACACAGGCGTCGTGGTTGCTGTCATGCTTCAACGCTAGGAGCGCACCTGTACCCGGCGGATCGGCCGCAGGTGCCGAAGGACGGTCCGCCTCAGGTCGTACAGGTGGGGCTGGCCCCACCTCCCGGAGGGGGAGAGGAATAGGGGACCTCCTCCGGGTACGGGCCCGGACCGGGCCCGGACCGGGTCCTCGACCGGGCGCTCGGCCGAGTCCTCGTCCGGGTCCTCGACCGGCCCTCGGCCGGGGTCAGTCGATGATCGCCACGGGTGCGTCCACCAGGTTGCGGTCGATGGTCAGCTTCCGTCCGCCGTGCGACTCGGTGACGTTCCCCTGGTACTGGTGGATGCGGCGGTGCGGCTGCCAGGCCGTCCGGCCGATCAGCGGCTCGCGGTCCGTCGTGGGCTCGACCCGCCAGCGGGCGAACCAGAGCACGTCGGGCAGCCCGGTCGTGCCCGAGCGTCGCGCCCGGTCCATGTGCCGCACCCCCGACTCGGCGCTGCTGTAGAAGCCCGGCAGGTAGCCGCCGCCGCGCACGGCCGCGTTCCAGCCGCGGATGTAGGACAGCGTCGTGCGGGCGCAGTCGCCGTCCTTGTCGTCGTAGGCCTCCATGTCGAGGTAGAGGGCGCTGCGGGAGACGATGCCGAGCGCGGAGGCCCGGGAGACGGCATCCTCGCCCTCCGACTGGCCCTGGTCGTAGGGGTAGGACCCGATCAGGAAGCCCCGCTTGTTGCTCGCCCGCACGCACGGGGACTGCGAGCCGACGTAGATCGGCAGGACGCGCCAGCCCAGGTCGTCGGCGCCCTCCAGCCAGCGCTCGCTGAGGTAGGTCTGGTGCGGGCAGGCGCGGGCGCGGCCGGCGAAGTAGACGCCGACGGCCCGGTAGTCGGACGACTTCCACGCGCTCAGCGTGGTCAGCGCCGGCGCCTGGCAGGTGTCCAGGCCCCAGCCCCTGAAGACGGAAGCCCCCTCGTCCCTCGGGTCGCCCCGGTCACCGGCGCCCGCGGGCTCGGCGCCGGCCAGCTGGGCCACCACCGCCATCAGGGCGAGGAGATATCCGATGATCTTCCTTCGTCGGTCCATACCCGGAGTCAAAGGCGCCACCGACCGGCCCCCTTCCGTGACACGCCCTCCGTTCATCCGTCTGCCCCGAGAAGCAGCCCGGACGTGGGAACTCCGGTACCGGCGGTGACCAGCGCCCGGGAGGCGTCCGGCACCTGGTTCACGGCGGTGCCGCGCAGCTGCCGCACCGCCTCGGCGATCCCGTTCATGCCGTGCAGGTACGCCTCGCCCAGCTGCCCGCCGTGGGTGTTCAGCGGCAGCGCGTCCGCCGCCACGAACGCGGCCCCTTCGCCGGGCCCGCAGAAGCCGAACTCCTCCAGCTGCATCAGCACGTACGGCGTGAAGTGGTCGTAGAGGACGGCAACGTCCACGTCCGCGGGGCCCAGTCCGCTGCTCCCCCACAGTTGCCGGGCGACGACGCCCATTTCGGGGAGGCCGTCGATGTCGTCCCGGTAGTAGCTGGTCATCTGCTCCTGCGCGCGGCCGGCGCCCTGGGCCGCGGCAACGACCACGGCGGGCGGGTGCCGCAGCGTGCGGGCCCGCTCGAGGGAGGTGACGACCAGGGCCTGGCCGCCGTCCGTCTCCTGGCAGCAGTCGAGCAGCCGCAGCGGCTCGGCGATCCAGCGGGAGGCGGCGTGGTCGGCGAGGGTGATCGGGCGGCCGTGGAAGTACGCGGCCGGGTTGGTCGCGGCGTGGCGCCGGTCGGTGACGGCGACGTGCCCGAAGACCTCCGGCTCCAGGCCGTACTCGTGCAGGTAGCGGCGGGCGCTCATGGCTGCCCAGGACGCCGGCGTGAGCAGCCCGTACGGCAGCCCCCAGCCGAGCGCCACGCCCTCCGCCGAGGGCTCGCGCCCCTGCACCCCGGCGCCGAAGCGACGGCCGGAGCGCTCGTTGAAGGCGCGGTAGCAGACGACGACGCCGGCGATGCCGGCCGTGACGGCGAGGGCGGCCTGCTGGACGGTGGCGCAGGCGGCGCCGCCGCCGTAGTGGACGCGGGAGAAGAACGTCAGCTCGCCGATGCCGGCCGCCTGGGCGACGGTGATCTCGGGGCTGGTGTCCATGGTGAAGGTGACCATGCCGTCCACGTCGCCGGGGCCGAGCCCGGCGTCGTCGAGCGCCGCGCGCACGGCCTCCGCAGCCAGGGCGAGCTCGCTGCGGCCGGAGTCCTTGGTGAAGGCGGTGGCGCCGATGCCGACGACGGCCGCGGTGCCGCCGATCATCCGCCGGCCCGGGCGCGGGAAGGGCGGTCGGCCACGACCCGGCCGGTGACATGGCGGCCGAGGCGATTCGTCCCGACCACGGAGATCTCGATGGTGCGCTCGCTCACGGAAAGGATCCTTCCGGTCAGCACCAGAACGTCGCCCGGATAACTGGGCACCCCGAGCCGGATCGAAACCTTGCGGAGGACGGCCTCCGGGCCGAGACGGTCGGTGACGTAACGGCCCACCAGACCATTGGTGGTGAGGATGTTCATGAAGATGTCAGGAGAGCCCTTTGCGCGGGCCGCCTCGGCGTCGTGGTGCACGTCCTGGTAGTCACGGGAGGCGATGGCACCCGCGATGACGAGCGTACGGGTGATGGGAACGGTGAGGGGCGGGAGTTCGTCGCCGGGCGTCATGCGTCCGCTCCCGCCGCCCGGTCCGCGCGAGCGCGAAACACCGGAAGTTCCCACTCCGCGTCCACTCGTATGAATTCCAGCTCGACGGGCATGCCGATGCGCACGCGGTCGTGCGGCACCCCGGTGATGCTGCTGATCATCCGTACGCCCTCGGCCAGTTCGACGAGCGCGACGGCGTAGGGCGGATCGAAGGCGGGGAACGGCGGGTGGTGCACGACCACGTACGAATGGACCGTGCCGGAGCCGGAGGCCTCGGTCGTCCCCCACTCGGGAGAGCCGCAGCGGCCGCAGCCCGGCAGCCAGGGGAAGCGGAGCGTGCCGCAGGCGGCGCAGCGCTGGATGAGCAGCTTGTGCGCGGCGACGCCCTCCCAGAAGGGGGCGTTGTCGCGGTTGATCACGGGGCGGGGGCGGGGGTGCGTCGGACCTGATCCCGCAGGGGCGTACTTGAGGATCCGGAAGCGGTGGGTGCCCACCGGCTCGCCGCCCACCCGCAGCCGCATCGCCGTGGTGATGAAGTAGCCCGCCCCGAGCCGGGTGGTCTTGCGGGGGGAGACGGTCTCGATGACCGAATCGAACGTGATCTCGTCCCCGGGCCGCAGCGGGCGTACGTACTCCTGCTCGCAGTCGGTGGCGACGACCGCGGTGTATCCGGCGCCGTCGAGCAGGGCGAAGAGCTCGTCGTGAGCGGGGGCGCGCCCGGCGCGGGCCGTGGAGAGGCCGGGCAGGGTCCACGCCTGGAGCATGGTGGGCGGAGCGATCGGGTCGTCCCCGGCGTAGGCGGGGTTGGTGTCGCCCAGGGCCTCGCACCAGTGCCTGATCATCGGGGCGTTGACGGGGTCCGCGGCGCGTGCGGAGACGGCTGCGGGCCTGCCCTCGAAGGGCTTGAGCAGGTGGTGCACGTCGCTGGGCACGGGTACGGGCACGCGGACCCCTCCTCGCGAGTTTTTCTGACTGTCCGTCAGATTTGCGGGAGGTGTCAAGGGCCGCGGCGACCGGCGGGGCACGGCGGCGGCCCCCGCACATGGCTGCGCGACGGCACCCGAGTGCCGTCGCGCCACCATCACCAGACCCAGTTCACGAAAAGCCGATCACATCAGCCGGTCACACCACTGGCCACGTCAGCTTGGCCAGGTCAGCTCGACCACGTCAGCTCGACCACCTGTGCGGCCCCGCCCCCGGGGCCCCAGGAGCTACCACAGGTTGGTGAAGACCACCGAGACGTTGTCCTGGCGGATGGCCGTGCGGGCCGGCCCGCTCACGCTCGCGGTGTTGCTCTGGTTCGAGGCACCGGTACCCGTGGCCTGCTGCTGGCCCGTCGTGGAGTTCCCGTGGTTGGAACCCCCGACGCCGCTCCCCACGACCGCAGCGGCAGCCGCGTTGGAACCGCGGTTGGCCACCTGGTTGCCGTTGCCGTCGTCATCGGCGTGGGCGACGCCGGAGAGGAGGACCGCCGCCACAGGCAGAGCGGCAGCAGTGGTGAGGACGCGAGCAGTGCGGGTGCTTGCCATTTCTATTCCTCCAGAACGAGAACGCTGAGCGGAACTGCCACGAGTAGACCGAGTGCACGGAACTACTGTGCGGTGCCGAGCAGTTGGCCGACCGCCCGGCGAGGTTTTCGACGTCGCGATCCGAGGTTTGCCCACCGAATCCCCGGCGAACCACCCGTCCCTCCCCATTCCCTCGCAAGCATGACCACTCCCGAATAAACCCCCGCCACGCCTGACAGCCCCCGGCCCGCGCCCCTCAGGGAACCCTGGGGACCCATGCACCACAAGGGCAGAACCGTTCCGGCGAGATTTCGGCCAATTCCGTAAACATGGCCAAGAAGTGAACACCGCTGAGGGCGTGAACGTTCAGGCAGCGCAGCGCAGGCCAGCACAGGTCAACGCAGGTCAATGCAGGTCAACGCAGGTCAGCTACGGCCAGTGAAGGTCAGCGAAGGTCAGTGAAGGGAGCGCGAGTCGGCCGGAGCGGCGCAGGCCGCGTCGAGGAGGACTTCCGCCGCTGCCCGCGCATCGTGACCGGCGGCGGGGTCCCCGTCGATCGCCGTGATCGTCGTGGCGCCCTCGATCAGGATCAGCAGGTGCCGGGCGAGGACCGCCGGCCGCCCGGCCCCCGCCCCGGCGAGCAGCTCTTCGAGCAGCTCGCGGTAGCGCGTCAGGTGGGCGCGGGGCAGCTGCCGCACCGGGCCGTCGAGGTGGCGCGTCTCCACGGCGGCGTTGATCACGGCGCAGCCGCAGTAGCCGTCCCGCTCGTACCAGCGGATGAGCAGGTCGAAGAGGGCGAGCACGCGCTCGCGGCCGGCGGGCACGCCCTCCAGGTGGGTGACCAGCCACCGGTGGATGTGCTCGCTGCGGTACTCCAGCACGGCCTCGACGAGGCCTTCCTTGGAGCCGAAGTTGCGGTAGATCGTCAGCTTCGAGGCGCCCGCGTGGTGGGCGATCTCATCCACCCCCACGGTGTGCACCCCGCGCTCGTAGAACAGCTGGACGGCGCTGGACAGCACGCGGGCCCGGGTCGCAAGCGGATCGATGGTCGCTCCCGGCTTCACTGGCATGCCGCCAGTCTAGGGGCGGCCGCCAGGAGACGGTACCGTACGGTACCGTCTCGCTCATGACGCCTCAACTCCGCTTCCCCGTTCCACGGTTAGGGTCCCCGGCATGACGACCGCACCGCGCATCCGTACGTTCCACGAGGGCGAACGGGCCGTGCAGCAGGCCGCCGGGGCCGACGACAGGGCGGCCCTGGTCGCGAGGACCCTGGGCGAGCAGCTCTCCCCCGTCGCCGGGCTGTTCCTCTCCACCGTGTCGTGCGTGGCCCTGGGCACGGCCGACGAGGAGGGCCGGATGTGGGCCACGGTCCTGACCGGCGAGGCCGGGTTCGTACGGACGGGGCCGAAGGCCGTACGCATCTGCGCCGCACGCGCCGAAGGCGACCCCTGCGTGCCGGCAGGCCCTTCCGACCAGGTCGCCCTCATCGCCATGGACTTCATCCGGCGCCGCAGGTTCAGGGTCAACGGCCGCGTCCGCCGCTGGGATCCGTCCGTGATCGAGATGGACGTGGAGGAGGCGTACGGGAACTGCCCGCGCCACATCCGGCAGCGCCTGGTGGACCCCGCACCGTTCGCCCAGGGCCCGAGGACCACCGCGCTCGGCCGGCTGACCGACTGGGAGCGCCGGTTCATCGCCCGCAGGGACACCCTGTTCATCGCGACCCGGCACCCCGAGGCCGGGGCCGACGTCTCCCACCGCGGCGGGCCGGCGGGCTTCCTCCGGGTGACCGGCCCGGGGCGGGTCGAGCTGCCGGACTACTCGGGCAACGCCCTGTTCAACACGCTCGGCAACCTGTGGAGCCACCCCCGGGTCGGGCTCGTGCTGCCCGACTTCGCGACCGGGCAGACCGTACAGATCAGCGGCCGCGCGGCCGTCGACCACCGGCCACCGCCGGAGCGGTGGGGGCCGGAGGTCGAGAGGGTGGTGGAGATCGACGTGGAGCGGGTGGTCCGTACGACGACGGACCACCTGGGTTGAGCGGGCTCGGCGGCCGGCTTGCAGGCTTGCAGGCTTGCAGGCTTGCAGGCTTGCAGGCTTGCAGGCTTGCAGGCTTGCAGGCTTGCAGGCTTGCAGGCTTGCAGGCTTGCAGGCTTGCAGGCTGCGTAACGGCGTTACCGGCTGGGTACGCCGCCGACCCGCTCGTATGCGGCCTCGACATGCGCGGACTCGGACTGGTCGGCCTCGGCGTACGCGGCCCCATCGCGCGCGGCCCCGGCATGCGCGGCCCCGGCATGCGCGCTCCGCGCCCGGCGGCCGCCTCCCGGCCTGGTGCCGACGACGACGGTCGCATCCAGCTCGTCGCACTCGACGACCCGCGTCACCAGCCCGCTGCCCACGAACGTCTCGACCGTCCGCGAGGCCTGCCGCTCACTCGTCTCGACCAGCAGGTGGCCGCCCGGCGCGAGCCAGGACGACGCCGCTGCGGCGACCCGCCGCTGTACGTCGAGCCCGTCCGACCCGCCGTCCAGCGCGACCCGCGCCTCGTGGTCCCGGGCCTCGGCGGGCAGCAGGGCGATGGCCTCGGTGGGCACGTAGGGCGCGTTGGCGACGAGCACGTCTATGCGTCCGCGCAGCGCACCGGGCAGGGGTTCGTAGAGGTCCCCCTCGTAGACGACGCCGCTCGCGCCGATGTTGCGGCGGGCGCACTCCACGGCCGCGGGGTCGATGTCGGCCGCATAGAGCTCGATGTCCTCCACGGCGGACGCCAGCGCGGCGCCCACCGCCCCGGAGCCGCAGCACAGGTCGACGACGACGGCGCTCGGAGAGCTGAGCGCGAGGGCCTGCCCGACGAGGAACTCCGTACGCCGCCGCGGGACGAAGACACCAGCGTCCACGGCTATCCGCAGGCCGTAGAACTCCGCCCAGCCGACGACGTGTTCGAGGGGCAGGCCGGATGCGCGCCGGGCCACCATGCCATCGAGCTCGTCGGGCGTACGCGCCGCGGACAGAATCAGCCCGGCCTCGTCCTCGGCGAAGACGCAGCCGGCGGCCCGGAGCCGGGAAACAACGAGGGGGAAAGCGGCGGAGAGAGAAGAAGAGGAGGAAGCAGAAGAAGCAGAGAAAGAGGGGTCGAACATGGAGAAGCCTTCCGGATCACCGAAGGGCGCTCTCGCGGTCGGCTAAAGAGAGGAAGCGACCGTACAACCAGGAGAAGAGAGCACCCAGCCTGCAACAGCGGTAATGGGTCTCACCTCCTAGGACGTATTCCTGCCAACTCGCGCCACAGTACATGATCCGCAGGCGGCCGGGCGGTCCTGGACATCGGCGCGGGCGCCGTCGGGCTGCTGCGGGGGCAATGGCTCCGTTTTCGGACGTACTGCCGGTAGCGCTTGCGTTCCAGGGGATCGCGCGTGGTGGGATATGGCGATGCGAACCCCCACACGCATACCTTCCCGTCCCCCCAACCCCTATGACGAACTGGCGTCACTTGCGGACCCGGAGCCAGGTCAGGAGCCGGGTCAGGACCCCGTCCAGGGGCCTGTCCAGGGGCCCGGCCAGGAGCCCGGCCAGGAGCCCGGCCAGGAGCCCTCGCTGACGGACACGCAGCCGCTCACGGTCCTCCCCCTCCAGCTCCTCCACGGGGAC
This sequence comes from Streptomyces aureoversilis, assembly GCF_042657885.1. NCBI lineage: Bacteria > Bacillati > Actinomycetota > Actinomycetes > Kitasatosporales > Streptomycetaceae > Streptomyces > Streptomyces aureoversilis. The sequence continues at coordinate 295,323 of NZ_JBHSKJ010000005.1, forward strand.
CCCGACGAGGAGGAGCCCTGGTCCCCGCCGAACCACCGCCGCGGAAAGCGCGGCCACCGCCGCCGCCGGAGCCCCCTCTCCGCCGCGCCCCGCACCGTCAAGCTGCTGATCGCCCTCTCCCTCTGCACCGGGATCCTGGTGCTGGCGGACCGCTGCGCACAGATGTACGCCGAGAAGAAGGCGCAGCAGAAGCTCCAGCAGGAGCTCCACCTGGCGACCGCTCCCCAGGTGGACATCCACGGGTTCCCGTTCCTCACCCAGATCCTGGAGAAGCGCCTGCAGCGCGTGGACGTCACCGTTCCGCACGTGGCCGCCGACCGCGTGTCGCTCGCGAAGGTCCATGCCAGCGGCCGCGACATCCAGCTGACCGGAAATCTGCCGAGCGATGTACGCGGCGCCGTCATCGGCGACCTGGAGGGCGAAGTCCTGCTGTCCTTCGCGGACATGAACCGCGAGCTCGCCGCCTCACAGATCGCCTTCACCCGCCGCACCGACCATACGATCGGGGCCGACGGAAAGCTGACCGTGGGCGGTCAGGAACTGCGCGTACGGGCCCAGGCGCAGCTGCAGCTGAACGGGAGCCGCGGCCTGTCCACAGAGGTGGACGACATGAGCCTCGACGTGCCGGGCATCGCCACGTACCGCCCCGGCAAGGGCAGAGGGCTGACCCTGCACCGCGAGACGGCCGAGCGCATCAGCCGCGACGCCGCACGGGCGAAGGCTCTGTTCTCGGTCCCGGCGCTGGCGGAACGGCTGGGCGTGTCGCAGCAGGACGCCGAGGCGGCCCTCCGGAGCGAGGAGAAGCTGCACCGCCTGACGGGCGCTCCCCGCTTCGTCGAAAGGCTGACGCACGTCAACCTCATCGATGCGGCGATGGACAACCCGTGGCTGCTGAAGAAGCTCGGCATCGACCCGAAATTGATCGGCGGCCTGATCCGCATGAAGCCGCCGGAGCTCTCCGACCGGCTGACCTTCTCGTTCGCCCTCCCCAAGGAAGCGCGCGACCTTCAACTGCGCGACGTGCGGGTCGAGAAGGACGGAATCCGGGCCACGCTGAGGGGCATGGAACTACCGGTCGGCAAAAAGCCGTAGGGGCGCGCGGGAACGGGGCCCGTACCGCGCCGTCCCCTCCTCGAACGGGTGAACAGGCTGCGGGCCGGGCTCGTAGCCCCGCCCGTTGGAGCAGCATGCCGCCATGAACGCTGGTCGGAACGGCCCTCCTCTGGTCAGGTGCCCTCATTGCCGCAACCCCATGTGGTGGGACGTGACTTACCCGTACAAGCCCGCGTGGTACTGCTCCGTGTGCACCTACCCCGCGGACCGGCAGCGGAGTGCCCACGCCGCGCCGCCCCGCTGCCCGGAGGGCTGTGCCAGCGCCGTGATCCAGACCGGTGACGACGGCACCAAGACGTTCGTCTGCCACCGCAAATAAAAAAGTTTCGCCCGTCCGTCACACTTCCCCGGCGCCATCCGTCAGTGCAGTGACAGCGATGATGAAGCCCTGAGGGAGACAATGATGGAAGCGCGTGCGATCACTGCTGAGGTTCCGGCGGCCCCTCGGATGGCCGTGGACCCCCTGGAGCTCGTTCCCGAGCTGGCCGAGGTCTCGGCGGCGCTGTTCAAGGCCACCGGCAACCGCTCGGTGCCGCGGACGACGATCAGCCTGCTCCAGCTGCGCGCCGGCCAGATCGTCGGCAACACGTACCTGACCGTCCTGCACACGGGTTTCCTCCGTAAGGCCGGGGAGTCGGAGGAGCGGATCACCGCGGTGGCGTCCTGGCAGGACGCGCCCTGCTTCACCGCTGCCGAGCGCGCCGCGCTCGCGCTGGTGGAGGCCGTCCTCCAGCCCTCCGCACACGGCGAGCGGGTCTCCGACGAGCTCTACGCCCAGGTGGCCGAGCACTACGAGCCCAAGGCGCTCGCCACCTTGATGATCGCGATCGGCCAGGTCAACTTCTTCGTCCCGATCGCCCTCATCGCCAAGCCCGTCCCCGGTCGGTCGTTCAACGCGCCGTGGAACTGAGACGAGCCGTGGAACCGAGGCAGGCCGTGACACCGAGGCGGGCACGGCACTGAAGCCGCCGTGGCACTGAGACGGGCCGAGTAGGCGTGGCTGCGCGTGGTCGCTTCCCCAGGACCACGCCCCACCACCCCTATAGTTTGTCCCGTTTCATTCCATTCCTTCCCCGCGAGGGAGTCGGCGTCATGCACGTCCTGCTCGTCACCAGCGGCTCCACGGGTGACGTCGCGCCGTTCACCGGCCTCGGGGTCCGCCTGCGGCAGGCGGGCCACGCCGTGACCGTGGCCACCCACGAGCGCTTCGCCGGCCTGATCCGCGCCTGCGGACTGGGCTTCCGCCGCCTCCCCCTGGACCCCAGGGACATGCACGAAGCGTGCGCGCAAAGACTCTCCGGCCGCGCGGACGGCCCCCTGGGGACGCTCACGATCGCCAGACAGGGTGCCGCCTACACGGCCGAGCTCGCGCACGGCGTCCTCCAGGCGGTGCGGCAGGGCGCGGACGTCGTCGTCGCCTCCGGGCAGGCGGCGCTGCCGGCCAAGGCGGTTGCCGACGGCCTGGGCGTGCCCAGCACGGGTGCGCTGCTGCAACCCGTCGCCCCGACCGGCGACTTCGCACCGATGGCGCTCGGACGCCGCTCCGCCGGACGCACGGGCAACCGCCTCGTCTCCGGTGCTCTCTGGCGGGCGTTCCACCGTCAAGCCGCGTCGACAGTCCGCTGGGTGCGGGCGGAGCTCGGGCTGCCGCCGCTGGGCCGGGCCGCGCGCAGGCGCCAGGCCGGGGGCTGGCCGATCTGGTACGGATTCAGCCCGCACGTCGTCCCGCGCCCGGGCGACTGGCCCCCCGAGCACCGGCTGGCGGGCTACTGGTGGCCCGAAGAGACGAGCGTCTGGCAGCCGGAGCCGCGCCTGGCCGACTTCCTCGCCGCCGGGCCGCCGCCGGTCTTCATCGGCTTCGGCAGCATGCCGTCACCGCGCGGCGAGCGCCTGTCCGCCGTGTGCACCGAGGCACTGCGCAGGGCCGGCGTCCGGGGCGTGGTACAGGCCGGATGGTCAGGGCTGGAGGCCGAGAGCGACGACATCCTGACCGTCGGCGAGGTGTCCCACCGGTGGCTCTTCCCCCGCACCGCGGCCGTGGTGCACCACGGCGGTGGCGGCACCACGGCGGCCGGGCTGCGCGCCGGCGTACCGGCGGTCCCGGTGCCCGTCTTCTACGACCAGCCCTTCTGGTCCGCCCGGCTCCGCTCCCTCGGGGTCGCGCCCGGAGTCCTGCCGATGGCGGACCTGACGGCGGACCGCCTCGCGTCCCTCATCACCCGCGCGGTGCGCGAACCGGCCTGGCGCACACGGGCCGCCGCGCTCCGCACGGCACTGGTTGCCGAGGACGGCGCGGCCCCCGTCCTCAAAGCCGTCGAAGCACTGACCCGGTGACTTGAGAACCCGCAGACTTGAGAACCCGCCGACTTGAGAACCCGCCGACTTGAGAACCCGCCGACTTGGGGACTTGAGGGCCCGGAGACCTGGAAATAGTTGGCATTGGCCGCCCCGCGCCGAACGGCGCCCAGGTCACTCCGCGGGCGGCGGCCCGGCAGGCAGGCGCAGCGCCAGGCCGTCGAGCATGACCTCCAGGCCGTAGGCGAACTTGGAGTCACGCAACCCGACAGGGTCGAGCGCGTCGGTCGCAGCCCGGGCGTACGCCTCGGTCAGGTTCTCGTGACTCTCGGCGGCCTGCTGGGCGTCGGGCATGAGGCGGGCGATCAGGCCGGCCTCCGTCTCGCCGGACCGGGCCACCGTGGTCAGCCAGGCCGCCTCGGCGCTGCTCATGCCCATCACGAACGCGATGAGGGAGTCGATCGCTCGGGTGGGATCGGGGAAGCCCGCCTTGATGAACAGGGCCGCCAGCCGGTTGGAGAAGGCCATCAGGTTGGGGCCCAGGTAGGCCAGGCCGGCCTGGCCCAGCACCGAGGACAGCCACGGGTGGCGCAGGGCCGTGGCGCGGAAGGACGCGGCTGCCCGGGTGGCGGCCGTCCGCCAGTCCGCGGAGTCGGCGGGCGGTACGACCATCTCGCCGAAGACCTCGTCCACGGCGAGCTCCATCAGCTCGTCCTTGGTGGCGACATGGCGGTACAGGGAGGTGGCCCCGGCGTTCAGCCGGGCGGCCAGCTTCCGCATGCTCAGGGCCTCGATGCCGTCGGCGTCCAGCATCACGATCGCCTCCCGGACGATCGCGTCCTGGGACAGCCCGGGCTGTTCCGCGGTGCGCGGACGGCGGGTCCAGACGGAGGGGATGGGCTGCGGCTTCTTGTCGGCGGCCATCGGCTCGCTCCTTTGCGTACGTTGTGCGCATTCAGCGTACAGGGTTCATGGGTTGCGAACAGTGTACGCATCAGCGTACGGTGTGCGCATCGCACGGAACAGTGTGCGCACTGCCGGAACGGCGTGCGCAACCCGAAAGGAAAGCCCGATGGCAGCAGCAGTCGCAGGGTCGGAGACCCGCAGTCCGCATCGCTGGTGGATCCTGATCGTGCTGTGCCTCAGCACGCTGGTCCTGGTGGTCGACAGCATGGCGCTGACCGTCGCCGTACCGGCCATGACCGAGGACATCGGGGCGAGCCCCCAGCAGATCCAGTGGATCCTCGACTCCTACGTGCTGGTCTTCGCCGGTCTGCTGCTGACCTCGGGAAGCCTCGGCGACCGGTTCGGCCGCCGGAAGGTGATGATCATCGGCCTGCTGCTCTTCGGGGCGGCATCACTGGCCGCGGTGTTCTGCACCACCCCGGGCGAGGTCATAGCCGTCCGCGTGGCCATGGGCATCGGCGGTGCGCTGATCATGCCGTCCACGCTGTCGATCCTGATCACGGTCTTCGACGAGGAGGAGCGCCCGAAGGCGATGGCGGCCTGGGGCTCGGTGTCGATGCTCGGCCTGGTCGGCAGCCCGGTCCTCGGCGGCGTGCTGATCGACCGCTTCTCGTGGCACTCGATCTTCTTCATCAACGTCCCGGTCGTCGTCCTGGCCGTGGCCGCCGGTCTGCTCCTGATGCCCGAGTCCAAGGCCCCCTGGCAGAAGCCCGACCCGCTGGGCGCCGTCCTCTCCGCCGTCGGCATGACCGCCCTGGTCTGGTGGATCGTCGAGATCCCGCAGCACGGCGCCTTCGAGGGTCGCGGGCTGGTCACCCTCGCCGTCGCCGTCGTCTCCCTGGCCGGCTTCGTGGTCTGGGAGAACACCACCGCCTCGCCGATGGTCCCGATGGTCCTCTTCAAACACCGCAACTTCACCGGCGGTTCGATCTCGCTGGCCCTGGTCCAGATCGGCAACGGCGGTCTGCTCCTGGTCCTCACCCAGTACCTCCAGTCGGTCCTCGGCTACTCCCCGGTCAAGGCCGGTCTGGCGTTCACCCCGCTGGCCGTGGCCGCGCTGATCGGCAACGGCGTCGGCGCCAAGCTCGCCACCAAGGTCGGCTACCGCTGGCTGATCCTGGCCGGCATGCTCCTGATGGCGGGCTCCTTCGGCCTGCTGACCACCGTCACCACCGACAGCGGCTTCACCGTCCCGTCGGTCGCCCTCGGTCTGCTCGGCCTCGGCGCCGGCATGGCCATGCCCGCTGCCGTGGGCGCCCTGATGGCGACCATCCCGGCCGACAAGGCGGGCGTCGGCTCCGCCCTGAACGACACCATCCAGCAGGCCGGCACCGCCCTCGGCATCGCCATCCTCGGCTCGCTGCTCACCAGCACCTTCTCCGCGGAGATGCCGGCCGGCACCCCGGAAGAGGCCAAGCAGTCGATCAACGGTGCGCTGTCCGTCGCCCAGGGCGACGCGGGCCTGGTCCAGGCCGCCAAGGACGCCTTCACCGCCTCGATGTCCACCACCCTCACCTTCAGCGCGATCGGCGTCCTGGCCGCCGCACTGCTCGCCGTGGTGGTCATGCGCGACAACAAGGCCGAGACCCCGGCCGAGGATGCCGCGGCCCCGGAAAAGACCCCCGCACCGGCCGCCTGACCGCCCCGCCTCCCCCACATCCCCGCACACCGCTCCGCGCCACAAGGCCGGCACCCGCAACGGGCGCCGGCCGGAGCCGTCTCCGACCGGACCGACACCGCAGTTGAGCAGCCGTCAGGCACCGCCTGGAGGCAGACCCCAACACGAAAGGGGCGCCCCGAACCGGGACACCCCTTCTGGCCTGCGCTGACGCAGGGCTGGCGGAGGCTGAGGGATTTGAACCCTCGGTGACATCGCTGCCACGACGGTTTTCAAGACCGTTCCCTTAGGCCGCTCGGGCAAGCCTCCCCGCACCGCCTGTGCGGCGGCGCGGGGGCCAGCCTATCGCTTCAGTTGTCGCCCTTGCGTTCGCCCAATGTGATCTCTGCCGTGGACTGCTTGCCGTCGCGGGTGTAGGTCACCTTCACCTTGTCGCCCGGCTTGTGGGTCCAGATCTCGCTGATGAGGGTGGGGCCGCTGTCGATGGCAGTGTCGTCGAGCTTGGTGATGACGTCGCCCGGCTTGAGGCCGGCCTTGTCGGCCGGGCCGCCCGGGGTCACGGCCGGGCTGTTGTTGTCGCCGGTGGGGGCGATCTTGGCGCCCGCGCCGGCGTCCTTCATGTTCACCGAGGCCGAGATGACCGGGTAGACCGGCTTGCCGGTCCTGATGAGCTGGTCGGCGACGTTCTTGGCCTGGTTGATCGGGATGGCGAAGCCGAGGCCGATGCTGCCGGCCTGCTGCTGGCCGCCGCCGAAGCCGCCGCCGTTGTTCGCGGACTGGATGGCGGAGTTGATGCCGATGACCGCGCCCTGGGCGCTGAGGAGCGGGCCGCCGGAGTTGCCCGGGTTGATCGACGCGTCCGTCTGCAGGGCGCTCATGTACGAGGCCTTGCCCATGCCGCCGCCGTCGCTGGAGGCCACCGGGCGCTTCTTGGCGCTGACGATGCCCGTGGTGACCGTGCCGGACAGCCCGAAGGGCGCGCCGATCGCGATCGTGGCGTCACCCACCGCCGTCCTGTCGGAGTTCCCCAGCGGGAGCGGGTTGAGCTTCGCGCCGGAAGGGTTCTTCAGCTTGATGACGGCGACGTCGTAACCCTGCGCCCGGCCCACGACCTCGGCGTCGTACTGCTTGCCGTCCGAGAACGTGGCCATGAGCTTGCCGCCGCCCTGCGCGGCCGAAGCGACGACGTGGTTGTTGGTGAGGATGTGGCCCTCGGTGTCGTAGACGAAGCCGGTGCCCGTGCCGCCCTCGCCGCCGCCGCTCTGCGCCTCGATCGTGACGACGCTCGGCAGCGCCTTGCTGGCGATGTCCGAGACGGAACCGGGGGCGCGGCTCTCGGTCTTCGGGTCGCCGGACGACGAGATGGTCGTCGAGCTGCCGCCGTCGTCACGGCTGGCCGCCCAGTAGCCGATCCCGCCGCCGACGCCGCCCGCGACGAGGGTCGCCGCCAGCGCCATCGCGACGAGCCCGCCGCCGCGCTTGCGAGCGGGCGGGTACGCGTCGGGGCCGCCGGCCCACACCCCGGTCGGGCCCATCGGGCCGCCGCCCGCCGGCGCACCGTACGGGTACGGCCCCGCCTGGGGCCCCGCCTGGGGCTGCCCCTGCGGCGGCTGCTGGTGCTGCTGGTGCTGCTGGTGCTGCTGGTGAGCGTGCTGGGCCTGCTGGGCCTGCGCGTCGTACCAGCCGCCCGCGCCCTGACCCTGCGCACCCGGCTGCTGCCCGTACCCCGGCTGGGGCGGGGCCGCGGGCGGCACCGGAGCCTGGGGCGGAGCGGCCGGTGCGACCGGTGCAGCCGGAGCGGCACCGGAAGCAGGGTCGACAGGGGGAGCAGGGTCGACAGGGGCAGCAGGCGCCGCGGGGGCAACGGGGGCAGCAGGCGCCGCGGGCGTCTCCGTACGGGCCTGCGTCCCGGCCGCGTCCGCACCCGTCACCTCCGCCCCGGCCGCCTCCGCACCGGCGCCCTTCTGCATCGAAATGCCCGACGAGCCGCCCGGAACATCCGGAACGCCCTCCGCAGGCGCGACGGCGGCGCCCTCGTTCTCGGTGCTCACAGCTCTCTCCTCATCAGGTGCCACATCAGTTCCTACATGGTGCCTACGCCATGCGCGGTGTGGTGTCCACGTCATCCGCAGGATCCACGCCGCCGACGTTCTTCCCGCCGCACACGACCAGCCCGGGACAAGCTTTTCCCACCGCACGTCAGACCACCGTAAGCGGACCCTGTGCCCCCACGGCGGCAACGCTGCGCTCCGGGCGCTCCATAACAAATGGGACCGCATGCACGACGGTGCCGGGCGATGGCACGATAACGCGGTGACCTATGCGCACCCGGCCCGGGACCTCCGCCCCGAGCGGCACCCGCTCTCCGTCGTCGCCCACCGCGGGGCCTCCGAGGACGCCCCGGAACACACCCTGGCCGCGTACCGCAAGGCGATCGAGGACGGCGCCGACGCGCTCGAGTGCGATGTCCGGCTCACCGCCGACGGCCACCTCGTCTGCGTGCACGACCGCCGCGTCAACCGCACCTCCAACGGCCGCGGCGCCGTCTCCTCCCTGGAGCTCGCCGACCTCGCCACCCTCGACTTCGGCTCCTGGAAGGCCGACGTCTCCGACAGGGAGGCCCCGGACCTCGACGCGACGTCCGTGCTCACCCTGGAGCGGCTGCTGGAGCTCGTGGCCGACGCGGGGCGGCGCGTGGAGCTCGCCATCGAGACCAAGCACCCGACCCGCTGGGCGGGCCAGGTGGAGCAGAAGCTGCTCGAACTCCTGGGCCGCTTCGGACTCGCCGGGCCGCCCTCGGACGACGGCCCCTCGCCGGTACGGGTCATGAGCTTCTCCGCCCGCTCCCTGCACCGCGTCCAGCTGGCCGCGCCCGCGCTGCCGACCGTCTACCTGATGCAGTTCGTCTCGCCCCGCCACCGCGACGGGCGGCTGCCCGCGGGCGTCCGCATCGCCGGCCCGAGCATCCGCATCATCCGCAAGGACCCCGGCTACGTGGCCCGGCTGCACGACGCGGGCAACGAGGTGCACGTCTGGACGGTGAACGAGCCCGAGGACGTCGAGCTCTGCGCGCGCCTCGGCGTGGACGCGCTGATCACGAACCGGCCCAGGCGGGTTCTCACCCAGCTCGGCCGCTCGTAGCTCCCCTGCGTCCGCGTCCGGCACCCCCGGCTCCGCTGCGTCCCATACCCGCGCCGTCCGATACCCACGCCGCAGCCCCATTACAAGGAGTGCACCGGCGCGTTCGGTGCGTGTTCGAGCCCGTCGAGTGCCCCCGCCGGGTCTCGGATGGCCGGTTTCCGGTCCAGTCCATTGGGGCATCCATCCCCTGACGTGGGGCAAAGGAGGTCTCGGGGGTGGCGTTGGTGGTGGCACAGGAGGTGCCCACGTCGTCGATCATGGCCGTACCCCATGGTCCAACCGGTGTGGGCCAGGCAAGACACCGGATGCGCAAGGATCTGCGCATCATCGGGGTACCGGATTCGGTCATCGACGACGCCGTACTGATCCTTTCGGAGCTGCTCAGCAATGCGTACCGGCACGGACGCCCGCTGAGCCCGGAGGGCGACGGTCGCAGAGACGGAGACGAGGGGGACAAGGACGGGGGGATACGTGCCGCGTGGAGAGTGGACGCCCACGGCCGGCTCACGGTCGAGGTGACGGACGGCGGAGGCCCGACCCGCCCGGTTCCGGCCACACCTTCGGTGACCGCCCGCGGAGGCCGCGGGCTGAACATCATCAGCGCCCTCTCCCAGGACTGGGGCGTCCGTGACGCATCGGGCGAGGTGACCGTCTGGGCCGCGCTCTCGGTGCACGACAGCTTCGCTACGCGCGTCGCCGCAGGCCCCAGACCCGCATTCGCAGACATCGACGAACTGACATGACGGTGGCGTGACGCGCGTAGATCCCGCCGCGAGACGCCGACGCCGCGAGATCCCGTCGAGCCAAAAGCTCGAGATCCCGTACGTACCAAGAGAACCGAGAGCAGGCTGAGAGCAAGCACGCCCGTGCACGGCCGGTGGGCCCCGCGCCCGGAGCGCCCGCCAGGGAAGGCTCCGCGGAGAGCGGCACCCCGCCACCGGCCGCCGACCCGCCGACCGACCGCCTCCCCGCACGCTTCCCGGCTGCCCTCCCGCCGTCCTCTCCTCCCGACGCCCCGCGCGCGTGCCCGTTCCGGCCGCCGTGGTGAGCGCTAGGCTCGCGCCCGTACGAGCCGTACGCACCGCGTCCGTCGTACGGACCGTGTCGTACGCAGAGCCGTACGCACGCCACCGTGCCCGCCGCGCCGTACGCACGCACCTGCACCGATCGGGAGACACGCACGCCATGGCCAAGAAGCGCCGCCCCCAGACCAAGGGGCCCCAGACGAAGGCCTCATCGCCTCAGGCCGTCGACGGTCCGATCCCCGTCGTCGGCGCCCGCGAGTCCTGCCCCTGCGGCTCGGGCCGGCGTTACAAGGCCTGCCACGGCCGCGCGGCCGTGCAGGCGGCCACCGAGCTCGTCCAGCGGCCCTTCGAGGGCCTGCCCGGCGAGGCGGACTGGGTCGCGCTGCGCGAGCTGGTGCCCGCGGCGACGGTCGAGCTCACCCTCAAGGACGGACTGCCGGAGGGCGTGCCGTCGGTGACGCTGGCCACCGTGCTGCCGATGGCCTGGCCCGCCCTGCGCCGCGACAACGGCGCCGTGCTGCTGGGCCTGCAGAACGACACCGCCTCCGGCGACCTCAGCCGCGACCTCGCCGACACCCTGCGGCGCGCGCTGGAGGCCACCCCGGGCACCCCGGTGACCGCCGGCCGCGCCGACGCCGACGGCCCGCGCCTGCAGGACCTGCTGGACCCGAAGGCTTCGTTCGAGCCGGACGTCCACACGGGCTTCGAGTTCTGGGTCGAGAACGCCGAGAACGCGACCGGCGAGGTCGCCGCCTCCCTGGACCGGGCCAACGCCGCCGCCATCCCCACGGCCCGCCTCTCCGGCGTCGAGGCCGCGTACTGGTGCGAGACCCCCGAGAAGAATCACCTCCGCTGGGTCATGACCCACCCCGAGGAGCAGCTTCTGGACGCTCTGGCCCGGCTGCACGCCGCGGGCACCTCCTCGCTGGGCGAAGGCACCCGTCTGGTCGGGTCGTTCCGGGCGCACGGCCTCACCGTGCCCGTCTGGGACCTGCCGAGCGACATGCGCGCGGAGGACACCGAGAAGCCGGCCGCGGCCTTCGCGGAGCGGCTGGCCACGGCACTCGCCGACGCCTCTCCCCTGACGCCCGACGAGCGGCGGGCGCGCAGCGGCCTCACCAGTCGTCAGATCACCCTGAACTGAGGAGGGTCCGCCTCCGGGGCGGCCGCGCGTAACGGGTCCCGGGGGCGGACTGTTGGATTCCAAGCAGCGGAGTAGTTGATTCCGGCGGCTGAACGGGCGCCATTCACGTGACTCCTGTCACAACTCCCGCTGTCAGCCCGGAAATACGCGTCCGGAAATCCACGATCGAATTTGCGAACGGCCGATCTCTTGTTACCGTTCTAGGAGCCCGGTCGCTGGTGCATCCCCCGTCGCCAGCGACCGGGCGTTTCCATGCCCGGAAACGCCGAGGCCGACACCCAGGCCAACGCCGGAACCAACGCCGGGACCAACGCCGAGGCAGACGCGGACGTCGACACGGACGCCGACGCGGACGTCGATACAGCCGCCGGGGCGCACGCCGCCCGCACGATCCGCGCAGGGCGCCGGCACGGCCCTCGCCGGGCGCCCGCACGACCCGGTCCCGGAACCAGGCCCCGCTCGCCCGGCCGCTCGGCCCGGCTAATCCCCTCGGTCCTCCGCCGAGTTGCTCCCCGAGCGCAGCAGAAGCTTCCCGTCCGCCGAAGCGATCTCCGCGACCGCCTCGTACGGTTCCCCGCCGACCCCGTCCCCGGTCGCCTCCCCGCTCCCCGTCCGGACCGTCCGCGCGCGAGGCGTCTCGCACCCGCCGGGGTCGTCGGAGGCCGTCGTACGGCAGTGCACCTGGACGGTCCGGCCGTCGGGGCCCATGAGGGTCAGAACGGCCCGCAGGGGGGCGCCTGTCGCGTTGCGGTAGTACGTACGGGCCCAGGTCTCGTTCCTCTGTTCCAGGACGCACGTCTGGGCCTCCACGCCTTCGGGCGAGGTGAGTTCGGGGCCGCAGCGGGCGGACGCCGAGACCGACGACCCCGCAGGGCCCATCAGCGGCGGCGAGGCCGCGGGCCAGCCGCCGTCCGCGCCGCGCCCGCCCCGGGCCGCGTCCCGGCCCGCGCCCGGGCCCGTACGCCCTCCCACGCCGAGCCCTTCGCCCAGGTCCTCTCCGAGGTCCGGGCCGAGACCCCTGCCGAGGTCCTTGCCGAAGTTTTTACCCGGGCCGCCCAGCCCCGCCGACTCGCCGCGCGGCCCGTCACCGGCCCCCGGGTGCTTCCCGGGACGGTCACCCCGCGCCGACTCAGGGCCCGGCAGGCCCAGCGGGCCGGCGGTGGCGGCGGCCAGGGGCAGCACGACGGCCAGCGCCACGGCGCTCGCCAGCGCGACCATGCGGAGGTTGGCGCCCCGCGGCTCACCGCCCCGGCCGGTCTCCTCGCGGAATCCGTCGGGCTCCGCGGGCACCTTCGACCCACCGGACATACCGGATGTGCCGGACACTTCGGGCACACCGGATGCAGACGCACGCTCCATGGGGACCACCTGAGACTCGCCGCGCGGACGCTGAATGGATCGCGGGGACGGCTGGGACGGGCTCGGGACACCCCGGCCTCGGTTCGACCGGGCCCGGCCGGCATCGCCCGGCACAGGCCCTCACCCCTGAACATAGCGGTCAGGACAGGGCTCGCCCCGGGGCCGCGCGGTGGAATCCCGCAGAACTCGGACGGGCTTACACCCGTACGAGTGAGAGCGCGTGCGTCTCCCGTCCGTACGCGCTCTCCGTGTGCTCGTACCGGCGCTTCTCAAGGCCCTTCAAAGCCCCTTGGGGCTTCTTCAAGATCCCGTCCGGCTCATCGGGCTCTCGCGAGCTCATCGCGAGCTCACCGAGCTCCTCATGGCCTTCTGAAGGCTCCTGAAGGCTCCCGAAGGCTTCTCGAGTGCGCCCTGCCGCATCCCTGCGGTCAGTAGGCCAGCCGGCTGCCGCCGCCCGGCGTGCCCGCGCTCTCCTCGACGAGGACGTCGACCAGAGCGGACACGTCCGGCAGCCACGGCGCGGTGGACCGGGTCGTACCTTCCCTACGCTCCGCGCGCTCCGTTCGATCCCCGCGGAACGTACGGATCCCGCCACCCGAGGCGCCGTTGACAGATCCGGCCGGGCCACCCCGGCCACCGGGCAGCGGCGCCCGCTCCCAGCGCACCCTGCCCGCTCCCGTGGGCGACGGCGGCAGGGCCACGAAACCGCCCTCCCCGTGGAAGAGCAGCGAACCGGGCACCCAGTCCTGGCGGTGGAGCAGCTCGCCCAGGACCTCCAGGGAGTAGGGGGCCACGAGCAGGGCCCAGCGGGTGGGGGTGGCGACCACGGGGCCCAGGCGGATGCCCGCGCGGTCGAAGGCCGCCAGGGCGCGTGCGCCGGCGACCGCGGGCAGGCTCACCGCGCAGGGCGCACGGCCGCCCGTGGCGAGCACGACGGGTGCGTCGGGCCGGTTGGTCCACCACCAGCGGACCATACGGGCGTCCGTGGTGGCCGCCAGCAGCCCCGGGTCGAAGGGGTGGGCGCCGGGGGCCGCGCAGTCGGGCTGCGGGCAGCCGCACCGGCGCACGCGCCCGCCGTCGGGCCGCAGGCCCACGCCGGGCAGCACGGGCCACTGCCATTCGGTGGCATAGGCCAGGGCCGCGGTGAGGACCGCGGACCGGTCGCCTCGCCTGAGCGAGAGCTTGCGTCGCCTTCCGAGGATCTCGCGCATGAGCGCTCGTTCCTTTCCGTAAACGCCGAAGTCGGGACCCCTGCCGGTGACAGGGGCCGGATCACGCTGATGGACTGCGTGCATGCAGTGCATGCACGCACTTCTGAACTGCCTTGCGACTGCCTGACGACCGCCTTGTGACTACCTCACAACTGCCTTGTGACTGCCTGGCGACTGCTCAGCGGCTGCCTGACTACTGCATGCCTAGCGGTTTTGCGCGGCCGTACGGGTGGTACGGATGGAACTCGCTGCACTGCTGCGCCGAACGGGTCCACCGGCGCGCCGGAGCAGCCGGACTGCGCACCGGCGCGCCGCGGAAACCCGTAGGGCGCCACAGGGTCCTGCACGACCCTGCGCAGCCCTGCATGGTCATTGCACGGCACTGCGGGACTGCCTACTGGAACTGCACCTGAACTGCACTCGGGCCGCGTCCGAACTCCATGGCACTACGGCCCGACATGGCGCGCCGCTCAACACGCCGGGGCTCTTTCCAAGCCGGCACACCACGTGGATCACTAGCCACTGCTTGTACAACGCAGCGCATCACGCCACGGGCCGAGCGTGAAACATGGCGGGGGGTGGCGCGCGTATGGCGCTTCGTGCCGAGCCTGTCGCCCCTCGCCTGCGGCATGGGTTTCCCCATCGCCCTCGGGTGCGGGCGCGGCCGTCGCCGGTTAAGACGCTCGGGCCCGCCGCCGGGTTCCGGGGCGGCCCCAACTGCCCCTGCCCTTCTTCGTGTACGTACCCACCGGTGTGGATATGACGCGCTGTCGAGCAACGTCAGTCGACCGCAAATCCATGGCCTCTGGACCATTTTCCGGCCAACTTTGAAACCCCATAGACACCACCAATCCCACCGGTTCAATGCTGGACATCTCCTTGCCCGGGCGTGTACATGTGGAGCACCGATAGCGCGCAACGCGACAGGGGGTTTGCGATGCTATTCATGAGAAAACACAGGTCAAGACGGTGGTCAAGAGGGAGCGGCGAAGTGCCGCGGGCCCTGGTGCACACGAGCGCCCGGAGCGTCGCGGGCCCACCCGGTCCGGGTAGCCGGCCATGACCACGCCCCACCTGCCGAAAGTGGCCGGAATCAATCCTCCGCTCCCCGCTCCCGCGCAGACTCCCGCCTCCGCATCTGCCGCCTCCTCCGCAGATCCCCTCTCCCCCGCTGCTCCCGGAGCGCCCGGAGCAGATGCATCAGCAGACACCGGCGACTCCACGGACCTGTCCGCCGCTGCCGCCTCCTCAGGCTCCCCGGACTCCTCGGGTTCCTCCGGCCCGGCACTTCTGCCCGGTCCCTCCCTCCCCGCGCCCAACGCCCTCGTCCAGGACCGCCTCGCGGGCTGGATCTCCGACCTCACCACGCTCCAGGAGCTCACCGAGCGGCTCACCCGCACCACCTCCCTCGACGCCGCCCTCCACGAGGCCCTGCGGGCGGGCGCGACGCTCGTGGGCGCCCGCCGCGGCCTGGTCACGCTGCACCCGGCCACGGGCCCCGGCCGCGACCACCCCGTCACCGTCGGCTTCGGGCTGGACCACGCGGACCTCGGCCACATCGAGACCATTCCGCAGGCCGGGGCGAAGCCCGCGGCATCCGGAGCCTCCGGGATCTCCGGGATCTCCGGGACCGCCGGGACCTCTGCGGTCTCTGGAGACTTCGGAGCCTCCGACGCCCCTGAGGCCTCCGATGTCCCCGAAGCCTCCGGTGTCTCCGGAGCCCCCGGTGCCCCCGAATCCTCCGGAGCGGATGCCGCGCAGGAGGCCGTCCCCGGTCCCTACGGCCGGCTGTTCGACGATCTGCCCCCGACGGGCTCCCGTACGGGCACCGCCCACCCCGACGTCGCCTCCGACGAGGGCCTCGACCCCCGTCACCGCGAGGTCGCCGCCCGCCTCGGCTACGGCGCGAGCTACGCCGTCCCCCTGGAGACCGACAACGCGGGCCGGATCGGCGCGGCCGTCTGGCTGTACGACGAACCGGCCGAGCCCACCGAGCGGCAGCGCCACCTCGTCGGCCTCTACCGCGACCACGCCACCGAACACCTCGCCCGCCAGCTCGAACTGGCCGAGGCCCGGGAGGCCGTGGCGACGCTCCGCGAGGAGCTCCTGCCGAGCAGGCTGCCCCGGACGCCGGGCGTCCGGCTGGCCGTCCGGCACCGCACCGGCCCGCTCGGCGGCGGCGACTGGTACGACGCGCTGCCGCTGCCCGAGGGCGCGCTCGGCCTGGCCGTGGGTGGAGTGACCGGCTCCGGCCCCAGCGCCGTGGCGGCCATGGGCCGGCTGCGGGCCTCTCTGCGGGCGTACGCCGTCATGGAAGGGGAGGATCCGGTCGCGGTCCTCTCCGATCTCGAGCTCCTGCTGCGGCTCACCGAGCCGGCCCGCGCCGCGACGGCGCTCTTCGCGTACTGCGAGCCGGCCGAGCGCAAGGTCCTCCTGGCGGGGGCGGGCCACTGCCCGCCGCTGATCATCGGCGACCACCGCGTCGAGTTCGTCGAGACGTCGCTGTCCGCTCCGCTCGGGATGCTCGCCTGCTGGGAAGCGCCCAGCGTCGAGATCGAGCCCGCCCCCGGAGAAACGCTCCTCTTCTACAGCGACGGTCTGCTGCACCGGACCGGCCGGCCGATGGACCGGGCCTTCGCGCGGCTGCGCACCGCGGCGGCCGGTGTGCCGAAGGCCGCTCGCCGGGACCCGGAGGCCCTGGTGGAGCACGTGCTGCGCACAATGCTGCCGCAGGAGGGCCGCAGCGCCTGGGACGGGAGCGAGGACGTCGTCCTGCTGGCGGCCCACTTCGAGTGACCGGCGCGCCTCCGGCCCCGCCCCCTCCTTCTTCTCCTTCTTCCTCTTCCCCTTCCTCGGATTTTCCTCATAGTTTCCTCGTATTTCGGTCGCACATACGATGGAAAGCGCCCCGTCCGAGGAGGAAAGCAGTGACCGAGCAGCAGCCCGCGCCCGAGAACCCCGAAGGCGACGAGCCGATCAAGCAGCGGAAGAACGGCCTCTACCCCGCCGTCTCCGACGAGCTGGCCGCAAACATGAAGTCCGGCTGGGCCGATACCGAGCTGCGCGACCTGCAGCCCGTCGAGCAGGCGCCGCACACGGCCCGCCGCCGCGCCGAGCTTTCCGCACGCTTCCCCGGGGAGCGCCTGGTGATCCCGGCGGGGAACCTCAAGACCCGCTCGAACGACACCGAGTACAGCTTCCGTGCCTCCACGGAGTACGTGTACCTCACCGGTGACCAGACCGAGGACGGCGTGCTCGTCCTGGAGCCCACCGGCGCCGAGGGCCACCGGGCGACGATCTACCTGCTGCCCCGCTCCAACCGCGAGAACGGCGAGTTCTGGCTCGACGGCCAGGGCGAGCTGTGGGTCGGCCGCCGCCACAGCCTCACCGAGGCCGAGCAGCTGCTGGGCCTGCCGGCGAAGGACGTCCGCGAGCTCGCCGACGCCCTGCGCGCGGCCACCGGCCCGGTCCGCGCCGTCCGCGGCCACGACGCCGGCATCGAGGAGGCCCTGGCCGACAAGGTCACCGCCGAGCGCGACGAGGAGCTGCGCGTCTTCATCAGCGAGCAGCGGCTCGTGAAGGACGCCTTCGAGATCGGCGAGCTGCAGAAGGCCGTCGACTCCACCGTGCGCGGCTTCGAGGACGTCGTGAAGGTGCTCGACAAGGCCGAGGCCACCTCGGAGCGCTACATCGAGGGCACGTTCTTCCTGCGCGCCCGCGTCGAGGGCAACGACATCGGCTACGGCTCCATCTGCGCCGCCGGCCCGCACGCCACGACCCTGCACTGGGTGCGCAACGACGGCGCGGTCCGCTCCGGCGAGCTGCTCCTGCTGGACGCGGGCGTGGAGACGCACAGCCTCTACACCGCCGACGTCACCCGCACGCTGCCGATCAATGGCGCGTACAACGACCTCCAGCGCAAGATCTACGACGCGGTGTACGAGGCGCAGGAGGCCGGCATCGCGGCGGTCAGGCCGGGCGCGAAGTACCGCGACTTCCACGACGCGGCGCAGCGCGTGCTGGCCGAGAAGCTGGTGGAGTGGGGTCTGATCGAGGGCCCGGTGGAGCGCGTCCTGGAGCTCGGGCTGCAGCGCCGCTGGACCCTGCACGGCACCGGCCACATGCTCGGCCTGGACGTGCACGACTGCGCGGTCGCCCGTACCGAGACGTACGTGGACGGCGTCCTGGAGCCCGGCATGGTCCTGACCGTCGAGCCCGGCCTGTACTTCCAGGCGGACGACACCACCGTGCCCGAGGAGTACCGGGGCATCGGCGTCCGCATCGAGGACGACATCCTGGTGACCGAGGACGGCAACCGGAACCTGTCGGCGGCGCTGCCCCGTACGTCCGCGGACGTCGAGGCGTGGATGGCGTCCCTGAAGGGCTGAGGCGCTCCGGCCGCTCGGGGGTCCCTGCGGTGGTCCGCGGGGGCCCCTGAGCGCATCATGGCCACATAGGGCGCACCCAGGGAGGTGTGGGAGCCATGAGCAAGTACATGGACGTCCATCACGGGATGAAGGGCATCACCGCCGACCAGCTCCAGGAAGCTCACCGCAGGGACCTGGCCATCGAGGCGGAGGAGGGCGTGCACTTCGAGCGGGCCTGGGCGGACCCGAATTCGGGCACCGTCTACTGCCTGTCCGAGGCGCCCTCGGCGGATGCGGTCAAGCGTGTCCACGCCCAGGCCGGGCACCCGGTCACGGAGGTCCACCCGGTACCGCTGACGATCGAGTGAGGGCCGGGGGACTCGGGGATCACGGGCGCCGCGCCGCGGGGGTCGCGACGCGGAGATCACGACACCAGGATCCAGGATTACGGAACAGCGATCACGCCGCGGAGATCACGACGCGCGGAGCAGTGCCGCGTCCTCTCTCCACTTGAGGATCTTGTCGAAGGTGACCACGGCCCCCTGGCGGCCCGGGCGGTTGCGCACGCGGACGTGGTCGGTGAGCGACTCGATAAGGAAGAGGCCCCTGCCGTGCTCGTCCTCGGCGGGGGCCAGGGGCCGCGGCGGCTGCGGACGCTGCCGGCGGCGTTCGTGCGGACGGGGCTGCTCCGGGAAGCCCGGGCCGGAATCGGTGACCTCGATCCGGCAGGTGTCGCCGTCGATGAACGCCGTCACGAGATAGCCCGTGGAGGAATCGCCTCCGTGCTCGACGGCGTTCGCACACGCCTCGCTCAGGGCGAGCGAAAGATCATAGGAAATATCGGGGTCGACGCCGGCCGTCTCCATCGCGCCGATCAGCAACCGCCGCGCGAGCGGAACGCTCGCGGCCTCCCGCCGCAGATGGAGTGACCACCAAATGCTCATGCTCAGCCTCCTGGCCGCGGCTCGACATACCGATACGTATAGCCAGCCCTGACGCCCCGTAAGCCTCCGGAGCGTGTGAGACCGCTCATTCGGACGACGCGCCCGGCGGGTGCATCGGTGTATGGAAGTAGACGGGAGTGCGCCGGTGCGCCCCTGCCGGGTGGAGATCGAGCGCCCCCTGCTGTAGGGGAGGGGTAAGCCCGGTGGGATGATGGCGCAGCCATGTCTCACCCCGTCGGGCGTGTCGGCGCCGATCTGCGACTGATCCGGGCCGCGGTGTTCACCGCGGTCTGCGTTCTGCTGTCCGCGGGCGGGCACGTGCTGGCGTCGTGCGCGAAGGTGCCGCTGTGGACCCTCGCGGCCGGCTTCGTGGCGGTGTTCGCCGTGGCCGTGCCGCTGGCGGGGCGGGAGCGTTCGCTGCCGTCGATCGCCGCGGGTCTGGCGGCCGGGCAGCTCGCACTGCACACGCTCTTCGGCATCGGCCAGCAGGCCGCCGGGGTGGCCGCGCGGCAGACGGCCACCGAAGGCCGGCTGATCACCTTCGCTTCGAAGCTGGTCTGCAACCAGCCGCACCTCATGTCCGCGTCCGACGCCCGCCGCGTCATCACCGACGCGGGCCTCGACCCGGCCGTGCACCCCATGCAGCAGGCAGAGGCGGCGGCGGGCACCGGCGCGGGCTCCGGAATGCACTCCGCGGTGCCCTCCGGAACGCCCTTCGGCTCGCTGCTCGACGCACTCCCCCTCTCGCTGCCGATGCTGCTCGGCCACCTGCTCGCGGCGCTCGCCGCGGGCTGGCTGCTGCGGCGCGGCGAGGTGGCGCTGTGGCGAGTGGTCGCGCTCTCGGAGCGGTCCGCGCGCGAGATCGCGGAGGCCTCCCTCGTACGGGCGCTGCGCACCGCCTTCGCGCTCGTGGGCGCCTTGAGGGAGACGGCCGCCGGGAAGCCGCCGGCCGCGGGCCCGCGTCTGTCCGCGGACGAGGAGCGGCCCGCGACGGAGCCGGTGCTCCAGCACTTCGTGATCAGGCGGGGCCCGCCGGCCTTCGCCCTCGCGGCCTGACGACGCGACACCCCCTTCCCCTTCCGCTTCCCCCGAGCAGCCGGGCGCCTCCCGCTCTGCAGCGCGCTCGCGCACGCCCGCGCACAAGGCGCATCCCGGGCATTCGGGCGTCCGGGCAGGAGGGCGGGTCGCACTGTCGTCGTCGCCGCACGCGTGCCACCCCCCTTCACCGATTCCTCCTGCCCCCGGAGCGTCCCCATGAACGCCAAGACCGCTCGCCGCCGCCTCCCCGTCATCGGCGCCGTCGCCGCCGGCACCGTCCTGCTCCTCGCCGGCCCCGCCGCCGCGCACGTGAGCGTCCAGCCCGGCACCGCCGAGAAGGGCGGCTACAGCACGATCGCCTTCAAGGTGCCGAACGAGAAGGACAACGCCTCGACCGTGAAGCTCGAGGTCACCCTCGACCCGAAGCACCCGCTCTCGTCGGTGATGCCCCAGCCGGTCCCCGGCTGGGAGGTGAAGGTCGAGAAGACCAAGCTGGAGAAGCCGCTGCAGACGCACGGCAAGACGATCGAGGAAGCCGTCAGCAAGATCACCTGGACCGGCGGCAAGATCGAGCCGGGCCAGTTCCAGCAGTTCCCGCTGTCCGTCGGCAAGCTGCCCGAGGACGCCGACGAGCTGGTCTTCAAGGCGCTCCAGACGTACTCCGACGACGACGTCGTCCGCTGGATCGACCTGTCGAAGCCGGGCGGCGCCGAGGCCGAGCACCCCGCGCCCACCCTGAAGCTCGTCGCCAAGGCCGCCGCCGACGGCAAGAAGGCGGACGCCAAGGACGGCGTCAAGGACGCCGCCAAGGGCGACGACAAGACCGAGAACGCGTCCGGGAAGACCGGCGAGGGCGACGGCGGTTCCGACACCACCGCCCGCACGCTCGGCATCGTCGGCATCGTCGTGGGCGCGGCGGGCGTCGCCTTCGGCGTGCTCGCCGGGCGCCGCCGCCCGACTGCCTGACGCACGGACCGGCCGGGCGCCGGGCCCCTCACCGGGGCCGGCGCCCCGCCCCCGCACCACCGACCCCTCTCTGGAGAAGAGCTCCATGCGCACCCGCATACTGGGCGCGGCCCTGGCCACGGCCGCCGCGCTCACGCTGACCGCCTGCGGCGGCGGCTCGGACGACGGCGGCGACAAGCCCCTGGCCGACGTCTCCGCGGCGCCGAAGAAGGCCGCGATCACCCTCGACACCCCGAAGACCAAGCCCGACCTGGTCCTCACCGACACGGACGACAAGAAGTACGAGCTGGTCAACGCGACCAAGGGGCGCCCGCTCCTCCTCTACTTCGGCTACACCTACTGCCCCGACGTGTGCTCCACGGTCGTCGCCGACATCGCCGCGGCCGAGAAGACGCTGTCCGAGGAGGACCAGGAGAAGCTCCAGGTCGTCTTCGTCACCACCGACCCGGAGCGCGACACGCCCAAGCGCATGCGCGAGTGGCTGGACGCCCAGGGCGGCAAGGACATCGTCGGCCTCACCGGTGACTTCGCCACCATCCAGGCGGCGGCGAAGAGCGTCGGCATCTTCGTGGAGAAGCCGAAGAAGGAGAAGGACGGCTCCATCACCGTCAGCCACGGAGCCGAGGTGGTCGGCTTCTCGCCGAAGGACAACGGCGGGCACTGGATATACACCACCGAAACCAGCAAGGACCAGTACTCCAAGGATCTCCCGAAGATCATCAAGGGGGAGAACCCGTAATGCGCAAGACCACCGCCGCCACCGCCGCCACCCTGCCGCTCGTCCTCGCCGGAGGGCTCCTGCTGCTCACGGGCTGCCAGTCCGAGAAGGACGCCCTGGCGTCCGACAAGCCGAAGCTCTCGGTCAGCGGCGCCTACCTGCCGCAGCCCGCGATGACCGACATGGCCGCCGCCTACCTCACCGTCAGCAACGACGGCGGCAAGGCCGACCGGCTCACCAAGGTCACCAGCCCGCTCTCCGGTGACATCACCATGCACACCACCGAGGGCTCGCAGATGAAGCACGCGGCCGCGCTCGACGTGCCGGCCAAGGGCGAGCTGAAGCTCGCGCGCGGCGGCACGCACCTGATGCTCGGCAAGCTCGGCCACAAGCCGAAGGTCGGCGAGAAGATCGAGTTCACGCTGCACTTCGCCACCGCCGGACCGGTCAAGGTCAAGGTGCCGGTGGAGTCCACGACGTTCCGTCCCAAGGACTGACGTGCGATGAAGACCCTGACCGCCGGGCGGCTGCTGCCGGTCCTCGGCACGCTGCTCGCCGCGCTGCTCTGCGCGCTCGGGCCCGGGGCGGGCAGCGCCTCGGCGCACGCCGCGCTGACCTCCACCGACCCGGCCTCCGGGTCGGTGGTGCCCGTCGCGCCCGAGAAGGTGAAGCTCACCTTCTCCGAGGGCGTCCTGCTCAGCGCGGACTCCGTGCGGATCCTCGACCCGCAGGGCAAGCGCGTCGACGAGGGCAAGCCGGCGCACGTGGACGGCAAGTCGAACACGGCGTCCGTCGGGCTCGCCGGCGGAATCGCCGACGGCACCTACACGGTGGCCTGGCAGGCCGTCTCCGCGGACAGCCACCCGGTGGCCGGGGCCTTCACCTTCTCCATAGGCGCGCCGTCGAAGACGGCGGCGAAAGTGACGACGGCCGAGGCCGACCCGGTCGTCGACGCTCTCTACACCACAGGTCGCTATGCGGCCTATGCCGGTTACCTCCTCCTCGTCGGCGGCTGCGTGTTCGCAGGCGTCTGCCGCTCCTCGCGGCCGGTGCAGCGCATCGCGGTCGGCGGCTGGATCACCCTCTTCGCCGCGACCTCGGCGCTCCTGCTGCTGCGCGGCCCGTACACGGGCGGCAAGGGCATCGGCGCCGCCTTCGACCTGTCCCTCCTCGGTGACGTCCTGGCCACCAAGCCGGGCGCGGCACTGCTGTCCCGCCTGCTGCTGCTGAGCGCCGCCGCGGTCTTCCTCGCCGTCCTGTTCGGCTCGTACGCCCGCGAGGACGGCGACCGCAGCGGCATGGAGCGCCGCGACGTCGCCTACGGGCTCGCGATCGGCGGCGCGGTGGTCGCCGTCGGGCTCGCGGCGACCTGGGCCATGGCCGAGCACGCCTCGGCGGGCCTGCAGCCCTGGCTCGCGATGCCGTTCGACGTCCTGCACCTGCTGGGCGTCGCGGTGTGGCTGGGCGGCCTGGCCTCCCTCCTGGCCGTGCTGTGGACGGGAGAGCCGGTCCGGCGGGCGGACGTGCAGCGTTTCTCCCGGCTCGCCTTCACCTCGGTGTGCGTGCTGGTGGCGACCGGCCTCTACCAGTCCTGGCGCCAGGTCGGCTCGTGGGGCGCGCTCACCGGCACGGAGTACGGCCGCTGGCTCCTCCTCAAGGTCGCGCTCGTGACGGGCATGCTCGGCCTCGCGTACTTCTCGCGGCGCTGGACGGGCCGGCTCACGGACCGCCGCCCGGCGGCGAAGAAGCCGGCGCCGTCCGCCAAGCCGGTCCAGGCCAAGGCGGCCGGCCAGGCCCGTGCCGCCAAGGCGGCGGGCCCCTCCCGGGAGGACAAGGACACCTCTCCCGAGCGGGCCGCCCAGCTCGCGCGCCAGCGGGAGGCCCTGGAGAAGGCCGCCGGGCAGCGGCGGCGCGACGCGGACGAAGGCCGCAGCGGGCTGCGGCGCTCCGTCCTGGCCGAGGCCGGGGTCGCCGTCGCCGTGCTCGCCGTCACCACCCTCCTCACCGGCACCCAGCCCGGGCGGGCCGAGACCGAACAGCGGCAGGCCGCCTCTTCCGGCGGCGCCCGGACCGCCGCGCCGGATGCCTCCGGCCCGGCCGAGGTGAAGATCCCGTACGACACGGGTGGCACGAACGGGCGAGGCACGGCCGTCGTACGTATCGACCCGGCGCGCTCGGGCAACAACTCCCTCGACGTCTCCGTGACCGACCCGGCCGGCAAGGCCGTCGACGTACCGGAGCTGGAGGTGTCCTTCACCGAGACGCGGAAGAACATCGGCCCGCTGCGCACGTCCCTCAAGCGCGGCCCGGCCGGCCGCTGGCAGGCCTCCGGCTTCCAGCTGCCCATGGCCGGCGAGTGGCAGCTCACCCTGACCGTACGGACCTCCGACATCGACCAGATCACGGAGATCAGGAACGTGAAGATCAACTGATGACTGAACGATCCCAGGACGAAGAGAAGACCTCCCAGGGCCCGCAGGCCGGGAAGGCCCCGCAGGCCGAGGAGCCTGCACGGGCAGTGAAGGGCACGAAGGCCACGAAGGCCGGCAAGCCCGGCAAGGCCGCGAAGGAAGCCAAGACCTCCACGGCGGCGGGAACCGCCGCGGCCACCAAGCCGGCGGGAGGTGCCGGGGCCGCGAAGACGGGCCCCGGCCGGGGCGAGCAGCCCGGCCGGCCCGCGCAGGCCCGCGCCGCGAAGGGCGTCAGCCGCCGCCGGCTGCTCGGCACGGCCGGCGCCGCGGGCGCGGCCGGGCTCGTCGCGGGCGGTGCGGCCGGGGCGTTCGCCACCGAGACCGTACGGAAGGACCCGGCCCCGCTGAACGGCGTCGGCTCCGGGAGCAGACCCTTCCACGGCGTGCACCAGGCCGGGATCGCCGATCCCGCGCAGACGTGCGGCCATTTGGCCGCCTTCGACCTCGCGCCGGGCGCCGACCGCAAGGCCGCGGCCGCGCTGCTGCGGCGGTGGTCGGCGACCGCTGCCGACCTCATGGCCGGGCGGACGCCCAAGGGCGACGACTCCGGGGTCGCGCTCGACGCGGGCCCCTGCTCCCTGACCGTCACCTTCGGCTTCGGCCGGACGTTCTTCGACCGGACCGGGCTCGCCTCGAAGCGGCCCGCCGCCCTGGAGCCGCTGCCCGCATTCACCGCCGACGCGCTCGACCCCAAGCGCAGCGAGGGCGACCTGTGGGTGCAGATCGGCGCCGACGACGCCCTCGTCGCCTTCCACGCGCTGCGGCTGCTCCAGCAGCAGGCCGGGAGCGCGGCACGGCTGCGCTGGCAGATGAACGGCTTCAACCGGACGCCTGGGGCCACGGCGCAGCCGATGACCGCCCGGAACCTGATGGGCCAGGTCGACGGCACCAACAACCCCAAGCCGTCGGACCCCCGCTTCACGGGCCACGTCTACGTGCCGGAGGACCGCAGCGGCGCGGACGCCTGGATGGCGGGCGGGTCGTACGCGGTGGTGCGGCGCATCCGCATGCTGCTCGACAGCTGGGACAACCTCTCCCTGGAGCGCCAGGAGAAGGTGATCGGCCGCCGCAAGTCGGACGGGGCGCCGCTGTCCGGCGGCACGGAGACGACGCCGGTGGACCTCAACAAGTTCCGCGAGGACGGGTCGCTGGCGATCGCGGGTGACGCGCACATCCGCGTCGCGTCGCCGGCGTCCAACCGGGGCGCGACGATGCTGCGGCGGGCGTTCTCCTACCATGACGGCTTCCTCGATGACGGGGCTCCGGACGCGGGCCTGCTGTTCGTCGCCTGGCAGGCGGACCCGCTGAAGGGTTTCGTGCCGGTGCAGCGGAAGCTGGACCGCGGTGACGGCCTCTCCCGCTTCCTGCGGCACGAGTCGAGCGGCCTCTACGCGGTGCCGGGCGGCTGCGCGCCGGGCGAGTACGTGGGGCAGCGGCTGCTGGAGGGCTAGGGCTGGAGGGCTGAGGGCGGCCCGGGGACCGAGGGTCGCCGGGCCCGGCCGTGCTCCTCGCCCCGCGGGGACGGACCGGGCCGCTGCTCAGCGCGCGGGGCCCGCCGCCAGGGCGCTCGGTATCGTGGCGAGCCCCCAGACGATCGAGGAGCCAGCGTGATGTCGGCCAGCCGCTACACCTATCTCGGCCCCGAGGGCACGTTCACCGAGGCCGCGCTGCGGACGCTGCCGGAGGCGGCGACGCGGGAGCTGGTGCCGATGGTGTCCGTGCCGGCGGCGCTGGACGCCGTGCGGAACGGCGAGGCGGCGGGCGCGCTCGTGCCCATCGAGAACTCGGTGGAGGGCGGCGTCACCGCGACGCTCGACCAGCTCGCCACGGGCGCCCCGCTGATGATCTATCGCGAGGTGCTGCTGCAGATCACCTTCGCGCTGCTCGTGCGCCCGGGGACCGGGCTGGCGGACATCAAGACGGTGACCGGCCACCCCGTGGCGCAGCCGCAGGTGCGCAAGTGGCTCGCCACGCATCTGCCGGACGCGCTCTGGGAGTCGGCGGCCTCCAACGCGGACGGCGCGCGCCTGGTGCAGGAGGGGCGCTTCGACGCCGCGTTCGCCGGGGAGTTCGCGGCGGCCACGTACGGGCTGGAGCCGCTGGTCACCGACATCCACGACGCGCAGAACGCGCAGACCCGGTTCGTGCTGGTGGGCCGTCCGGCGCGGCCCGCGGCGCGGACGGGCGCGGACAAGACCTCCGTCGTGGTGTGGCTGCGCGACGACCACCCCGGCGCCCTGCTGGAGCTGCTGCAGGAGTTCGCGACGCGTGGGGTGAACCTGATGCTCATCCAGTCCCGCCCGACGGGCGAGGGCATCGGCAACTACTGCTTCGCGATCGACGCGGAGGGGCACATCACCGACCGGCGTGTGGGCGAGGCGCTGATGGGGCTGAAGCGGATCTGCCCGCAGGTGCGGTTCCTCGGCTCGTATCCCCGGGCGGGCGTGGATCCGGCGGAGGTCGGCCCGGCGCGCTACGGCACGTCGGACGAGGAGTTCGTGACGGCGGCGGACTGGCTGGTGCGCTGCCAGGACGGCCGGGCCTGAGCAGGCCGCACCCGGGCCGGCCGCGCGTAAGCGGGAGTCGTTGGTGTCCACGTCTCGACGGTAGCCGTCGGCGCGGACATCCCCAGAGTTATCCACAGGGGGTTCTCGACCTGGGGATAAGTCGACAGAACGAGGCACCTGCACCGCCCTGCGAATCGGTCAAGGTCGACAAATCGCTCTAGCCATAGGGCCGTCATCCACAGCACCTAGGTTCGCCCGATCGGGCTGCCCACAGCGCACCCGTCAGCGGAATGTCGGTGAATAACCCTTTAGAGCGAGGCGATACCACCCGAATGAGTGGCCGAGCGAGGTTTGACCAAGGAATACACGGCGCAGGACAGAAGCGGACGGAACGTTCGATTCCGGCGTCCACAGATTTCACGCACAGCCTGTGGACAAAGAAAGCGGAGGGGCGCCCTCCTGTGGACAAGGAGCGGGCCAACTCCCGCCGCGCGCAAGCGGATCAGACCCCCACGCCACCGCTATGCCCCCTTTTCGGCAAAAGCGCAGCCATTCCCCGGCCGTCCGCTCCGACGGCTTTTCAGCACCTTCCCGATCACCGGCGGCTCTGATTATTCACAGCCTTTTCCGAACGCCCAAAATGGGGCAAAACACCATCAAGAGGAATATGCCGTCGAGTGATCGCGTCCGCAACGGTAGCCTGGAGGGGTGATTGACCTTCGCCTGCTTCGTGAGGACCCCGACCGTGTGCGCGCCTCCCAGCGCGCCCGTGGAGAGGATGTCGACGTCGTCGACGCACTGCTCTCCGCCGACGAACGGCGCAGGTCGTCCAGCGTCCGCTTCGACGAACTCCGCTCCGAGCAGAAGGCGCTCGGCAAGCTCATCCCCAAGGCCGCCGGCGACGAGAAGGCCGCGCTGCTGAAGAAGGCCGGCGAGCTGTCCGCCGCCGTCAAGGCCGCCGACGCCGAGCAGGACGAGGCCGCCGCCGAGGCGCAGCGCCTGCTGCTGCAGATCGGCAATCTGGTCCACCCCGACGTGCCGCGCGGCGGCGAGGACGACTTCGTCGTCCTGGACACCATCGGCACCCCGCGCGACTTCGCCGCCGAGGGCTTCGAGCCCAAGGACCACCTGGAGCTCGGCCAGCTGCTCGGCGCGATCGACGTCGAGCGCGGCGCCAAGGTCTCCGGCTCGCGCTTCTACTACCTGACGGGCGTCGGCGCCCTGCTGGAGCTCGCGCTCGTCAACGCCGCCATCGCCCAGGCCACGGCCGCCGGCTTCACCCCGATGCTGACGCCCGCCCTGGTCAAGCCGCGCGCCATGGAGGGCACGGGCTTCCTCGGCCAGGCCGCGCAGGACGTCTACCACCTGGAGAAGGACGACTTCTACCTGGTGGGCACGTCCGAGGTGCCGCTCGCGGCGTACCACATGGACGAGATCCTCGAGGCCTCGCAGCTCCCGCTGCGCTACGCCGGCTTCTCGCCGTGCTTCCGCCGCGAGGCGGGTACGTACGGCAAGGACACCCGCGGCATCTTCCGCGTCCACCAGTTCGACAAGGTCGAGATGTTCTCGTACGTCGCGCCGGAGGACGCCGAGGCCGAGCACGCGCGCCTGCTGGAGTGGGAGAAGCAGTGGCTGAACAGCCTCGAGCTGCCCTACCAGGTGATCGACGTCGCCACGGGTGACCTGGGCGCGTCCGCCTCGCGCAAGTTCGACTGCGAGGCGTGGATCCCGACCCAGGGCAAGTACCGCGAGCTGACCTCGACTTCCAACTGCGACGAGTTCCAGTCGCGGCGGCTGTCCGTCCGCCTGCGCGACGGCAAGACCGTCAAGCCGCTGGCCACCCTCAACGGCACGCTGTGCGCGGTGCCGCGCACGATCGTGGCGCTGCTGGAGAACCACCAGCAGGCCGACGGCTCGGTGCGCGTGCCCGAGGTGCTCCGTCCGTACCTGGGCGGGCGCGAGGTGCTGGAGCCCGTCGCACGGTGAGCGGCGCATGCGCGGCCGCCGGGGCGCGCCCGGCAACGAAACCCGCACCTCTGCGCCGCGCAGGCGGAGAAGCGAACGGAACAACACAGTGACCGACGGCCCTGCCTCTCCGCTGCCCTACCGTCTCGTCGCGACCGACCTCGACGGCACCCTGCTGCGCTCCGACGAGACCGTCTCGGAGCGCACCAGGTCCGCCCTGAAGCTGGCCACGGAGGCGGGTGCCGCGCACATCGTCGTGACCGGGCGGGCCGTCCCGTGGACGCGCCACATCCTCCAGGAGCTGGACTACCAGGGCCTGGCGGTGTGCGCGCAGGGCGCGCAGGTCTACCACGCGGGCGAGCACCGGCTGCTGACGTCGGTGACGCTGGACCGGCGGCTCGCCGGGCTGGCCATCGCCAAGATCGAGGCCGAGACCGGTCCGCTGCACCTCGCCGCGGGCCGCGACGGCCTCGACGGCGAGGTGCTCGTCACCCCCGGCTACCGCATCCAGGAGGGCCCCCTGCCGGCCGTCCCGGCCCACGACCGGGACGAGCTCCTGGCCGAGCCGCTGAACAAGCTCTACCTTCAGCACCCGGAGCTCGACGACGACGCCCTGGCCGAGGCCGCGCGGGCGGCCGCGGGTGACATGGTCGGCGTGACGATGGCGGGTGCGGGCATCGTCGAGCTGCTGCCGCTGGGGCTGAGCAAGGCCACCGGCCTGTCCCTGGCCGCGCGCCGGCTCGGGATGAAGCCCGCCGACACGATCGCCTTCGGTGACATGCCCAACGACATACCGATGTTCGGCTGGGCGGCCCACGGCGTGGCCATGGCCAACGCCCATCCGGAGCTGCTGGCCGTCGCCGACGAGGTCACCGGGTCGAACGAGGACGACGGGATCGCTACGGTCCTGGAGCGTCTCTTCGGCTGACCGTCCCCGACGTCACGGCTGCGGCCGCCTGTCGCAGGGCTTCGGGCACGCGCGCGAAGTCCCATGCCGGGCGGCCGTGCGTGAACTGCCGGAAGCCCAGGCCGATGGCCACGGCTATCGCGTGCCCCACGTCGGTGAAGGTGCCGCCCGTGGCCAGCGGCAGGCCGAAGAAGAGCACCACTCCGGCGAGGTAGAGCCACCGCCACGGCCGCGGCATCCGGTAGGTGAGGATCCCGGCTGCGGCCGCGAGCCCGTACGAGACGCCTATGTCGACGACTCTCTTCATCGACCGCGGCAGCTCGTGGTCCTCTATCGACATCAGCACGATCTCCTGGCTGATGAGCGTCGCCGCGATGTGCGCGAAGCCGACGGTGAAGAGCCACCGGGCGGTGCCGATCCAGCGCTCCACGTTCGCGTGCAGCGCCTCGAAGAGCGCGGCGTAGATCAGGAACGACGAGGGGTTCTCGATCCAGAACCCGCTGATCAGCAGTGACTGCAGCGGGTGCTTGGTGAGCTGGTGGATGTTGCTGCTGGTGCGGTGCAGCAGGGCCGTCGCCAGGTCCTGGCCGGCCGCGGCGATGACGAGGCTGGTGATGCCGATGACGAGCAGCCATATGTGCGTCCCCGGCGAGGATCGGATCCAGGAACGGATCCCGGAGCGGGCCAGGGAAGCGGCGCGGGCGGCGACGGCCGGCCCCCGGCCGGGCGTGCCGGAGCCGCGGGGCCCTTCCCGTCCACGCACCATTCGACGGTAGCCGTCCGGCGTCCTCGCCGCCCCGCGCGCCGAGTTGTAGGATGACTGGGCAATCGGGTGAATCATGCGCGGCCGAGGCCGGGACCGGAGGACGAATGGCACTGCGGGCAGCGGGACGGCAGTCCCTCGTGGACACCGTCGTGGATCAGTTGCGCGCCCAGGTCGCGGCCGGCGAGTGGAAGATCGGCAGCCGCATCCCGACCGAGCACGCGCTCGCCGAGCAGCTCCAGGTCGGCCGCAACACCGTCCGCGAGGCCGTCCGCGTCCTCGTGCACGCCGGAATGCTGCGCTCGCGGCAGGGCGAGGGCACGTTCGTGGTCTCCATGGCCGACCCGGCCGAGATCATGCGCGGCGTGCAGCGCGCCGGGGTGCGCGACGTGCTGGAGCTGCGCATCGCGCTGGAGGCCGAGGCAGCCCGCCTCGCGGCCCTGCGCCACGAGCCCGCGGACCTCGCCCGGATGAAGGCCGCCCTGGACGCCCAGACGGCGTTCGAGGACCCCGAGGGCCAGCCCGACTCCGGCAACCTGGAGCTCTACGCCGACCACGACGTCGAGTTCCACCGCGCCGTTGTGGAGGCCGCGCACAACAGCGCGCTGACCGCGACCTACGCCTGGTTCAGCAGCTCCGTCCGCGAGGCGCTGGTCACCGCGCTCGGCGACCGCGACATGCCGCGCATCCTCCACGGCGACCACCACGCCCTCATGGACGCCATCGCCTCCGGCGACCCCGAGGCCGCCGCGCGGGCCGCCCGGGCCCTCCTGGAGCGCCCGAAGCAGGCCGTGGAGAGCCTCCTCGCCGAGGGCTGACCCGCAGCGCCCCTCATTCCCCTCACCGCACGTCCCTGGAAAGGCACCCCCATGTCGGAAACGAGGCCGGACACGCTCGACCCCCTGATAGACGCGGAAGAGGACCCGGCCCCCAGGCCCGCGGTGGCCGCCGCGCGCCGCACCGCGCGCGCCCACCCCGCGCTCGTCATGACCGGCATCGTCCTCGCCTCGCTCAACATGCGGGCCGCACTCGCGGGCGTCTCGCCCCTCATCGGCGAGATCGGTGACCACTTCCACCTGGCGGCCGCGGCGAGCAGCCTCGTCACCACCATCCCGCTGCTCTTCATGGGCCTGGGCTCGATCGTCGCCCCGAAGCTCGCCCGCCGCTGGGGCACGGAGACCGTCCTGTGCGGTGCCCTCCTGCTGCTGTGCGGCGGCATCCTGCTGCGCATCGCGCCCCCGGTCGTCGCCCTCTTCGTCGGCTGCGCGCTCGTCGGCACGGCGATCGCCCTGCTGAACGTGCTGATGCCCGGCCTGGTGAAGCGGGACTTCCCCGACCGCGCCGCGAGCATGACCGCCCTGTACTCGACCACGCTGATTCTCGGCGCCACCGGTTCCGCCGCCCTGTCCGTGCCCCTGGAGAACGCCCTGGGCGGCTGGCAGGGCTCCCTGGCCTCCTGGGCTCTGCTCGCCGCCGTGGCGGCCGTCGTGTGGATCCCGCAGGCCGTCCTCGCGCGGCGCGGCGCCCGGCACGGCGCTGCGGCCGCCACGCCCGTGCGGACGGCGCAGAGCGGGCCGAAGCTGACCCGGTCGCCAATCGCCTGGCAGGTCACGCTGATGATGGGCACCCAGTCGCTGATCGCCTACGTGTGCATCGCCTGGATGCCGACCGTGTTCACCGACGGGGGCATGAGCAAGAACGAGGCCGGCATGGTCTACGCCTTCTACACGCTGGTGCAGATGGCCGGTTCGTTCGTCGTGCCCATGGTCGCCGGCCGGATGCGCGACCAGCGCCTGCTCGGCGCGGGGGTCGTCGTCCTCATGGCCGCCGGGGTCACCGGCCTGCTGACCGCTCCCGTGGCGGGCGCGTGGGTCTGGGCGACGCTGATGGGCGTCGCGCAGGGCGGTCTGCTCGGCCTCGCCCTGACGCTGATGGTGCTGCGTACGCGCGACGCCCACACCGCGTCCCGCCTGTCGGGCATGGCGCAGACGTGGGGCTACCTGCTCGCCTCCGTCGGCCCGTTCGCGATCGGTGCGGTCCACCAGGCGACCGACAGCTGGACGCTTCCCGTCGCCCTGCTGCTCGTCGCCTGCGCGGCACTGCTGCTTCTCGCCATGGGCGCCGGGCGCGATCGGAAGATCTGAGACGTTGGGTGGACAGGAGGCCCTCCGGGGCCTCCCCACCCGTCGTGAGGAGACCGTCGCCCATGCACGCCGCTCACCGCATCACCGTCCCGGCGGAACTCGCCGGGTTCCACGAGGATTTCGACGGGGAGGCCGGCCGCTCCTGGGTCGCCGCGCTGCCGGAGCTCGCGGCCCGCTTCCTCGACCGCTGGGGCCTGCGGATCGACGGGCCCGCCTCGCACGGCATGGTCGCCCTCGTCCTGCCCGTGCTGCGGGAGGACGGCACCCCGGCGGCGCTCAAGCTCCAGCCGGTCACCGACGAGAGCGCCGGGGAGCCGGCCGCCCTGGGTGCCTGGAACGGTGACGCGGCGGTCGCGCTCCTCGACCACGACGCCGCGACCGGCACGATGCTGCTGGAACGGTTGGACGCCAACCGTTCACTCTTGTCCATACCGGATGCCGAAGCCTCACTGCAGACGCTCGCCGAGCTGCTGGAGCGGCTCCTGAAGGCTCCCGCGCCCGCCGGGCTGCGCTCCCTCGGGGACGTCGCCGGGGCGATGCTGAAGGACGTCCCCACGGCGCTGCCGGAGCTGCGCGACCCCTCGGAGCGCCGGCTGGTCGAGACGTGCGCCGAGGCCGTCCGGGAGGTCGTCGGCGAGCCGGGCGGCCTGCTGCTGCACTGGGACCTCCACTACGCCAACGTCCTCGCCCCCGTGCCGGGCTCCGCGCGCGAGCCGTGGCTCGCCATCGACCCCAAGCCGCTCGTGGGCGACGCCGGATTCGAACTGCTGCCCGCCCTGCACGACCGGTGGGACGACATCACCGCGACCGGTGACGTACAGCGGGCGGTCCTGCGCCGCTTCGACCTGATGACCGATGTCCTGGGGCTGGACCGGCGGCGGGCGGCCCGCTGGACGCTGGGCAGGGTGCTGCAGAACGCCCTGTGGGACGTCGAGGACGGCGACGACGCGCTCGCGCCCGAGCAGGTGGAGATCGCCCGGGCGCTACAGCGTTATGTCGTACGGGATTGAGGCTCGGGCGCTGGGGGTGTGAGCCTCGGGGGGATGAGGCTCACTCCTCCCCGGCGAGGGTCAGGGAGCGCAGCTTCTGCCCCGCGAACCACGTCGCCGCCACCGTCACGCCGGCGAGCAGGGACAGGGCCAGCGGCAGGCCCACGTCCGAGGAGACGGCACCCTCCGCACCGATGCGCTGGGCGAGGGCGAGCGACCACTGCTGGACGCTCAGGGTGCGCGCGCCGGGGACGAGGCTGCCGAAGAGCGACTCCCACACCAGGGCGTAGACCAGGCCGGCCACGACGGCGTGCCGGGTGAGGGTGCCCAGCAGCAGGAACATCGCGCTGTAGGCGATGGAGGCGACGACCGCGGCGACGGCGTAGGCGACCGCGATCTGCTGGCTGTTGCCGTTGAGCACGAAGCCGGCGATGAGCGTGGGGACGGCCGAGAAGACGGCGGTGACGGCGATCGCGACGATCAGCTTGGTGAAGATGATCGTGGGGCGCTTGACCGGCTTGGACAGCAGGTAGACCACGGAGCCGTCGTCGATCTCCGGGCCGATCGCGCCGGTCCCGGCGACGACGCCGATGAGCGGGACCATGGTGGCCAGCGCGAGGCCGCCCAGCACGCTGCCCGCGGTGCCGTCGTCGGCGCCGACGAGGATCCGGACCACGACGGAGACGCCGATCAGGAGGGCGGGCAGCCCGAAGAGGATGAAGGCACGGCGGCGGCCCAGGAGGCCCCGGTAGGTGAGCCGTGCGACGGTGGCGTTGTACATGGCGCTGGGCTCCTTTCAGGCCGCGACGAGGTACGAGAAGACCGATTCCAGGGACTCGTCCGAGGGCGAGACCGTCAGGAGCCGGATGCCGTGCTCCCGGGCGACCCGGGGCAGCAGCGTGGTGAAGCGCCCGAAGTCGACGGCCTGGATGCGCAGGGCGCCCTCCTGGACGTCCACTTCGATGCCCGCCGTCGACGGGTCGGCGATCAGGGCGGCGGCAAGCGCGCGGTCGTCGCTGGAGCGCACGAGGTAGCGGTGCGGGCGGTCGGTCATCAGCCGGCGGATCTTGCGGAAGTCGCCGGAGGCGGCGTGCCGTCCCGCGACGACGACCTCGATGTGGGTGGCCAGCTGCTCGACCTCCTCCAGGATGTGCGAGGAGAAGAGCACGGTGCGGCCCTCGGCGCCCATGCTGCGCAGGAGCTCCATCAGCTGCATGCGCTGGCGCGGGTCCATGCCGTTGAAGGGCTCGTCCAGCAGCAGTACGGAGGGGTCGTGGACGAGCGCGGAGGCCATCTTCACGCGCTGCCGCATGCCCTTGCTGTACGTGCTGATCGCGCGGTCCTGGGCGTACTCCATCTCGACGGTGGCGAGCGCCCGCTGTGCCTCGGAGTCGCCCAGTCCGTGCAGTTCGGCGTTGGCGCGGACGAACTCCAGGCCGGTGAGGAAGTCGTACATCGCCTCGCGCTCGGGGACGATGCCGATGTGGCGGTAGATCTGCTCGTTGCGCCAGATGGGTGCGCCGTCGAGAGTGACGGTGCCGGTGGAGGGGGCGAGGAAGCCGCCCATCATGTTGATGAGGGTGGACTTTCCGGCGCCGTTGGGGCCGAGGAGGCCGGTGACGCCGGGGCCGACGGTCATGGAGACGTCGTTGACGGCGACGACGTTGCCGAACCAGCGGGAGACGTTGTCGATGCGGATCGAGGTCACAGCCCGACCTTTCGGTAGCGGCCCATCAGCACCCCGTAGGAGCCGGCGATCAGGGCGGCGAGCACGAGCAGGTAGACGAAGCCCGCCGCGGTGCTCGGCCCGTGGCCGTCGGGGAAGGCGGAGGTCGCGGAGAGGAACGCCGTCTGCACGCCGTCGATGAGGGTGATGGGCGAGAACAGGCCCATCCAGCCGATCGCTTCGGTGTTGTCGCGCTGCAGGGCGATGCCCTGGACGGTGCTCACCACCCCGTAGGAGATGGTCAGGACGGCGATGACGGCGGCGACGCCGAAGCCGCGGCGCGGGGTGAGCGCGGCGACCACCAGGCCGATGCCGGCGAAGAGCAGGGAGAGCAGTGCCACGGAGACCAGTCCTTGGGCGAACCCCTTCGTCTGGTCCGCGAAGTCGAGCTTGGCGAGCAGGGCACCGACGTAGAGGATCAGCAGGGGCGTCGCGGTGAGGATGAACAGGGCGGAGAACATCGCGGCGAACTTCGCGGTCACGTAGTCGACGCGTTCGATGGGACGCGAGAAGTACAGGGGCACGGTCCGGAAGCGCAGGTCGCGCGAGACGGACTGCGGGGCCTGTGACGCGACGTAGAGGCCGATGACGACCTGCATGATGATCGCGTAGCGCGTGTACTCCACCGGCAGCTTGTTGAGCTTGGTGGCGACCGTGACGGCCACCATGATGGCGGCGGGCAGGCACATCACGCCGAACAGGATCATCGGCAGCACCTTGGACTTCGCCGACCGGCCCAGGCCGTACGCGCCGCGCAGGCTCTGCGAGAAGAGCGAGCGGCGGGCGTACGAGCGGCCGAGGCGGGCACCGGAGTAGTTGCGGTAGCCGATGTTGTGGATGACGTCCTGCGCGGGTGCGGAGGCGGTCTCAGGCGGCATCGGTGCTGCCCCTTTCGTGTGCGCTCTGGAAGACCTCCGCGATGCGGTGGCGGCGCTGCTCCATGCGGATGAGGCCGAGGCCGAGACCGGCGACCGCGTCGCGCACGGTGTCGTAGGTGTCGTCGCCGGTGACGTCCACGAGGAGGACGTGGCCGGACCCGGCCGCCGCGAACTCCCCGGCCTGGCCGACGGGCTGGACGGCAAGGCCGGCCGCGGCGAGCGCGGCGGCGAGGGCCGCCGTGCCGTCCGGGTGGGTGTCGGAGTCGGTGACCTCGACCGCGAGGGAGGCCGTGGCCTGGGTGAAGTCGCTGGTGGAGGAGGAGCGCAGCAGCTTGCCGCCGTCGATGACGACGACGTGGTCGCAGGTGCGCTCCAGCTCGCCGAGCAGGTGTGAGGTGACCAGCACCGAAATGCCGAAGTCGGTGTGGATGCGGCGGATCAGGCCGAGCATCTCGTCGCGGCCCACGGGGTCCAGGCCGTTGGTGGGCTCGTCCAGGAAGACCAGCTGGGGGTCGTGGACGAGGGCCTGGGCCAGCTTGACCCGCTGCTTCATGCCCGTCGAGTAGCCGCCCATGGGGCGGTAGCGCTCCTCGTAGAGGCCCACGTGGCGCAGCGTGTCGGCGGTGCGCTCGCGGGCCGCGGTGACGGGCAGGCCCGACATCCGCGCCATGTGGACGACGAACTCGGTGGCCGACACGTCGGGCGGCAGGCAGTCGTGCTCGGGCATGTACCCGACCCGCTCGCGGATGGCGGCGCCCTCGGTCGCGATGTCGAGCCCGAGCACGCTGGCGCGGCCCTCGGTGGCGGGGGACAGCCCGAGCAGGATCTTGATCAGCGTGGACTTGCCGGCTCCGTTGGCGCCCACCAGGCCGGTCACGCCCGGCGTGATGTCGACGGACAGCCGGTCAAGAGCGGTCACCCGGGGGAACCGCTTGCTGAGGCTTTCGGTAGCGATCACAGTCACACCTTCGAAGGTAGTGGCGCGTACCACACCAGGCGTCAGACCAGACGGCTGGTTCCGTGTAGTCCTCGGGTCTGACGTGCCCGTAGGGGAACGGTCCGGAGGGAGGGGTGTGCCGGGTGCGGGGCCCGGTGCCGGGGCGGCGGAGGGGGCGGGGCGGGAAAGAGGTTTTCCACAGGCCGTGCACGACTCTTGACGCAGCCGCCGGTCATTGTCACATTCGTCAGTGTCACGTTACGGACGCGTACCGGAGTCGACTCACGGGACGGACGAATGGCCATGACCTCAGCAGTGCCCCGGGAACTCACCGGCGGGTTACGGGGCTTCAGGGAAGTCCAGCGGCTGGCCTACGACTGCGCGGAGGCGGTGGCCGCACAGCTCGGGCCGGGCGTCACCGAGCGCGAGGCGGCCCGGATGCAGCGGGAGTGGCTGCGGCGCCACGGCGTGCGGGACTGGTTCCACCTGCCGTTCGCCTGGTTCGGGGACCGCACGGCGTTCGCGGGCTTCCGGGTCCCCTTGCAGTTCTTCCCGACCGACCGGCGGCTGGAGGCGGGGATGCCCTTCATCCTCGACATGGCCCCGGTGCACCGCGGCTTCACGGCCGACATCGGCTACTCCGGCTGCCTGGGTCCGAATCCGCTGCACGACCGCCTGATGGCCGATCTCGCGGAGCACCGGGAGCTCGTCCTGCGCGAGGTGCGCGAGCGCCGCCCCCTGCGCGAGATATACGAGGACGTGGACCGGCTCATGGTCCGCCAGGGCTACGCCAACCGGCACCGCGCCTATCCGTTCGGGGTGATCGCGCACAAGGTGGGCCGGGTCAGGGAGCGCCGCTGGTCGCCGCATGTGTTCGGGTTCGGCACCCAGGCGCTCAAGGGGCTCGCCTCCGACGCCCTCCGCGGGCACCGGGAGGGCTGGTCCCCGCTGTGGAGCCCGCACCGCTTCTCCGACCACCCGCCCCGGCCGGGCCTGTGGGCGGTCGAGCCCCACCTCGGCTTCCGGGGGACGGGCGCGAAGTTCGAGGAGCTCCTGGTGGTCACCGACTCCCGGGATCCCGAGGAGGGCGCGTTCTGGCTGGACGACGATCTGCCGCACGTGCGGCGCACACAGGAGGAGAGGGCCGCATGAGCGAGAACGCCGGCAGCGCGGGGCTCGAAGGCGCGCGGGAGCGCCGGATCCGTACGGGCGGGGTCGAGCTGTGCGTGGCGGAGCTGGGCGATGCCTCGCTGCCCACGATGGTGCTCGTGCACGGCTATCCGGACAGCAAGGAGGTCTGGTCCGAGGTCGCCGAGCGGCTGCGCGACCGCTTCCACGTCGTGCTGTACGACGTGCGCGGCCACGGCCGCTCCACGGCGCCGAAGCCGCTGCGCGGGGGCTTCACCCTGGAGAAGCTCACGGACGACTTCCTGGCCGTCGCGGATGCGGTGAGCCCCGACGCCCCGGTGCACCTGGTCGGGCACGACTGGGGGTCGGTGCAGGCGTGGGAGTTCGCCACCGTCGCCCGCACCGAGGGGCGCATCGCCTCCTTCACCTCCATCTCCGGCCCCTCCCTCGACCACCTCGCGATGTGGTTCCGCAAGCGCGCGGCGCGGCCCACCCCGCGGCGGGTGGCCCAGATGCTCGGCCAGAGCGCCCGGTCCTGGTATGTGTACGCGCTGCACACCCCCGGGCTGCCGGAGGCCGCCTGGCGCGGCCCGCTGGGCAAGCAGTGGCCCAAGCTGATGGCGCGCCTGGAGAAGCTCCCGGTGTCGGGCTATCCGACGCCCTCCCTGCCGTCGGACGCCTCCCACGGCGCCTGGCTCTACCGCGACAACATCCGCGCCCGGCTGCGCCGCCCGCGCACCGATGCCTACGCCCACGCGCCCGTGCAGCTGATCACCCCCACCGGTGACGCCTACCTCTCCGAGCGGCTCTACGACGACCTGGAACAGTGGGCGCCCGGCCTGGTGCGGCGCAACCTGGCCGCCAAGCACTGGGTGCCGCGCACCCGCCCCGACCAAGTGGCGGCGTGGATCGCCGAGTTCGCGCTGTCCCGGCAGGGGAGCGGGCGGGCGGCGGAGTCCGCGCCCGCCGGCCCGTACGCGCGCTGGTTCGCCGGACGGCTGGTGCTGGTCACGGGGGCGGCCAGCGGCATCGGCCGGGCCACCGCGTTCGCGTTCGCCGAGGCGGGCGCCCGGGTCGTCGCCGTGGACCGGGACCCGGAGGGCGCGGTGCGTACGGCCGACATGGCCCGGCTGATCGGCGCCCCCGGCGCCTGGGGCGAGTGCACCGACGTCTCGGACGAGGCGGCGATGGAGAAGCTGGCCGCGAAGGTCGCCGCCGAATACGGCGTGGTGGACGTGCTGGTCAACAACGCCGGCATCGGGTTCGCAGGATCCTTCATGGACACCTCGGCCGAGGACTGGCGCAAGGTCCTCGACGTCAATCTGTGGGGCGTCATCCACGGCTGCCGCCTCTTCGGCAAGCAGATGGCCGAGCGCGGCCAGGGCGGCCACATCGTCAACACGGCCTCGGCCGCGGCCTTCCAGCCTTCCCGGATCCTTCCCGCCTACAGCACGTCCAAGGCGGCGGTGCTGATGCTGAGCGAGTGCCTGCGCGCCGAGCTGGCCGGGCAGGGCATCGGCGTCTCCGCCATCTGCCCCGGCATCGTCAACACCCCGATCACCGGCGCCACGCGCTTCGCCGGGGTCTCCGAGGAGGAGCAGCGGCGCATGCGCACCAAGGCGGGCCGGGCCTACGGCCGGCGCAACTACCCGCCGGAGAAGGTCGCCGAGGCCGTCCTGCGGGCGGTGGTCCGCAATCAGGCGGTCGTGCCGGTCGCCCCCGAGGCCCACGGCCTCCACTTCATGTCCCGCTTCGCACCGTGGGCGCAGCGGGCCCTCGCCCGGATCGAGCCGCCGCTGTAGCGGACGGCGGAGGAGCGGAAATGACCGACGGCCACGCGGGCGGGCACACGATAGCCCCCCGCCGCGTCTCCTTCGAGTGGGACGCGACACCCCTGCACTGGATACCCGACGAGCCCACCGCCACCCACGTCATCAACGTACTGCACCTGCTGCTGCCCGCCGGGGAGCGGTGGTTCGTCAAGGTGTTCAAGGAGGCCCTCCCGCTGGTCGGGGACCCGGCGCTGCTCAAGGACGTCAAGGGGTTCATGGGCCAGGAGGCCACGCACAGCGTGCAGCACGCGTACGTGCTGGGCCACCTCGCCGCACAGGGCCTGGACACCGGCGCGTACACCCGCCACGTCGACTACCTCTTCGACGTCCTGCTCGGTGAGCGGCCCCCGTTCGGCCTGCCGGTGACGGCTCGGGAATGGCTGCGCTTCCGGCTCTCGGTGATCGCCGCCATCGAGCAGTTCACGGCCGTGCTGGGCAACTGGGTGCTGGAGGCCGAGGGCCTCGACCGGGCCACGCCCGACCCGGTGATGCTGGACCTGCTGCGCTGGCACGGCGCCGAGGAGGTCGAACACCGCTCGGTCGCCTTCGACATGTACGAGCACTGCGGCGGGAACGACCCCGGGCGCTACGCCCGCCGCGCCCTGGGCATGGCCGTGACGGCGCCCGCGCTGTTCTACCTGTGGGGATACGGCTCCCGGTTCCTGATCCGCAACGACCCGCGGCTCGTGGGGCGGATGCGCTATTCGCTGCGCGCGCACAACCGGGCCGTGGAGAAGGGCCTGCTGCCGGGCTGGCGCGAGCTGGGCTCGGCGGTGCCCCGCTATCTCCGGCGGTCGTACCATCCCTCGAAGGAGGGGTCGCTGCGCAGGGCCGTTGACTATCTGGCGACCTCACCCGCGGCACGGACCGCGGCGGGCGCGATAGGCCGCGCGGCCCTCTCGTAAGGAGCGACCCACTTGTCCGAGCATCCCGGGCGACCCGAGCGGCCCCACGAATACCGCATCGAGGACCTCGCCCACCGCAGCGGCGCCACGGTCCGCACGATCCGCGCGTACCAGGACCGCGGGCTGCTGCCCAAGCCTGAGCGGCGCGGGCGCGCCAACGTCTACCGGGACGCCCACCTGGCGCGGCTGCACCAGGTCGCGGGGCTCCTCGACCGCGGTTACACCCTGGCCAGCATCAAGGAGCTGCTGGACGCCTGGGACACCGGCCGCGGCCTGGGCGGGGTCCTCGGGCTGGTCGCCGAGGTGGACGGGCCGTGGACGGACGAGGAGACGGGCCGGATCACCCGCGCGGAGCTCGACGCCCGCTTCGGCGGCGTCCCCGACGACGCCGCCGTGGAGGAGGCGGTGCAGCTCGGCGTCCTCGTGCGCGTACCGGGGCCGCCCGAGGAGTTCCTCGTCCCGAGCCCGCAGGAGCTGGCCGTGGCCGTCGAGCTGCACGCCGCGGGGGTGCCCCTGCCCGCCATCACCGGCCACCTGCGCGAACTGCGCACGAGGGTCGAGCACATAGCGGGCCGGTTCCTGGACTTCACCACCGAATACGTCTTCCGGCAGTACTTGGACCACTCGCCCACCGACGAGGAGGCCGCCGAGGCCGCCGCGCTGGTGCGGCGCCTGCGCCCGCTGGCCCAGCAGACGGTCGACGCCGAACTCGCCCGCGCCATGCGCGCCATGGCCACGCGCTACCTCCGCGACCATCTGGACGGCGAGGCCGCCGTGGGCACGGCTCACGCGGGCGGCGACGCGGCCGGCCCGGCCGGAGACCCTGCAGGCGGTACGGCGGAGCAGGTCGGCGGTACGGCGGGCGTCGCTGCGGCTGCTGCAGCCGCTGCAGCCGCTGTCGGCTCGCCGGAGTCCGCCCAGGGAGACGTACGGCTCCCCGAGGGGACCGTCCGGGCCGTGGCTGCTCTGGTGGGGCCGGGGAACGTCGCCGCTTTCATCGCCGCTGCCGCGGAACGCGAGGTCCGGGCCCGCACCATGGACGCGCTGGTCACCCGCCCCGAGGACGAATAGCCGTCGGCGATCGGGGCCGGTGACCGGACCGGTATCCGGTTCAGCGGTCCGCGAGCAGGGGTTCACCGGCCTGCCGGGCGTAGCGGGCACGGACGCGCTCGGGATGGCGGGCGGTGAAGACGGCGGGCAGGGCGAAGCCCGCGACCTGGACCGGGACGGATATTGCGCTGCCGAGACCGGCGGCACTCACGGCGGCGAGCGCGACGCCCGTCACGGTGAAGGCGAGGGCCCAGGCGGAGGTGATCACGACATTGATGCGGCGGAAGACCGGGGTGTCCCACACCTCGGGCGGCGCCTGCGTCTTGGCGATGCCCGTCGTGAACGGACGGCCGACGGCCAGCGTGGCCCAGGCGGTGAGCGCGAGCCACCCCAGGGACAGGGCGCCGGCGAAGTGCCGCAGCCCGCTGTGCGGGAGGGCGAAGGCCAGGGCGGTGATCGCGACGAAGAAGCAGACCGTGCTGACCTCCAGGATCAGTGCATTCCCCGCGGCGCCTGCCTTGTGCTCCTTGACCAGCAGGCCGGCCCCGGCGACGAGCCCGGCCACCGCACCCCACTGCCAGCCGACGGAGGAGACGACAGCGAAGGCGATCCAGGGAATGAAGCCGCGCACATAGTTCATCGAAGTCTCCTCGGGGGCCGGCCGGCCTTCCCGCCGACATTCCAACTATGACATGTCAAAAATAGAAGATCCTCACTCGACATGTCAACAGTGGAAGGTAGAGTGGAGGACATGAGCCTGAGACACGCGATGCTGGGCCTGCTGGCCGATCAGCCCGCCAGCGGGTACGACCTGATGAAGCGGTTCGAGACCTCGCTGAGCAATGCCTGGCCCGCGACCCAGAGCCAGGTCTACGGCGAGCTGGGCAAGCTCGCGAAGGCCGGCCTGCTGGAGGTCGCGGCGGAGGGCCCGCGCGGTCGCAAGGAGTACGCGATCACGGACGAGGGCCGCGCCGAGCTGCACCACTGGCTCACCGAGACCCCGCCCGGCACCGTCCGCCGCAGCGAAGCCCTCCTGCGGGTCTTCTTCCTCAACCACCTCACGCCCGTGGAAGCCACCGCCTATCTCATGGGCGAGGCCGAGCGCGCCGCGGGCCACCACAAGGCGCTGGAGGAAGTCGAGCGCAAGGTCGACTGGGGCGACGACGCGTTGTCCGTGAACGGCCGGCTGGCACTCGAGTACGGCCTGCGCTTCACCGCCA
Organism: Streptomyces aureoversilis; assembly: GCF_042657885.1. Classification (NCBI taxonomy): domain Bacteria; kingdom Bacillati; phylum Actinomycetota; class Actinomycetes; order Kitasatosporales; family Streptomycetaceae; genus Streptomyces; species Streptomyces aureoversilis. The sequence goes on from NZ_JBHSKJ010000005.1 coordinate 338,650, forward strand.
TGCGCGAGGAATGGGCCCGCTGGGCCGCCGAGGAACTCATGAAGTCCCGGGAGCGGTGATGGACGCCCAGCGCGCGACGCGCATCTCGAAGTACCTGGCCAAGCACCTGCGGCACGAGCCGGAGCGGATCGGCATCACGCTGGACGCCCAGGGGTGGACGCCCGTGGACGCCCTGCTGGCGGCGAGCGCGGCGCACGGTTTCCCCTTCAGCCGGGCCGAGTTGGAAGAGGTCGTCGCCTCCAGCGACAAGCGGCGCTACGCACTCGACGGCGACCTCATCCGGGCCAACCAGGGCCACTCCGTGCCCGTGGAACTCGGCCTGCCGGTCACCGAGCCGCCGGCCGTGCTCTTCCACGGCACGGTGTCGCGCTCGGTCGCCGCGATCCGGGCCGAGGGCCTGCTCCCCATGGCCCGGCATGCCGTCCATCTGTCCCCCGACCGCGAGACCGCGACGCGCGTGGGCGCCCGGCGCGGCAAGGCGGTCGTGCTGACCGTGGACGCCCAGGGGATGCACCGCGCGGGGCACGTCTTCCGCGTCAGCGAGAACGGCGTGTGGCTGGTCGAGCGTGTACCGGCCGAGTTCCTGCGCTTCCCCGGCTGAACCCGCGCGCCCGTCCCCGCCAACGCCACCGCCACCGGCACCGCCACCGACCATCCGAAGGCGGGCCCGTCCTGCTCACAGGCCGGGCGCGCCCCACACGGGGAACCAGCGGGCCAGGTCCTCCTCGACCCGCAGGTCGTCCGCCAGCAGCGCCCGCACCTGCAGTTCCAGGCCGTTGTCCCGCTTGTCCTGCGCCCCCGCCACCGGCGCGAAGGGGTAGAACGTGCCGCGCTTGTAGAGGTAGACCAGAGCCAGCGAGCGCGCGCCGGCGTCGCGGAAGCCCATCAGCGAGCAGAGCAGCTGAGGCCCGAACCCGCCGTCCTGGAGGAGTGTGTTCACCGCGTGCAGGTCGTTGACCAGCGCGGCCGTGTCCTCCGGCGGCTGTCGTGCGAGCAGCCAGGTGTAGCCGTAGGCGTCCCGGCTGAACTCCACGGGCACTCCACCGTGCTCCGTGTCGGCGTCCAGCAGGGCCTCTACGTCCTGCTGCAGCTGTGCGAAGGCCCCGCCCTCCACGCTCGCGAAGCAGACCGAGCCCAGCCCGGTCGGGGTGAACCCCGCGCCCGCCTGGAGGGTGATCGCGGCGGAGGGCAGGGCGAAGAGCTGGTCGAGGTCGGGGCGGACCGGCTTGCTGCGGCCGAGGATGGCGTCCAGGAACCCCACGGGCGCACGCTCCTTCCGGGCGGGGACGGCATCGGCTGTCAGGCGCGGCCGAGCTGGGCCGAGATCCGGCCGAGCTGCTCCAGCCGCTGTTCCAGCGTCGGGTGGGAGGAGAGCAGGCGGCCGAAGCTCTCCTTGGAGAAGGCGGGCGCGAAGTAGAAGGCGTTGAAGGGCTCGGCCTGCCGCAGGTCCCGGGTGGGTATCCGGGCCATCTCGCCGGTGACCTTGGTCAGGGCGGCGGCCAGGGCGGAGGGCCGGCCCGTCAGCAGGGCGCCGGCGCGGTCGGCCGACAGCTCCCGGTAGCGCGACAGCATGCGGGTGAGCAGGAAGCTGATCGCGTAGACGACGGCGCTGATCAGCGGGATCAGCACGACCAGGACGGCCGTGTTGCTGTCGCGCCCGCCCACGCGGCGGAAGCCGCCCCACAGGCCGACGCGGGTGATGACTCCGGCCAGGACGCCCAGGAAGGAGGCGATCGTCATGACGGCGACGTCGCGGTGGGCCACGTGGGAGAGCTCGTGGGCGAGGACGCCCTCCAGCTCCTCCGGCTCCAGCCTGCGCAGCAGGCCGGTGGTCGCGCAGACCAGCGAGTTCTTCCGGTTGCGCCCGGTGGCGAAGGCGTTGGGCACATCGCTGTCGGCGATCGCCACGCGCGGCTTCGGCATGTCCGCGAGCGCGCACAGGCGGTCGACGGCGCCGTGCAGCTCGGGCGCCTGCTCGGGGGTGACCTCGCGCGCCCCCATGCTGAAGGCGGCGATCCGGTCGCTGAACCAGAACTGCGCGACGAACAGGCCGCCCGCGAGGAGCAGGATGACCGGCCAGGCTCCGCGCAGGAGCGCCAGCAGCACGCCCACGAAGACCACGTAGAGCAGCCCGATGAAGAACATCGTGCCCACCATGCGGGCGGTGAGTCCCCGGTCGGGGGCGAACCGGGTGCTCGACGAGGAGTGCGAGGAGTGCATGGGGAACCTCCCAGGCCGGCTCTCTGTGGAACGCGCCCCCGTAGGTGCCTATGCCCCGATTCTCCCTCTCCACCACCCGCGCCGGAATCCCGGCGACCCGGGTCAGCGCGAGAGCTGCGCGAGCCCGTCCGTGGCGATCTTCTCGAAGACGGCGACGTCCGCCGCGAAGACCGAGTCCGCGATGGGCCAGTGCACCACGATCTCGTCGATGCCGAGCTCCGCGTGCGAGCCGGCGAAGTCGACGAAGGCGTCCACGGAGTCCAGCGGCCGGTCCGGGCTGAAACCCGTCAGCATCGTTTTGCCCAGCTCCGAGACGTCCCGGCCCAGCTCGGCACAGGCCGCGCCCAGCCGCTCGATCTGGCCCGCGATCGCCGCCCGGGACTGCTCGGGCGTGCCGGTCTCGAAGAGCTTCGGGTCGCCCGTGGTCACCCACGCCTGCCCGTGGCGGGCGGCGAGCCGCAGACCGCGCGGGCCCGTGGCCGCGACCGCGAAGGGCAGCCGGGGGCGCTGGACGCAGCCGGGGATGTTGCGCACCTCGAACGCGGAGTAGTGCTCGCCCTCGTGCGTGACGACGCCCTCCGTGAGCAGGCGGTCCAGCAGGGGCACGAACTCGCCGAAGCGGTCGGCCCGCTCCCGGGGCGTCCACGGCTCCTGGCCGTCCTTCAGCAGCGCCGTGGCGTCGAAGCCGGAGCCCCCGGCGCCGATGCCGAGCGTGATGCGGCCGCCCGAGATGTCGTCCAGGGAGATGAGCTCCTTGGCCAGCGTGACCGGGTGCCGGAAGTTCGGGGAGGTGACGAGCGTGCCCAGGCGTATCCGGGAAGTGGCGGTGGCGGCGGCGGTCAGCGTGGGGATCGCGCCGAACCACGGGCCGTCGCGGAAGGTCCGCCACGACAGGTGGTCGTAGGTGTAGGCGGCGTGGAAGCCCAGCTCCTCGGCACGCTGCCAGGCGGCCCGGCCGCCCTCGGACCAGCGGCGGTCGGGAAGGATCACGGTGCTCAGTCGCATGTCACCGAGCCTAAGCGGTGGGACCGGCATGCCCGGGGTGACGACGGGCACACCGGCTCGACGACGGGCACACCGGCTTGAAGGCATACGCGACCTTGCGCACACCTGTGCGCCGCATATGCCCGTGGCCCAGAATGGAACCCGTGACTTCAGCTACCGAGCAGCCCGAGACCCCCGCCGCGCAGCGGCCCGCCGCCATGCCCCGGCTGATCGCCACCGACCTGGACGGCACGCTCCTGCGGGACGACAAGACGGTCTCCGAGCGCACCGTGGCGGCGCTCGCGGCGGCCGAGGCGGCGGGCATCGAGGTCTTCTTCGTCACCGGGCGCCCGGCTCGCTGGATGGACGTGGTCAGCGATCACGTGCACGGTCACGGCCTGGCGATATGCGCCAACGGCGCCGCCGTCGTCGACCTGCGCGACGGCGCCCGCTTCGTCGAGGTCCGCCCGCTGGAGCGCGCCGACGCCCTCGCCGTCGTGCACGCCGTCCGCGCCGCGGCCCCGGGCTCCTCGTTCGCCGTCGAGCGCACCACCGGCATCCACTACGAGCCCGAGTACCCGCCGTTCTTCCTCGACCCGGGAGCGGTCGTCGCCCCCGCGGAGAAGCTGCTGGCCGAGGACAGCGGGTACACCGAGCCGATCCTCAAGCTGCTGGCCAGCCACCCGGACCTGGCCCCGGACGAATTCCTCGCCATCGCCCGCGAGGCGGCCGGCGCGCACGGCTCCTTCACCCGGTCCAGCCCCACCGCCCTGCTGGAGATCAGCGGGCCGGGCGTCAGCAAGGCCAGCACCCTGGCCCGGTGCTGCGCGGAGCGCGGCATCGCCCCGGAGGAGGTCGTGGCGTTCGGCGACATGCCCAACGACCTGGAGATGCTCGGCTGGGCCGGCACCGCGTACGCGATGGCCAACGCCCACCCCGAGGTGCTGGCGGTCACTACGCGCCACACCGTCGCCAACACCGAGGACGGCGTCGCGGCCGTCATCGAGCAGATCCTGCGCACCGGCACCGGCGCTGGCACCGACCCCGACAGCGGCGGGGACCCCGGCCGGCGCTCCGCCTAGCGATCCCCCGGCGATCCACACGCCTACAGCCGTACGCCGCGGGCGTTCAGCCAGGGCACCGGGTCGATCGCCGACCCGAACTCGGGCGATGTGCGGATCTCGAAGTGCAGGTGCGGTCCGGTGGAGTTGCCGGTGGTCCCGGACAGTCCGATCCACTGTCCGGCGCGCACCTGCTGCCCGGGCGTCACGAACGTCGCCGCGAGGTGCGCGTACTGCGAGTACCAGCCGTCGTCGTGCTGCACGACGAGGCTGATGCCGAACGCCCCTCCGCACCCTGCCGCGACCACCGTCCCGGCGCCGATCGACCGCACCGGGGTGCCGGAGGGCACCGCGAAGTCCTGACCGCTGTGCGTGCTCGCCCAGTTGGCGCCCACTCCCCCGAAGCCCGCGGTCAGCTGGTACGAGGTGACCGGACGCGTCCAGCGCGCGGGCGTCTGTGCCGCGGCGTGGTCCGCACCCGTTCCCCCGCCGCCGGCGAGGGCGCGCCGGAGCGGGGCGCAGCGGCCGTTGTCGATCGCCGCCTGCGCCATGGTGTTGAGATCCCCGCGGGCCGCCACCAGGCGGGCCTCCAGTGCGCGCACCTCCTCCCGCAGCCGCTCGCTGTCCCTGTCGAGCTCGGGCCGGGAGAGGGCGAGCTCCTCTCCCTCGGCGACCAGCCTTCGGCTCTTGCGGTCGTCCTCGTCCACCATCCGTGCGAGGCGCGCCCGGCGGCGGGCGTCGGGCACCTGCACTGCCATCAGCTCGAAGGGGTCCTCGGCTGCCGATTCGTCGGCGGGGACGGCGGTGAAGCCGCCGGTGCGGTACTGCTCGCGGGCGGCCGACCCCACGTCCTCGCGCAGCGTGTCCGAGACGACCCTCCGGCCCTCCAGCAGACGGTCTATCTCCCTGGACCGTGCCCTCTCCTCCTTGGCCGCACGCTGCGCCTGCTCGTACCGCCTCCGGGTCTCTTCGGTCTCCTGCGTCAGCCGGAGCACCTCGGAGGTGATCCGGGTCGCGCGGTCCGGCGCGCGGACCGTCTCGGGAGGGGCGGAGGGGAGTGACGGGAAGCCCAGTGCGCACACGGCGCACAGCACGCACATGACGGAGACGACCGCAGCGCCGGCCCTCGGCAGCAGGCGCGGTCCGCGTATCGGGCGGTACAGGCGTCGCATGGACGCGATCTTGTCGCGTGTCCTGCCCGGGCGCGCCCGCTGAGGTCCGTTCGGAGGAAGGGCTGCGGCCGGGCGGGCGATCCGGGGCGGGTCCGGGCGGCCGTACTCCTTCTCCGCCGCGGCCTCGCGTCTCGCCTAGAGAGGCGCTTCCCACACCACCTTGGTGCCGCCCCCGTCCTCCCCGAGCCCGGGTCCGTACGAGCTGGAGCCGCCCAGCGACTCGGCGCGCTTGGCGAGGTTCTTCAGGCCGCTGCGGCGGCCGCCCTCCGGGATGCCGACCCCGTCGTCCGCGACGGTGAGCCGCACCGCGGGCCTGCCGTCCGGGAGGAGGACCGTGGCGTCGACGACCACCTCCATGCGCGACGCCCGGGCGTGCCGGAAGGCGTTCGAGAGCGCCTCGCGCAGCGCCGCGATGAGGTTCTTGCCGGTGAGCTCCCCGACCTTCGCGTCGACAGGGCCGACGAAGCTCGCGGAGGGCTGGAAGCCCAGCGGCACGGCGGCCGTGCCCAGCTCGCGCAGGACGCGCGTACGCAACCCCGCGGGCGCCTCGGCGGGCCCCTGCTGCAGCGCGAAGATGGCCGTACGGATCTCCTGGATCGTCACGTCCAGCTCGTCGACGGCCTGGCCGACCTTGAGCTTCACATCGGGCACGACGGCGTTGCGCTGCGCGCTCTCCAGCATCAGCCCGGTGGCGAACAGCCGCTGGATGACCAGGTCGTGCAGGTCGCGGGCGATCCGGTCGCGGTCCTCGAAGACGGCCAGCCGCTCGCGGTCGCGCTGTGCCTCGGCCATCACGAGCGCGAGGGCGGCCTGGGCGGCGAACTGGGCGGCGAGCGTGCGCTCGGCGGGCGTGAACTTGCGGGCGCCGCGCGCCCGCGGCGTCGCGAGCGTCCCCAGCACCCGGTCGCCGCTCTTGAGCGGCAGCAGCATGCTGGGCCCGAAGCGCGGGGCCACCCCCGTGATCATGCGCGGGTCGGTGGCGGAGTCGTCGACGAAGACCGGCTCCCCGGCCAGCAGGTCCGCGACGACCGGGCTGTGCGCCGGCATCACCGTCCCCAGCAGGCCGGCGGGATCGTCGGCCGAGACGGCCACCATCTCCAGCCCGCCCTCGTCGTCCGGCAGCAGCACGATGCCGGCGGCGGAGTCCGCGAGGCGGCGGGCCTGCTCCGCGACGACGGACAGGGCGTCCTCGGCGTCACCGCGCGACAACAGGGCCGTCGTGACGGCCACGGAGCCGTCGATCCAGCGCATCCGCTGGCGCTCTTCTTCGTGCACGCGCGCGTTGCCGATCGCGATGCCGGCCTCCGTGGCGAGGATCTTCACCATGTTCAGGTCGGCCAGGCTGAACTCGCCGCCGCGCTTCTCGGTGAGGTAGAGGTTGCCGAAGATCTCGGCCCCGACGCGGATGGGCACGCCCAGGAAGGTCCGCATCGGCGGGTGACCCGGCGGGAACCCGGCCGAGCGCGGATCGGAGGACAGGTCGGTGAGCATCACCGGCGCGGGCTGGTGGATGAGCGCGCCGAGCAGCCCGTGGTGGCCGTCGGGCAGCGCGCCGATGCGCTCGTGCTGCTCCTTGGTCACCCCGTACGTGATGAAGTCGGCCAGCCCCTCGCCGGTGGCGTCGATGATGCCGATGGCGGCGTAGCGGGCGTCCGCCAGCTCGGCGGCGGTCCGGGCGATGCGGTCGAGGGTGGTGTGCAGCTCCAGGCCGGTGCCGACCGAGCGCATCGCCTCCAGCAGCTGCGGCACGCGCGCGGTGAGCTCCGTGGACATGCCCTGGAGGCTGCGGGTGGCCTCCGTGGCGATGGCCAGGGGGTCCATCGGGCCCGGCCCCCTCCTGGGCGCCCCGGCGCCCCCGGGACCGGCGGTGTCCCGCGGGCTGGAGTCGTCTGCCGTGGCTTCCATACCCAAGAGCCTAGTAAGCACCATTTGTCAGGGAAAGGGCTTCAAGGCCGGTGTCCGCCGCCTCTTCGCGCTCCAGCATCCGCCGGAAGGGCCCGTCGGCGGCCGCCAGCGCCTCGTACGAGCCCCTCTGCACCGTCCGGCCCCGCTCCAGCACGATCACCTCGTCGACCGCTTCCAGACCCGTCAGCCGGTGCGTGATCAGCACGGTCGTACGCCCCTCCGTGGCCGCCAGCAGGTCGGCGGTCAGGGCGTCCGCCGTCGGCAGGTCGAGGTGCTCGGCGGGCTCGTCCAGCACCAGCACGGGGAAGTCGGCGAGCAGCGCACGGGCGAGCGCGAGCCGCTGCCGCTGGCCGCCGGACAGCCGCGCCCCGTGCTCCCCGACCAGGGTGTCGAGCCCCTGCGGGAGCCCGTCGACCCACTCCAGCAGCCGCGCCGACCGCAGGGCGTCGCGCAGGGCGGCCTCACTCGCGTCCGGCCGGGCCAGGCGCAGGTTCTCGCGCAGCGAGCTGTCGAAGATGTGCGCGTCCTGCGCGCACAGCCCGACCAGCCCGCGCACCGCGTCGCCCGCCATCGGCACGGTGTTCCGGCCGGCGAGGGTGTACGTGCCGGACTCCGCGTCGAGGAAGCGCAGCAGCACCTGGGCGAGCGTCGTCTTGCCCGCGCCGGACCGGCCCACCACGGCCACCCTGCGGCCCGCCGCCAGCTCAAGCCCGAACCCCTCCAGGGCGGGGACGGGCTGCCCGGGGTAGCGCGCCGTCAGGTCCGTCAGCCGCAGCGGGAAGGGCGTTCCGGGCGCACCGGCCGTCCCTTCCTGCACGGGCAGGGGCGCGTCCAGCACCTCGTACACGCGCTCCGCGGACTTCCGTACGCGCTGCCGGTACTGCACCGCGAGCGGCAGCCCCGACACGGCTTCGAACGCCGCCAGGGGCGTCAGCACGACGACCGCCAGCCACAGTCCGTCCAGCCGGCCGTCGTGCACGGCCGTCACTCCCGTCCAGGCGGCAGCGGCCACCGTCAGGCCGCACGCGAGGGCGGACAGGCCGGATCCGAGCGCCGTGGCCGCGGCGGAGCGGCGGGCGATCCGGGTGAGTCGGCCGTCCGCGGCTCGCAGCCCGGTCAGCCGTGCGGGCAGCGCGCCCGCTACGGTCAACTCGTCGGTACCGGCGAGGACATCGACCACCTGGACCGACAACTCGCCCCGGGCGGGGGCTGACTGCCGCTCCGCCCGCCGGGCGACCGCACCGGACAGCACCGGCACCGCCACCCCGGCCACCAGCAGCCCGGCGGCGAGCACCAGGCCGGCCTCCGGGAGCAGCCACGCCGTGAAGCCGACGGCGGCGCCGCCAACGAGGACGGCCGAGCCGAGCGGAAGCAGCCAGCGCAGGAAGTAGTCCTGCAGCGCGTCCACGTCCGCCACCAGCCGGGACAGCAGGTCGCCCCGGTGGGTGTCGCGCAGCCCGGCGGGCGCCAGGCGCTCCAGCCTCCGGTACACGCCCGCCCGCAGGCCCGCGAGCGTCCGCAGGGCGGCGTCGTGGGAGACCAGGCGCTCGGCGTAGCGGAAGACGGCGCGCCCGATGCCGAACGCGCGGGTCGCGGTGACGGCGACCATCAGATAGAGCACCGGCGGCTGCTGCGAAGCCCGCGAGATCAGCCAGCCGGACACGGCCATCAGCCCGACGGCACTGCCGAGGGCCAGGGCGCCCAGCAGCAGCGCCAGGGCGAACCGGCCGCGCAGGGGGCGGGCGGCGGCCCGCACGCGCCCGAGGACGCCGGGGCCGTCGGCGCCGCCTGCGACACCGGCTGCGTCGGGCACCTCGGAGACACCGGAAGAACCGGAAACACGAGCCTCCTGACGCTGCGCCTCCGCTTCCGTGCTCAACGCCCCGCTCAATGCCGTTCCCGACGCCGTTCCCGGCGCCGCCTCCGCCCCGGCACCCCGCTGGGCCGGCATCGCATCGGCCCTGGACACCGGTGCGGCGAGCCGCACCGCCCGGTCGGCCACGGCCAGCAGCGCGGGCCGGTGCACCACCATGATCACGGTGCGTCCCGCGGCCAGCCGGCGGATCGCCTCGACGACCGAAGCCTCGGTCTCGCCGTCCAGGTTCGCCGTCGGCTCGTCCAGGAGCAGGACCGGCCGGTCGGCGAGGAACGCCCGTGCCAGCGCGAGGCGTTGGCGCTGCCCTGCGGAGAGCCCGGCTCCGTTCTCGCCGAGGCGAGTGTCAGTGCCGTGGGGCAGCATGGAAACGAAGTCGAGCGCACCGGCCGCGCGCAGTGCTTCCTGCACCTGCGCGTCCGTGGCGCCGGGCCGCGCCAGTCGTACGTTCTCTGCGACTGACGCGGCGAAGAGACGGGGTCGTTGCGGGACCCAGGCCACCTGGTCCCGCCAGCTTTCGGGGGAGAGCGATGCCAGGTCCGTACCGTCCACGAGCACCCGGCCCGCGTCCGGGCGGGCGAAGCCGAGGAACACGTTCAGCAGGGTCGTCTTGCCGCAGCCGCTCGGCCCCACGAGCGCGACCGTCTCCCCGGGCCGCACCTCGAACGAGGTTTCGAGCAGGGAGGGTTCGGCCCGCCCCGCGTGCCGCACCACCAGCCGGTCGACGGTCAGGGTCGCCTGCCGCGCGTCGGGGGCGGGCGCGGACCCGGCCGGTGCGGGTTCGGTCTCCAGGACGGCGAAGACCTCGTCGGCGGCCGCCAGTCCCTCGGCCGCGGCGTGGTACTGCGCGCCCACCTGGCGCAGCGGCAGATAGGCCTCGGGCGCGAGAACCAGGATCATCAGCCCGGTGAAGAGGTCCAGTTCGCCGTGGACGAGCCGCATGCCGATGCCGACGGCGACCAGCGCGACCGACACGGTCGCGAGCAGTTCGAGGGCGAAGGAGGAGAGGAAGGCGAGGCGCAGGGTCCGCAGCGTGGCCCGCCGGTAGTCGGCGGTGATCGCGCGGATCGACTCGGCCTGGGCCTTGGCCCGCCCGAAGACCTTCAGCGTGGGCAGCCCCGCGACGACGTCGAGGAAGTGCCCGGAAAGCCGTGCCAGCAGGCGCCATTGGCGGTCCATCCGCGACTGGGTGGCCCAGCCGATGAGCACCATGAAGAGGGGGATGAGCGGCAGCGTGAGGACGATGATCAGCGCGGAGATCCAGTCCGCGGAGACGATACGGGCGAGGACGGCGACGGGGACGACGACCGCGAGGCCGAGCTGGGGCAGGTAGCGGGCGAAGTAGTCGTCCAGCGCGTCGACGCCCCGCGTGGCGAGGGTGGTGAGCTCGCCCGTCCTGCGCGCGTCCAGCCAACCGGGGCCGAGCCGCGTGGCGTGCGTCAGCAGGCGGTCCCGCAGCTCGGACTTGACCGCCGCGCTCGCGCGGTGGGCCGCGAGTTCGGTGAGCCAGGAGACGGCAGCTCGGCCGGCGGCGACGGCCGCCAGCAGCGCCAGGGACGGTCCCAGCCCGCCCGCCGTCCGCCCGTCCTGGAAGGCGCCGGTGACGATCTCCGCGATGAGCATCGCCTGGGCGATGACGAGACCGGCGCCCGCCAGCCCCAGCACGACGGAGGCGGCGAGGAAGAAGCGGGTCGCGGTGGCGTACCGGAGCAGCCGGGGGTCGACGGGCTTCATGGCGGTCCGTCCTATCCGTCCTGAGGGGCCGGTGGCTTGAGAGCCGTGGCTTGGGGGCCGTGGCTTGAGGGGCCGGTGACTTGAGGGGCCGGTGACTTGAGGGCGGGTGTCCTTCAGGTCACCGGCGGCCCGAAGGGCCTAGTGGGCAGCGGGGGCCGGGATGTGCTGGGTGCCGATCCGCTTGCGGAAGACCCAGTACGTCCACGCCTGGTAGGCGATGATCAGGGGCGTCATGGGCACCGCGACCCACGTCATGATCTTCAGCGTGTAGGGGCTGGAGGCGGCGTCCTCGACGGTCAGGCTCCAGGACGCGTTGGCCGAGGAGGGCATGACGTCCGGGAAGAGCGCGAGGAAGAGCAGCGCGAACGCCGCCGCGACCGCCACGCCGGAGCAGGCGAAGGCCCAGCCCTCGCGCCCGTAGTGGTTCATGACCAGCGCGGCGGCCAGGGCCGCCACGGCGACGATCAGGGCCGGCAGGCTGCGTCCGTTGCCCGACTCGGCCTGCGTCCAGCCGAGGAAGGCCACGGCGAGCACGCCCGAGGTCATCCCCAGCACGGTGGCGCGGGAGCGGGCGCGGGAGCGGATGTCGCCCACCGTCTTCAGCGCCGCGAAGACCGCGCCGTGGAAGGTGAACAGCACGAGGGTCAGGAGGCCGCCCAGGAGCGCGTACGGGCCGAAGAGGTCGGCGAGGGTGCCGGTGAAGTTCTTGTCCGGCCCGATCGGGACCCCGCGGACGATGTTCGCGAAGACGACGCCCCACAGGAAGGCGGGCAGCAGCGAGCACCAGAAGATCGCGTGTTCCCAGTTGCTCTGCCAGCGCTCCCCGCTGCGCTTGTGGCGGTACTCGAAGGCGACGCCGCGCACGATCAGGCACACCAGGATCGCCAGGAGGGGCAGGTAGAAGCCGCTGAAGAGGGTCGCGTACCAGTCGGGGAAGGCCGCGAAGGTGGCACCGGCCGCAGTGATCAGCCAGACCTCGTTGCCGTCCCAGACGGGGCCGATCGTATTGATCAGCACCCGGCGCTCGGTGCGGTCCCGGGCCAGCAGCTTGGTCAGCACGCCTATGCCGAAGTCGAACCCTTCGAGGAAGAAGTAGCCGGTCCACAGGACTGCGATCAGCAGGAACCAGAAGTCGTGGAGGTGCATGGTCGGTTCTCCGTTCCGCCGCTCGAGCGGGTGGGCGCGTCAGTAGGCGAAGGTCAGCGGCTTGTCGGCGTCCTCGGGGCTCTCGCCCGCGCCGCCGGAGGGCAGCCGCAGCCGGGGGTCCTTCGCGGGCGGCTTCTCGCCGGTGTCCGGCCCGGCCTTGGCGTACTTCACGAGCAGCTTGACCTCGACGACGGCCAGCACCCCGTAGAGCAGGGTGAAGACGCCCATGGAGGTGAGCACCTCGCCCTGGCTGACACCGGGCGACACCGCGTCGGCGGTCTTCATCAGTCCGTAGACGCCCCAGGGCTGGCGGCCCATCTCGGTGAAGATCCAGCCGAAGGAGTTGGCGATCAGCGGGAAGCCCATGGTGAGGACGCCGATCCGCCAGGACCAGGCGGTGAAGAAGGGGCTCATCTCGCGGGTCCGGGTCAGCATCAGCCGCGGGACCTCGTTCTCGCCGGTGCGGAACTCGGGCGCGAGCCAGAACTTCTTGCGGGTGGTCCACAGTCCGATCAGCGCGGCGACGAAGGAGGTCATCCCGAAGCCGATCATGAGCCGGAAGCCCCAGAAGGTCATGAAGATGCTGGGGATGTAGTCCTCGGGATCGCCGCCGTAGAGCGCGGCCTCCCGGGCGGCGATGTCGTTGATGCCGGGGACGGCCTCGGTGAAGTTGTTGTGGGCGAGGAAGGAGAGCAGGCCCGGGATCTCTATCTCGACGCTGTTGTGGCCCTTGGAGACGTCGCCGACGGCGAAGACCGAGAACGGTGCCGGCGCCTTGGTCTCCCACAGCGCCTCGGCCGCGGCCATCTTCATCGGCTGCTGCTCGAACATCACCTTGCCGAGCTCGTCGCCGCTGATCGCGGTGCCCAGGCCGGCGATCACCGCCACCGTCAGGCCGACGCGCAGCGAGGCGCGCATCGCACCGACCTGGCTGCGCTGCTTCTCCCCGAGCTCCTCGCCGCGCAGCTGCTTGCGCTTGGCGCGCCACAGGTGGAAGGAGGCGATGCCGACGATGAAGGCGCCGCCGGTGAGGAAGGCCGCGGTGAGGGTGTGGAAGACGACGACGAGCGTGGTGTTCTGGGTCAGCACGGCCCAGATGTCGGTCAGGTGCGCCTTGCCGGTCGCCTTGTCGACGGCGTAGCCGACGGGGTGCTGCATCCAGGAGTTCGCGGCGAGGATGAAGTACGACGACAGCAGCGTGCCGACGGCGACGATCCAGATGCACGCGCAGTGGATCTTCTTCGGCAGCTTGTCCCAGCCGAAGATCCACAGCCCGATGAAGGTCGACTCGAAGAAGAAGGCCAGCAGGGCCTCCATCGCGAGCGGGGCCCCGAAGACGTCACCGACGAAACGGGAGTAGTCCGACCAGTTCATACCGAACTGGAACTCCTGCACGATGCCGGTGACCACGCCCATCGCGATGTTGATGAGGAAGAGCTTTCCCCAGAACTTCGTGGCGTGGAAGTACTTCTCCTTGCCCGTGCGGACCCAGGCGGTCTCCAGTCCGGCGGTGATCGCGGCAAGGCTGATCGTGAGCGGGACGAAGAGAAAGTGGTAGACGGTCGTGATGCCGAACTGCCAGCGGGCCAGCGTCTCAGGAGCCAAAGCCAGATTCACTCGGTCTCTCCTTGCCTCTCGCGTCGCCGGCAACACGGGTCGTCGGCGTTATGCACCTGTATGCCCCAGGTGAAGCAGGACAATAGGGCGCGCTTGTGAACGCGTTCACATTCACAAGCATTATGGCGCACCAGTTTTTCGGACAAGTGAGGGGGTACCCCCTTCGGCCCTGGCGCCGATCCGCCGGCCGCCCCGGACGGCCGGGCGCAGTGCCGGTTCCCCATGCGCCCGCCCCCTCCGGACATGCGAACGCCGCGCACCCCGGAAGGGTGCGCGGCGTCGGGGACGACCGGGGCCGGAAGGCCCGTTCCCTCAGAGCTCCTTGCGGAACTCCTCCGCCACGCGCACGAAGATGTCGTTCGCCTCGGTCTCGCCGATCGTCACCCGCACGCCCTCGCCGGGGAACGGCCGCACGATCACACCGGCCCGCTCGCACGCCTCCGCGAAGTCGAGCGTCCGGTCACCGAGCCGGAGCCAGACGAAGTTCGCCTGCGTCCGCGCCACCGTCCAGCCCTGGCCGGCCAGCGCCTCGACGACCCGCGCCCGCTCGGCCACCAGCGCGTCCACCCGCTCGCGCAGGGCGTCCTCGCTGCGCAGCGAGGCGACGGCCGCCTCCTGGGCGATCTGGCTCACGCCGAACGGGACGGCCGTCTTGCGCAGCGCCGCCGCCACCGGCTCGTGGGCCACGGCGAAGCCCACCCGGAGGCCCGCCAGGCCGTAGGCCTTGGAGAACGTCCGCAGCACGCAGACGTTCGGCCGGTCGCGGTAGAGCTCGAGCCCGTTCGGGAACTCCGGGTCGCGGACGAACTCGATGTACGCCTCGTCGAGCACCACCAGGATGTCGGACGGCACCCGGTCCAGGAAGGACTCCAGCTCGGCCCGGTGCACCACGGTGCCGGTGGGGTTGTTGGGGTTGCAGACGAAGATCAGCCGGGTCCGGTCGGTGATCGCCGCCAGCATCGCCTCCAGGTCGTGGACGTCGTCACCGGTCAGCGGGACCTGCACCGGCGTGGCGCCGGAGACCCGGGTGATGATCGGGTACGCCTCGAAGGACCGCCAGGCGTAGATCACCTCGTCGCCGGGGCCGGCCGTGGCCTGCACCAGCTGCTGGGCCACGCCCACCGAACCGGTGCCGGTGGCCAGGTGGGAGACCGGCACCGAGAAGCGCTCGGCCAGCTCGGCCATCAGGCCGGTGCAGGCCATGTCGGGGTAGCGATTGAAGGAGCCCGCCACGGCGACCGCCTGCTCCAGCACGCCCGGCAGCGGCGGATACGGGTTCTCGTTGGAGGACAGCTTGTACGCGACCGGGCCGCCGGCAGCGGCGGGCTTGCCCGGCTTGTAGGTCGGCACGCCGTCCAGCGCAGCGCGCAGCTTGGGGGTCTTCTCGGTCACCGCAGGTCCTCCTCAGACGTCCCGTGCGCTCGCTGCCGCACGGGACGAGCCGCACACGAATAGCGGACATGAATACTGCACACCTTAAGAGGATTCACCGGGGCGGCGTCCAGAGCAGGGGGAGCGCTTCCGTAAATGGCGTGCGCCGGTGGCGAGCGCCGTGGCGCGCATCCCCCATGAAGGTGAGTTGAGACCTCTTCGAGACCTGGACCATTCACCAGGTGCGGATATGCCACAGGCCTCCGGCACCCTGCCGCAGCCCACAACTGGCTGCGTTTCCATGGTCATTGAAGGGAATTCCTCTTGCAGAAACGTGCCTGTCAACAGTCAAATATGCCGCCCTGCCAACGGACCACCCGAGCCCTACTATCGGCTCGCCATGACAGCAGCAGGGAAGCATCAGGTGAGCCGGGCGGAACCATCCCGCAGGGGCAGCCGGCATGGACGCGCGGGCATCCGCGACGTGGCCGCCGCCGCCGGGGTTTCGATCACGACCGTCTCCGACGCGCTCAACGGCAAGGGCCGGCTACCGGACGCGACCCGCCGCCATGTCCGCGAGGTCGCCGACAGACTGGGCTATCGCCCGTCCGCCGCGGCCCGCACCCTCCGTACGGGCAAGTCCGGCCTCATCGGCCTGACGGTGACCACGTACGGGGATGAACCTTTCACCTTCACCGAATTCGCCTACTTCGCCGAAATGGCCCGGGCAGCCACCTCCGCCGCGCTGGCCCGCGGCTACGCCCTGGTCATCCTCCCCGCCACCTCCCGACACGACGTGTGGTCCAACGTGGCCCTCGACGGCACCGTCGTGATCGACCCCTCCGACCACGACCCCGTGGTCTCCGACCTCGTCCGCCAGGGCATCCCCGTCGTCTCCGACGGGCGCCCCGCCGGCACCCTCCCCGTGACCGCGTGGGTGGACAACGACCACGAGGCCGCCGTCCTCGGCATCCTCGACCACCTCGCCGCCGCCGGAGCCCGCCGCATCGGCCTGCTGACGGGCACCAGCACCGACACGTACACCCGGCTCTCCACCCATGCCTACCTGCACTGGTGCGAGCGGGTCGGCCAGGACCCCGTCTACGAGAAGTACCCCGCCCACGACCCCTGCGCCGGCGCCGTCGCGGCCGACCGGCTGCTCGCCCGCCCGGACCGGCCCGACGCGGTGTACGGCCTGTTCGACCCCAACGGCACCGACCTGCTGGCCGCCGCCCGGCGCTACGGGCTGCGCGTCCCGGACGACCTGCTGCTCGTCTGCTGCAGCGAGTCCACGGTCTACGCCACCACCGAGCCGCCCATCACCACGCTCTCCCTCAAGCCGCGGCGCATCGGCACCGCGGTGGTCCAGCTCCTCATCGACGCCATCGAGGGACTGGACAGCGGTCGGCCGGTCGAGCAGGTGATACCGACCGAGCTGATCGTCCGCACCTCCTCGCAGCGCCGTCCGCCCCGCACCACGGTCAGCCCGCCGCGCGGCCCCGCCGGCTGATCCGGAAGTTCCGCGTCCGCCGTCCGGCATCCGCCGCCGCTTCCGGTGGCGGGGGATGCCGGACGGCGGCGACCGGGCACCCCCGGCCGCCGCCGTCCGCCTCCGGTCAACGCACCGTTCTCCGCCTCCACCGCCTTCACCGGGACGCCGGGAGGGCGCTCGGGGGGCGCACGGCCCCTGGGCGAATGGCTCAATTGGGGAGAAAAACCCGTCGTGCGCACTCTCCTGCCCCGATTCGCGGCCCCTGGTGCGTCACAAGCCGCGACGGTCATTCCTATGATGGGCGCACGACACCACGGACCGCCGTCGACCAGGCAAGGTCCACAAGGTGCACGGCGGCGCGATGGTGGAGGGGTCGATGACTCAGGGGGCCGGTCAAGGACCCGCGGCACGGCACACGGCGGGCATCCCGCCCTTCCCCGGCTACGCCGCGCCTCCTGCGCCTCCCGTGGCCCCGGGCCCCGTGGCGCCGTACGCACAGTCCGCGCCCCCCGTGCAGCCGCCCATGGACGCCCCCGACGGCTACACCCCGACCGCGCGGGACCTCCCGGTGATCGGCCGTGGCGCCCCCCAGAGGGCCCCTCAGGACGTCCCGACGGTCGAGCTGACCCCGCTCACCGACCCGCACCCCCCGGCCCCGCAGCGCCCCGGCCTGGGCCCGCTCTACGTCGTGGGCGACGTCCACGGCTATCTGGACGAGCTCTACGAGGCGCTGGCCGCGGAGGGCCTGATCGACGCGGCGGGCCACTGGGCCGCGGGCAACGCCCGGCTGTGGTTCCTCGGCGACTTCACCGACCGCGGCCCGGACGGCGTCGGCGTGATCGACCTCGTCATGCGGCTGTCGGCCGAGGCCGCGGCCGCGGGCGGCTACTGCAAGGCCCTCATGGGCAACCACGAGCTGCTGATCATCGGCGCGAAGCGGTTCGCCGACACGCCGGTCAACTCGGGTGCCGGCACGGCCTCCTTCCAGGCGGCCTGGCTGCTCAACGGCGGCCAGCGCAGCGACATGGAGCGCCTGGAGGACCACCACCTGCAGTGGATGTCCCGGCTCGACGCCATGGCGAAGGAGGACGGGCACCTGCTGGTGCACTCCGACACCACCGCCTACCTGGAGTTCGGCGACTCCATCGAGGACGTCAACGACGCGATCACCGAGGCCCTGCAGCGCAACGACCCGGACGAGGTCTGGGACCTCTTCCGGAAGTTCACCAAGCGCTTCGCCTTCCGCGACGAGGACGCCGGCCCGATGGCCGTGCGCGAGCTGCTGAGCACCTACGGCGGTGGCCGGATCGTGCACGGTCACAGCCCCATCCCGTACCTCCTGGGAGAGGTCGGCACGGAGGAGCCGGACGCCGAGGACGACGGAGCGCCGCTGGTGGACGGCCCGCACCTGTACGCCGACGGGCTCGCCCTCGCCATGGACGGCGGCGTCACGATGGCCGGAAAACTGCTGGTCGTGCAACTTCCTCTGGCTGACTGAGGGTTCAGCGGGCAGGCGGACGGGCAGGTAGGGAGTTCCACCGCCGCGGGGGTAATTCGGGAAACACGCTGTCACCCCGCACCGGTACGGCTCTACCATCGGCTTATCCGTAGCAGGCTCTCCTCCGTTTCCGCCCACTGCCCGGTGTAAGCCGGCACCACGGCCCTACGGAGCATCGGGGGATGCACATGAACAGCGCTCCGCATCTGCTGGCCGAGGACCACCCGGAATTCGAGCGGGTTCTCGACCAGGCGCTGCGTACCGCGAACCATGACCCGGAACTTGCCGCCGCGATAGGACAGCGGCTCAATACAGAACAGCTGCGCGAGATGGCGCTCGACGCCATGCCCGCCATCTCGGCTTGCGCAACGGTCGAATACCAGAACTACGTAAGGGCGCGCGATGCACTGCGCGCGCTCTCTGCGACGGCACGCCCCCAAACCGTAGGCGCCGGGGGCGCGTCCGATTCCGAAAGCGCTCCCTCCGGCGCGGCCGCCCCCGCTGCCGCTGCCACGGACGGAGAGCCGGAGGAGTCCTCGGGCGCGGGCGCCGGAGCGGTGCTCGCCGTCCTGGCCCCGGTCCTCGCCGGCATCGCCGCCCTGATCTTCCTGGCCATCGGCTACGTCCTGCGGTCCGTCGGCTCCAACACGGCCGTCGCGGACCCGATGGTCAACGTCGGCTGGTGGTTCGCCGGCCTCACGGCCGCCGGTGCGTTCATCGCCATGGTCGGCATCCTGCTCACGGCCCTGCGCAACGGCTCCTCCGGGGGGAGTGATGCGCGAGGGGTGCGCGTGAAGGAGGACGCCGAGCGGGCCAGAGAGGCGTGGCGGCAGGCCTTGATCCACCGCGGCCTGCTGCCCTTCGTCCGCGAGGCCCTGGCCAACGCCCCCGCCGGTCCCGGCGGGGGCGCCGGGCGATCCGCCCCGGTCGTCCCCAGGCGCCGCGAGGGCCACGGCCGCACGCCCCACCTGGGGTACTCCCGGCCCGGCTTCACCAGCCCGGACAGCGACTCCGGCTCCGGCACCCGCGCCGGTTACAGCAGCCCGGACTTCACCAGCCCCGACTACGGCGGCCCGGACCACCGCCCGGAGTGACTCCGGGCGGCCCTCCGGACGCCTGCGGCCGGGGTTGGCCGGGCCCCGGCCCGCTGCCGGAATCCGGAGCGCTTCCGGAATCCGGCCCGCTGCCGGAGTCCAGTGCGCTTCCGGAATCCAGTGCGCTTCCGGACCCCGGCCGCCCGCTGTCTGCCCGGCTCAGTCCGCGATCGGCAGATAGACGCGATTGCCCGCCGCCGCGAACTCCTTCGACTTCTCCGCCATCCCGGCCTCGGGGTCGACGGCGAGATCGCCGCCGTGCTCGCGCCGGATGTCCTGCGAGATCTTCATGCTGCAGAACTTCGGGCCGCACATCGAACAGAAATGCGCGGTCTTCGCCGGCTCGGCGGGCAGCGTCTCGTCGTGGAAGGCCCGTGCCGTCTCCGGGTCGAGGGCCAGGTTGAACTGGTCCTCCCAGCGGAATTCGAACCGGGCGTCCGAGAGCGCGTCGTCCCACTCCTGCGCCCCCGGGTGGCCCTTGGCGAGGTCCGCGGCATGGGCGGCGATCTTGTAGGTGATCACGCCGGTCTTGACGTCGTCGCGGTCCGGCAGGCCCAGGTGCTCCTTGGGCGTGACGTAGCAGAGCATCGCCGTGCCCCACCACGCGATCATCGCGGCACCGATGCCGGAGGTGATGTGGTCGTACGCGGGTGCGACGTCCGTCGTCAGCGGGCCGAGGGTGTAGAACGGCGCCTCCTCGCAGATCTCCTGCTGGAGGTCGATGTTCTCCTTGATCTTGTGCATCGGGACGTGGCCCGGGCCCTCGATCATCGTCTGGACGTTGTGGCGCTTGGCGATGGTGTTGAGCTCGCCGAGGGTCTTCAGCT
The DNA here is from genome assembly GCF_042657885.1 of Streptomyces aureoversilis. Classification (NCBI taxonomy): domain Bacteria; kingdom Bacillati; phylum Actinomycetota; class Actinomycetes; order Kitasatosporales; family Streptomycetaceae; genus Streptomyces; species Streptomyces aureoversilis. The sequence goes on from NZ_JBHSKJ010000005.1 coordinate 358,644, forward strand.
CGGCGAACTGCGCCTCGTCGTTGGCGTCCGCGATGGAGCCGGGGCGCAGGCCGTCGCCGAGCGAGTACGTCACGTCGTAGGCCGCGAGGATCTCGCAGAGCTCCTCGAAGTTCTCGTAGAGGAACGACTCCTTGTGGTGCGCCAGGCACCACGCGGCCATGATCGAACCGCCGCGCGAGACGATGCCGGTCTTGCGGCGGGCGGTCAGCGGGACGTAGCGCAGCAGCACGCCCGCGTGCACGGTCATGTAGTCGACGCCTTGTTCGGCCTGCTCGATGACCGTGTCCTTGTAGATCTCCCAGGTGAGCTCCTCGGCCTTGCCGTCGACCTTCTCCAGGGCCTGGTAGAGCGGCACGGTGCCGATGGGCACCGGGGAGTTGCGCAGCACCCACTCGCGCGTGGTGTGGATGTTGCGGCCGGTGGAGAGGTCCATGACGGTGTCGGCGCCCCAGCGGGTGGCCCACGTCATCTTCTCGACCTCCTCCTCGATGGAGGAGGTGACCGCGGAGTTGCCGATGTTCGCGTTGACCTTCACCAGGAACTTCTTGCCGATGATCATCGGCTCGATCTCCGGGTGGTTCACGTTGGCCGGGAGGACCGCCCGGCCCGCCGCGATCTCCTCGCGGACGGTCTCGGGAGAAACGTTCTCCCGGAGGGCCACGTACTCCATCTCCTCGGTGATCTCACCGCGGCGGGCGTACGCGAGCTGGGTGACGGCCTGTCCGCCACGGCCCCGGCGGGGCTGGCGCGGGCGGCCCGGGAAGACCGCGTCGAGGTTCTTCAGTCCCCCGCGCGGCGAGGTGTGCTTGATGCCGTCGTCCTCCGGGCGCATCGGGCGCCCGGCGTACTCCTCGGTGTCACCACGGCCGATGATCCAGTTCTCCCGGAGCGGCTGGAGGCCGCGCCGGACGTCCGTCTCGATCGCCGGGTCGGTGTACGGGCCGGAGGTGTCGTACAGCTGGACGTCCTGCCCGTTGGTGAGGTGGACCCGCCGAACCGGCACCCGAAGGTCCGGACGCGAGCCGGTCACGTAGTCCTTGTGCCAGCCGATCTCCCGGCCGGTTTCGGACGTGCGTGCATCCTGCGAGGTCATGAGACCAGAACTCCCTACGCCGGCATTACCCGGTAACAGGTTCGGCGGTCGACGCAGCGGTCTTCCGTACGAATCTCCGTACGGAGGTCAGCGCCCTCTCAGCCCGGTGCTCCGAGCTCCCGCGATTGCAAAGGTGCCACCACGCTAGCGCCTCTCCTGTCCGAAGGACCAGGGGGGCTTGCGATGATGCGGTCGTGACCCCCACGGACCATGATTTCCCAGACCACCCCCACAGCCCCGGGCATCCCCAGGCCCGGATCCACCCCCAGGGCCCCCTCGAAGGCCGGGCACAAGGAGAGCCCCCGGCCCATGCCCATGCTCCTGCCCAGGCCCACGCCCAGGCCCCCGCCGCTGCTCAGGACCGGGCCCCCGCCCAGGCTCATGGCCACGCCCACGGGCATGGGCATGGGCATGGGCATGGGCACAGCCACTCCCACGGCCCCGCCTCCCCCGTCTCCGCGCACCTGCGCAAGGTGATCGCCGTGGTCCTCATCCCCTTCGCGGCCGCCGTGCTCACCGGCCTGGTCGTGCTGTGGCCCGGCGGTGCGCCCGCGCACGAGCACTCCGGGCTCGGTCTCGACCAGAAGACGGAGTCGGGCCGGGTCGTGAAGATCGAAGAGGTCGACTGCACGAAGGGCGGCGGCCAGCAGCCGCCGCCGTCCGGGCAGCAGGGCGGTCCGGGCGGCCCCGGTGGCCCCGGCGGGCCCGCCAAGCCGAAGGGCCCCTGTGAGAAGTCGGAGATCGAGGTGACGTCGGGCCCGGACAAGGGCCGGACGTTCACCGAGCTCGTCCAGCCGAGCGCCTCGCGCCGCTACACGGTCGGCCAGGAGGTCGTCCTCGCGTACGCCCCCAAGGCGCCGAAGAACCTGCAGTACTCGGTCAGCGACGTGAACCGGACACTGCCCATGGCGATACTGGCGGCGGTGTTCGCGCTGGCCGTCGTGGTCGTCGGCCGGCTGCGCGGGCTCTTCGCGCTGCTCGCGCTGGTGATCAGCTTCGGGGTGCTGACGCTGTTCATCCTCCCGGCGATCCTCCAGGGTTCCGATCCGCTGGTGGTGGCCGTCATGGGCGGCAGCGCGATCATGCTGATCGCGCTCTACATGTGCCACGGCCTGACAGCACGCACGTCCGTGGCGGTCATCGGAACGCTCACCTCACTGCTGCTCATCGGCCTGCTCGGCACGATCTTCACCAGCTGGGCCCATCTGACGGGCAACACTGACGACCAGACCGGGCTCGTGCACAGCCTCTACCCGGAGATCGAGATCCGCGGACTGCTGCTCGCGGGCATCATCATCGGCTCGCTCGGCGTGCTCGACGACGTCACGGTGACGCAGACGTCCGCGGTGTGGGAGCTGAAGGACGCCGACCCGACCGCGAGTTGGCGGAAGCTCTACGGAGCGGCGATGCGCATCGGCCGGGATCACATCGCGTCGGTCGTGAACACCCTGGTGCTGGCCTACGCGGGCGCCTCGCTGCCGCTGCTGCTGCTGTTCTCCATCGCCGACAGCGGCGTCGGAACGGTCGCGACCAGCGAAATCGTGGCCGAGGAGATCGTGCGGACGCTCGTCGGCAGCATCGGGTTGGTGGCGTCCGTGCCCGTGACGACCGCGCTGGCGGCCCTCGTTGTCAGTGCCGACCGGCACAATGCGAGTAAGGGTCCGGGTGCCGGGCCGGGGATCGGTTCGCGGGCCGGGGGGCGCGCCAAGTCGAAGGGTGGCCGTCGCCGCCGGGCCAAGTGAGCGCACGAGGGGGGAGCTGCCGGTGGTCGGGGAGCAGGGCAGGGTGACGGGCGCGGTCGGCCCGGGGCTGGTCGGCGAGGTGATGGTCCGGGTCCGGGGCGGGGCCGAGGCCTTCCTGGCCTATGCGGTGGAGCCGGGCGAGCGGATCGAGCGCGGGGCGCTGGTGGTGGTCATGGAGTACCAGCCGCCGCGCACGGTGTACGTGACGGCTGCATACGCATGACGCGGCTGCATACGCATGGCCGACTGCTTACGCATGGCGCGGCTGCTCACGCATGACCGGGGCTGCGTAAGCATGATCCGCCCGCGTGTGCATGATCCGGCTGCGTATGCATGATCCGGCTGCTTACGGGTGATACGGCCGGGGCAGAAGGGATTTGAGGGGCCCTGTCCTGGGGTCCCGAAGGGGGGCTGCACGCATGCTCATCGGCATCGTGGCGGGGATCGTCCTCGTCGCCGTGGCCGTCGTGGTCGGGCTGTTCAAACTGATGTGGCGGGTGGCCGAGCCCAATGAGGCGCTCGTCATCTCCGGCTCCAAGCACCGGACCGAGGGCCTGGAGGAGGGGATGGGGTTCCGGATCGTCACGGGGCGGGGGACCCTCGTGCTGCCCGGGGTCCAGGTGGTCCGGAAGCTGTCGCTCGACCTCAATGAGGCCGATCTCCACGTGGATTGTGTGACCAAGCAGGGCATCCCGCTCAAGGTCCACGGCGTGGTCATATTCAAGGTCGGCGACGACTTCGTGTCGATCGCCAACGCCGCCCGCCGCTTCCTGGACCAGCAGAAGTTCATGGGCGACCGGGTGCACAACGTCTTCGCGGGCCATCTGCGCTCGATCGTCGGCGGGCTCACCGTGGAGGACATGATCCGTGACCGCGAGCGGCTGACGGGGGAGACCCGGGCCGCCTCGGGCACCGAGATGGAGAAGCTCGGTCTGATCATCGACTCACTGCAGATCCACGAGATCCAGGACCCGACGGGCTACATCAAGAACCTGTCCGCGCCGCACGCGGCAGCGGTGCAGCGGGACGCCCGGATCGCCCAGGCCGAGGCCGACCGGCTGGCGACCGAGGCGGAGCAGCAGGCCGCGGCCCGGATGTCGCAGGCGCAGCGCGACTCCGAGATCCTGCAGGCCGGCTATCAGGCGGAGCGGGACAGCGCGGCGGCGAAGGCGCGGCAGGCCGGCCCGCTGGCGGAGGCGGCGGCCCAGCAGGAGGTCGTGGTCCAGGAGACGCGGGTGGCGGAGCTGGCGGCGCACCGGCGGGAGCAGCAGCTCCAGGCGGACGTGCGCAAGCCCGCGGACGCGGCGGCCTACGAGAAGCGCACCCTGGCCGAGGCGGAGCGCGACGCCCGTATCTCCGCTGCCCAGGCGCGGGCCCGGGAGACGGAGCTGGCGGCGGCCGCCGAGGCGACGCGGGTGAAGGCGGCCGCCGGCGCCGAGGCGGAGGCCACCAAGGCGCGCGGCGCCGCGGCGGCCGAGGCCACCCGGGCGACCGGTGAGGCGGAGGCGGCGGCCGCGCGGGCGAAGGGTCTGGCGACGGCCGAGGCCGCCAAGGCGCGGGGTCTGGCGGAGGCGGAGGCGATCAAGGCGCGGGCGGCGGCCCTGGCGGAGAACCAGGAGGCGGTGGTCGCGCAACAACTGGCCGAAAAGTGGCCCGAGATCGTACGTGCGGGGGCTGAAGCCTTCGGAAACGTTGACCACATGGTGCTGCTCAACGGGGCGGACGGGATGTCCGAGATGTTTGCGAAGGCACTGACGATGGGGGGTACGGGTCTGGGCCTGGCGCGGCAGCTGCTCTCCGCCATGGGCACGGCGGGCGCGGCGGACGGGCCGGGTGGGAACGGTGCCGGTTCCCCGGGCGCCGCGGGGCCCGGCGGGATGCCGGACTCCGGAGGAAACGCCGGCTCAGAGGCGCTGGGGGCCGGGACGGCGCCGAAGGGCGCGCCCCCGCGCACTGAGCGGGTGCCGGTCCGGGACGAGGGCGTGGCCGGCGGAGGCACGCCGGACCGCTAACCGGCGTTCTGCCCCTCGGTGTTGCCGGCGAGGATGTTGTCCAGCGCGGCGGCGAGGTCGTAGTCGAAGTCGGCGACCGAGCGCTCCTCGCCGAGGGGGGCGATGCGGTCGGTCCGGTCGAGGAACGCCACGAGGGGCGCCGCGCCGGCCCGGAACAGGGCCCCTTCGGAGCCCACTTGCAGCCGGATGAAGACGTCCGAGAGGTGCTCGGCGGAGGCGGGGGCGATGTGCACATCGCCCTCGCCGGAGGGCTGGCTGAGCCCGTCGAGCAGCAACTCCCGAGCGAAGGCCCAGGTCACAGGCGCATCGCCGGGAAGGTGAAAGGTGAACTTCACCGCGTAGGGATCGCTGCTGTCGTAGTCCAGTCCCACCGGGATCCGGAAGGACAGCTCCTCGGAGACGAGGAAGGTCATGATCACTTCTGCCTGAACCGTTTCACGCATCGCCCAATGCCCCGTATTCGTCGTTTTGGCCCGGGATTGGCTCCTCGCGCCCCATAGACACCATCGCTCGACGGCATCCACAGATCACCAGGAGTGATTCTTCAGCTACCGATAGAGATCGAGACTGAGCTTACGAGCTCTATGACTCTGGAGCGTAGCGACTCGACTACGGGGCGGAGTCGTTCCGCGGGATTCAGGGCAGAGAAATTGCCAGAGCCGTCAACACCGGTCCAGGCGGCGACCGGCCGGACGGCCCCCGGCGGGCCCTACCAGTCGCCCTTCGACGACGAGGACGACGACGTGAACTTCTTGACGACGAAGATCAGCCCGCCGATGAGCGCGACCAGCAGCAGGGCCTTGAAGACCAGCGCTATGACGAAGCCGAGCACGCTCATGATCAGACTGCCGAACACCACGAGGACGAGGACCGGCACCGCGATCCACTTCACCCACCACGGGAGCCCTGCGAGAATCCCCTTCTCAGCCATGTCGTTCGTCCCTGCTTTCCGCTTCGTGGACCCGGAGCGCGGGTGCTCCGGCCTTGCTTTCGATGCTAGGGCGGGCAGGGGGTCCGGCGGGGCCTGCGGAGCCCCCGTCGACCCCTGAGCGTCCCCCTACGGGTCGCCGGGGCGGACCCTCAGCTCTCAGGGGGAGAGAAGACCACCAGAACCCTCAGGGCCTCGCTGATGTGGTGGAAGCGGTGGGTCACACCGGCCGGTACGTAGACCACGCTCCCGCGGCCCACCTGGGTCGTCTCCTCCCCCACGGTGATCGACGCGCGGCCGCTCATCACCACGTAGACCTCGTCCTGGGCGTGCGGGGTCTGCGTGTCCATCTGCCCGGCGTCCAGCGCGTACAGCCCGACCGACATGTTCCGCTCGCCCAGGAACTGCAGGTAGGCGCCGTCGTTCGCGAGGCGCTCCCCCTCCAGTTCATCCAGCCGGAAGGCCTTCATCTGCCGTCCACCCCTTGCCGCTCCTCGGTCGTGGTCCGTCCACATGCTGCGTCTGCAACGATCTCATCATGAAGAATTTCGTAGTCAAGACGATCGCCAACGCGGCGGCCCTGGCGGTCGCCATCTGGCTGCTCAAGGGCATCACGCTCTCCGGTGAGAACACGCTGCGCAAGGTGCTCACGCTGATCCTCGTCGCGCTCGTCTTCGGCGTGGTCAACTTCATCGTCAAGCCGGTGGTGAAGCTGCTGTCCTTCCCGTTGTTCATCCTCACCCTCGGGCTCATCACGCTCGTGATCAACGCGCTGATGCTGTTGCTGACGTCGTTCCTCGCGAAGGAGCTGGGGCTGGCCTTCCACGTCGACGGCTTCTGGAACGCCCTGGTCGGCGGCGTGATCATCTCGGTGGTGGCCTGGGCGATGCACATGATCCTGCCGGACGACAAGGACTGAGAAGGGGCTGAGAAGGGGCTGAGAAGGGGCTGAGGAGAGCTGACAAGGACCGAGAAGAGCCGGCGGAAGCCAAGGAGTCCGAGGAGTCCGAGGAGTCCGGGGAGTCCGGGCAGGACCGGGGAGTCCGGGCAGGACCGAGGAGTCCGAGGAGGACCGCGCATGACGGGCGACGGCACCCGGGCCGTACGGGCGGGCCTGCCGGAGCCGCGGGCGAACGAGCCCGCGCTCCCCGGCCCGGCCTTCGCCGCCCACTACCACCTGCCGGGCGAGGTCTCCGGCCCGTACACCTACGGGCGCGAGGCCAACCCCACATGGGCCGCCCTGGAGACGGCGATCGCCGAGCTGGAGGCCCCCGGCGACCCCGGCCCGGCGGCGGAGGCCGTCGCCTTCCCCTCCGGGATGGCCGCGATCTCCGCCGTGTTCCTCTCGCAGTTGCGGCCCGGCGACACGGCGGTCCTGCCCTCGGACGGCTATCAGCTGCTGCCCGCGCTGCGCGAGCGCCTGGAGGCGTTCGGCATCGCCGTGCGCACCGCCCCGACGGCCGGGGACGCCCAGCTCGCGGCGCTGGAGGGCGCCCGCCTGCTGTGGATCGAATCGCCCTCCAACCCCGGCCTCGACGTGTGCGACATCCGCCGCCTCGCCGAAGCCGCCCACCGCCGCGGCGCGCTCGTCGCGGTCGACAACACCCTCGCCACCCCGCTCGGCCAGCGCCCCCTGGACCTGGGCGCCGACTTCTCCGTGGCCAGCGGCACCAAGGCCCTCACCGGCCACGGCGATCTCCTCCTGGGTTACGTGGCCGCGCGCGACCCACGGCTCACCGCGGCCGTGCGCACCTGGCGCAAGGTCGCCGGCGCGATCCCCGGCCCCATGGAGGCCTGGCTGGCTCACCGCTCCCTGGCGACGCTGCAGCTGCGCGTGGACCGGCAGGCGGCCGGCGCGCTCGCGCTCGCCGAGGCCCTGCGCGACCGCCCCGACGTGACCGGGCTGCGCCACCCCGGGCTGCCCTCCGACCCCGCCCACGACCTCGCCCGGCAGCAGATGCGGGGCGGGCGCTTCGGGTGCGTGGTCTCCTTCGTGCTGCCGGACCGGGCGCATGCCGAGCGCTTCCTGGCCGCACTGCGCCTCGTCGACGAGGCGACCAGCTTCGGCGGCGTACGGTCCACGGCCGAGCGGCGCGGGCGGTGGGGAGGCGACGCCGTGCCGGAGGGGTTCATCCGCTTCTCGGTGGGCGTCGAGGACACCGAGGATCTCGTCGCGGACGTCCTCGCGGCGCTGGACGAGGCGGCGCGCCCGGACGGGAACGCGGCCCGCGCGGAAGAGAATGCGGCCCGCGCGGATGACGGCTCGGCCCGACCGGATGAGGGCCCGGCCCACCCGTAAGGACGGCTCGAGTCTCCCCCCTCTTGACTCGAGCCGTCGTGGCCGGACGCGCGAACCACGCACGAATGACCACCGCGTCCAGGCTAGTTGACTCTGCGTCAGTGTCCAATCACACCGGCGACACAGCCCTATCGACTTATTTATAGTTCCCCTACGACCGGGAGGCACCGAGTCAGGGAGACAGCATGGATCTGGCCCTGTTGCGCACGTTCGTCACGGTGCACCGGGCCGGGTCCTTCACCCGGGCCGCGGCCCTGCTCGGCCTCTCCCAGCCCGCCGTCACCAGCCAGATCCGCACGCTGGAGACGCAGTTGGGCCGCCCCCTCTTCCTGCGCCTGGCCCGCGGGGTGCGCCCCACCACCACCGGCGAGGAGCTCGCCCACAAGATCGCGCCGCACGTCGACGCCCTGCTGGAGATCACCGAAGCGGGCATGGACGACGAGGGATCCCGGAACCGGACCCTCCATCTCGCCGGTCCCCCGGAGTTCACCGACCTGCGCGCGCTCCCGGCCCTCGCTCCCCTCATCGCCCGGGGCCTGGCCGTGCGCGCCGCCCACGGAGCCGCGGACGACCTCTTCGAGAGCCTCGCCGCCGGCCACCACGACCTCGCCATCACCACCTCGCGCCCGCGCGGACGCCTCCTGACCGCCACCCCGCTCTGCGACGAGGAGCACGTGCTCGTCGCGGCGCCTCGCTGGGCGGCCCGCCTGGGCGGCCCGGCCGTCGTGCGCGACAAGGGCGTCCGGGCTCTGGAACACCTGCCCGTGGTCGAGGTCCACGAGACCCTGCCGCTCGTCACGCGCTACTGGAGCGCCGTCTTCGAGACCGAGCCCGTCGCCTCCGGCAGCGTCATCGCCCCCGACCTGCGGGCCGTGCTCTCCTGCGTCATCGCGGGCGCCGGGCTCGGCGTGCTGCCCCGCTACCTGTGCGCGGACGCCCTCGACACCGGGGAGATCGTGGCCCTCCTCGACCCGCCGGTCCCCCCGCTGCGCACCTACTTCCTCGTCGTACGAACCGGAACGCTGGCCCACCCGCACCTCGCACGGGCACACGAGTGGCTCCTGCGCGCCGCCGTTTCCTGGTGAGAAAGGGGAGAGAAAGGGTTGCCGCCAGGGGTTTCGCCTGCCGCCCCGCGCGGCAGATGTCCCCTATGACCGAACGTCCAGTGGTCAAGCGCACCGCGCGTGCCATCCTGCTCGACAGCGGGGGCGACCCCGGCCCCCACGCCGCCTTCGAGATGGTCCTGATCAAGCGCACCAAGCCCGGCGAAGCGCCGTACTGGATCACCCCGGGCGGCGGCATGGAGCCGGAGGACACCACCGTCGTCGCCGCGCTCCACCGCGAGGTCGACGAGGAGCTCGGCGCCAAGGTCGTCGACGTCGTCCCCGCCTTCGTCGACACCGTCTCCCACTCGCTCCACCACGCCGCCCACGGCGTGAAGGTGCAGCACTTCTTCGTCTGCCGGCTCGCGTCCATGGACCTCTCGCAGCGCCACGGCCCCGAGGTGGACGAGCCGCGCGGGACGTACGAGGTGGTGCGGATCCCGTTCACGCGCGAGGGGATCGCCTCGGTGGAGCTGGTGCCCCCGTCGCTGCGCGCCTACCTCGACGCGAACATCGAAGGCGTACGGGCGCTGCTGGCGGACGACCTGGGGTGACGCGCCGGGCGACCGCTCCGGTGACCGCTCGGGTGACCTTCCGTCGTCCTGCTGCTCTGCTGCTCTGTTGCCCTGTTGCCCTGTTGCTCTGTTGCTCTGAGCGTGCGGCTCGGATCAGCCCGGCGTGGCCGCCATGAGGCCGTCGATCGTGTCGTGTCGTATGCGGTGGGACGGGATGCCGATGCCCCTCAAGGTGTCCACACCGCTGCGGATCATTCCGGGCGGCCCGGAGAGGTAGGCGTCGTACGCGGGCCAGGGCCCGTACTGGCGGACGATGGCGGGCAGTTGACCGCTCAGACCGCGGGTGGGGCCGTCGGACACGACCGGCCGGACGGAGAGCCAGTTGTGCGCCCGCTGCAGCTGCAGCATCGTGTCGATGTCGTAGAGGTCGTCCGCGTGGCGCGCGCCGTAGAAGACCTCGACCGGGCGGCAGCGCCCGTGCTCGGCGACGTCCTCGACCAGCGCCTTGATCGGCGCGATGCCGGTGCCGCCGCCCAGGCACAACAGGCCGTTGTCAGTGCTGTGGTCCACAATCATGGAACCGGTGGGGGGACCGAGCCGCAGGACGTCACCAGGGCGGGCGCGGTGGACGAGGGCTCCGGACACCCAGCCGGCGGGCACGGCCTTCACGTGGAAGGAGAGCAGCCCGTCCGGGCGGGGCGCGGCGGAGAAGGAGTACGGCCGCCACACACGCGGCCACCAGGGGGTTTCCAGGTTCGTGTACTGGCCGGCGACGAAGGGGTAGGGCTGGTCGGGCCGTACGGTCACGACGGCGATGTCCGGCGTGCGCAGCTCGTGGGTGACGATCTCGGCCTGCCACCAGGCGGGCGAATGCCGTTCGTCCTCCGCGGCGGCGTCGATCATGATCTGGGAGATCGCCGTGTAGACGCGGACCCAGGCCGCTTCGGTGTGCCCGTTCCAGGTGGCCGGCGCATAGCGGCTGAGGGCGGCGATCAGGCACTCGCCGACCGCGGGGTAGTGCTCGGGCAGGGTGCCGTACTTCCGGTGCCCGCGGCCCAGCCGGGAGAGGTAGGTGGTGAGCGTGGCGGAGTCGTCCGCGTGCTGGGCGGCGGTCAGCAGCGCCCGGAAGAGACGGTCGCGCTGGGTGTCCATCGCAGCGGGGAAGAGGGCGCGCAGATCGGGGTGCTGTATGAACAGCAGCGCGTAGAAGTACGAGGTCGCCTTGTCGGCCACGGGCTCGATCTCCGCCATGGTGCGGCGGATCAGCAGGGCGTCGGGGGACTGCGCCGCTTCGGGCGCGGGGGCGGCAGGGGCCACGGGGGTGGAAGCGGGGGCTGCGGCGGGGGCCGGGGCCGGGGCGGCAGCGGGGAGGGGAACGGGTTCCCAGGCGGGGCGGAATCCCCTGTCGGGTGGCGGTTCGGCCGGGCGCTGGTGTTCGTACGCGTGGGGCGCTTCGTACGTGTGAGGCGCTTCGTACGTGTGAGGCGCTTCGTACCCGCGCGGCGGCTCGTGCCTGTGCGGCTCGGGTTGTGGCCGGGTCTGTGGCTGAGGCTGAGGTTGCGGCTGGGCTTGTGGCCGGGATCGCGGCTGGGGTGGTGGCTGAGCCTGTGTCCGGGGATTCGGCTGCTCCGCCGACCGCACCGCCACCCACTTGCCCGGCCGGGGCGCCGGCCGTGCGGCCTCCGCCTCCGTCCCGCCTTCCGGTGGCCTGCCGTGCCCGTCGCGGGCCCTGTCTCCGTCCGGTGGCTGCGTCGGGGTGAACCAGCCCCGGTCGTTCCCTCTGCCGTGCGCGCCGCCGTCGGCCGACCTGGTCGGAGCGTCCTTCATCGTCTCGCCTCGAACATCTCTCGGTCCGTCCTCGCACTTCCGTCCTAGCCGGAAAGTGTTCGCAATTCCCCGCTCTGCTCATGGGTCGCTGTTCCAGGCTGCGCAGCATGCCATCTTCTGCGCCGCCTCGTGCAAATCGCGGGAAGTACGAGTGACAGGGCCCCGGTTGGGGCTAGGCTGAGCCGATTCGCCCGCCTCGGGGACATGCCGAGTCCCGCGAACGGGAGTTGACCCTACCGTTCGACATGATGGGAACAACCCCCTTTCATGGATGCGGACTTCACTGGTACGGAATCGGCCACGGACTATTGGCTACGGAGCTACGGGACTTCGGGACTTCGGGCTATCGACCGGAGCCGACGAGTTCGTACGCCTCCCTGAGGTCCCGGCCCGCATAGGAGTGCACGGCGATATCCCGTACGTGGTGGTCGGCGTTCACCGCCACGGAGACCGGGACCGCGGAGAAGAGCAGCGCGTCCGACATCGAGTCCCCGTAGGCCACGCAGTCGGCACGGGTCAGGCCGAATTCCGCGCAGAGTTCGTCCGCGATCCGCACCTTCGCCCCGGCGTCGAGGATGCCCGCCGGGTCCACCGGGTCCCGGAAGGGCACCGTGGGCCAGCGCGAGCCGTGCGCCGCATCGGCGCCCCAGGTCAGCAGGCGTTCGACGAAGAATCCCGGGGACAGCGAGATCACGGCACAGCGCTCGCCGCGGGCCCGGATCTCCGCCCACACATCACGTATTCCGGCCATCCAGGGCGCGCCGTCGAAAGCCGCGGCGACCTGTTCCTCGGTGAGTTCCCGCCACAGTGCGCAGGCAAGTTCGGCGAAGCGCGGCGGTTCGAGTTCGCGGGCCGCGAATGCCCGTTCCAGCTCGGCGATCTCCCGCTCGACCCCGAGCTGCCGGGATATCTCGATCGCCGCCGCGGACCCGTGCATCAGGGTCCCGTCCATGTCGAACAAATGCAGTCTGGTCACGACGCCCGAGCGTATGCGGCTCCGCCGCGGAGCACACACGAATAGTCCCCGGGTATCCGATATCCGGAACGCGGTACCTGCCGGGCGCCTTCGCCCGGAGCCCTGGTGAACGACAGCGCGAGGGTGGAGGACGCGTGTGCACAGCGTCCTCCACCCCGCCTGTGGAATCAGCCGCCCAGGACGGCCCGGATCGCGGTCAGTGCGATGCCGTGGTCCTGCTCCGGCGCCCCGCCGCCCACGCCGATCGCGCCGACGAGCCGGCCGTCGCGGTGGAGCGGGACGCCGCCTGCGATGAAGAGCAGCGGGCGGTCGAGGGCCGTCGGCAGGGTGTGGAAGGGGCCGCCGGGCTGGACGGCGTCGACCAGGTCGGCCGTCGGCGCGTCCAGCTGCAGCGCCGTGAACGCCTTGCGGGTGCTGGTCTCCCCCGCGATCAGCACCGCCCGGTCGTCGCGGCGGAAGGCCAGCAGGTGTCCGCCCGCGTCGAGGACGGTGACCGCTACCCGTACGCCCTGCTCGTCCGCGGCGCGACGGGCGGCGGCGAGGAGCGCGTCGGCGTCGTCCGTGGTGAGGGGGAGGACGGGGGCGGTGGTGGGGGCGGTCATGGGAACTCCTGGATGTGCGTGGTGGCGCTGTGTGTCTTGGTGGCGCTGTGTGTCTTGGTGGCGCTGTGTGTCTTGGTGGTGTGTGTCTTGGTGGTGCAGGTGCCGCTGGAGCGGCCGTGTGCTTGTTCTTCGTGGTGCTGCCAGGGCGGGCCGGCGGTCGTGGAGCGCGTCATCGCGCTGCGGATACCGCCGTGGCAGTCGCGCTGGACGAGGACGTCGCGCTGCTCAGTTCCGCGTCGCCACCTTTTCCCGGCCGGCGCGTTCCCCGGTCCCGGTCGCGGCGCGCTCCGGCCGCGCCACGATGCGCCCGCCCCGCGCGCTCGGCGCACCCGCCGCGCCCCGGGCGCCCGTACGCCGCTCCAGTGCTGCCGAGAGGAGGGCCAGGGCGAGGGCGGAGGCGGCCATCGCCGCACCGACCCAGTTGGGCGCCGCGTAGCCGAAGCCGGCGGAGATCACGAGGCCGCCGAGCCAGGCCGCGATCGCGTTGCCCAGGTTGAAGGCGCCGATGTTGACGGCGGAGGCGAGGGTGGGCGCGTCCGCGGTCTGGTCGAGGACGCGCTTCTGCAGCGGCGGGACGGTGGCGAAGCCCAGGGCGCCGATCAGCGGGACGACGACAGTCGTGGCGATCTTGTCGTGCGTGGCGAGCGGCAGCAGGGCGAGGGCGATCGCGAGGCCGCCGAGGGCCGTGAGCAGCAGGGGCATCAGCGCGCGGTCGGCCAAGCGGCCGCCGACGAGGTTGCCCGCCACCATGCCCAGGCCGAACAGGACGAGCAGCCAGGTGACGGACGAGGAGGCGAAGCCCGCGGCGTCGGTCATCATCGGCGTGAAGTAGGTGGTCATGGTGAAGACGCCGCCGAAGCCGAGGACCGTCATCGCCATGGCGAGCAGGACCTGGGGGTTGCGGAAGGCGGCCAGCTCGCCGCTGATCCGGGTCTGCTCGGGGCGGGGCTGCTGCGGTACGAGCGCGGCGATGCCGAGGACGGCGAGCACGCCCAGGCCGGCGATGAGGAAGAACGTGACGCGCCAGCCGGCGCTCTGGCCGACCATCGTGCCCATCGGCACGCCCACCACGTTGGCCACCGTCAGCCCCGTGAACATCATCGCGATGGCGGCCGCCTTCTTCTGCGGTGCGACCAGGCCCGCGGCGACGATCGCGCCGATGCCGAAGAACGCGCCGTGCGCGAACGAGGCGACGATCCGCCCGGCCAGCATCACCCAGAAGACGGGGGCGGCCGCCGAGAGCGCGTTGCCGGCGACGAACAGGCCCATCAGGGCCATGAGCATCTTCTTGCGCGGCACCCGGCTGCCGAGGGCGGCCAGGATCGGGGCGCCGATGACGACGCCGAGCGCGTAGCCGGTCGTCAGGTAGCCGGCGGTCGGGATGGAGACGCCGAACTCGTCCGCGACCTCGGGGAGCAGGCCCGAGGTGACGAATTCGGTGGTGCCGATACCGAAGGCGCCGATGGCGAGCGCCAGCAGTGCGAGGGGCATGACGAGGGTCCTTCAGGGAGGGGAGGGAGGGGAGGGGAGAGACCGGGAGCGGGAGAGCCCGCCGAGCATCGTTGCTATCGACCCTTACCGGCTTAGACAATAATTGCATGCGCCGATACTTGCAAGCGCGGGCTATTGCGATGCAGAGATATCCTGGTCCGTGACGACACGCATGTGCGGTCAGAAGGAGGGCTTCATGTCCCGCACCCCGGACCCCGCTCTGCTCGGCCTGGCCCAGGGCTGGTGCGCGCTGTCCGCCCTGCACGGCCGGATCGAGGCGCACATCGAGCGGGCGCTGCAGGCGGCGCACGGCTTGAGCGTGCGCGAGTTCTCCGTGCTCGACGTGCTCAGCCGGCAGCACAACGGCGAGGGCGGCCACCTGCGCATGAACGAGGTCGCCGAGGCCGTCGTGCTCAGCCAGAGCGCGACGACGCGCCTGGTCAACCGCCTGGAGGACCGCGGCCTGCTGACCCGCTACCTCTGCCTCACCGACCGCCGCGGCATCTACACCGACGTCACGGAGGCGGGCCTCGCCCTCCTCGCAGAGGCCCGGCCGACGAACGACACCGCCCTGCGCGAGGCCCTCCGGGAGGCCTCCAAGCGCGAGGAACTGGCCCCGCTCGTCACGGCGGTGGAGTCGCTCGCACCGGCGTCGTAAGCCGCGGCTCACCGTCATACCGGGGCTGTCCCGCGCCGGCATGACGCGCGGGCTCGTCGAGGGTGTCCGCGTGCACGGCGACGCGCGCGGCAGCGGTCTGGACAGCCTGCTCGTCGCGTGGGCCCTCGACGCCGCGCGCAGCGCGGGGTGCCGGATGGCCCGGCTCACCTCGGACGCCACGCGCGTGAACGCCCACCGCTTCTACGAGCGGCTGGGCTTCGAGGCTTCACACCTCGGCTTCAAGTACCACCTCTGAATCGCCCACCGCCCCCGGACCGCCGGGGGCCGTACGGGCCCGGGCCCGCTCCCTGTGCGCCTTCTGCCGGCAGGCCGCACCGCAATAGCGGGCGGGTCGGCCCGTGTGGGCGGACGGCACCTGCCCGTCGCACACGGCGCACCGGGTTTCGTTACGGGGAAGCGGGAGATTCGGGGGGAGTTTCGTTACGTTACGCCCCGGGCGGAGGCTGTCGCACGCCAGCGCGGTCATCCTCCCGGGCGCAACCCCCGGACCGCGCCGCTGCTCCATCGACAGACAGCCCATGAGCAGGGCCATCAGGTCGTCGATGGTCACGTCCTTCCTTACCGCGTCCGCCTGTTGGGCGCGCTGGAGCAGGGTGGAGAGCGCCTCGCGGAAGTCCGTTTCGACGCCGGGCGAGGCGTCGAAAAGGCTTCCCAGCCCCTCCAGTGCGTCGCACAGCCCCTTGTTCCGCACGGTCAGCCGTATGACCGCGGACAGGTAGCGATAGAACACCCCGCCGGGGTCGTCCGAGTGCACCAACTCCCGTGCCGTGTCGGTGAAAAGCCTGACCCGGTCGGCGACGGTCGCCCTGAACAGGGCTGCCTTGGAAGGGAAATGGCGGTAGACGGTGCCCGTGCCGACGCCGGCACGGCGCGCGATCTCGCCGAGCGGCACCCCCAACCCGGCTTCCTCGAAAGCGGATCGGGCCGCCTGAAGGACCAGTGCGCGGTTGCGGCGGGCATCCGAACGGAGGGAAGCGGATCCCTGCGCAGGCACAGTCGCGTTCCTGTGTTCTGCCATGCGCGCGTCCCTCCGGGGGCGAGAATCGAAACGGGTTGTGGGTTCCGATTTTATCCGGGCATGTGAGCGAGGCGCCGACGCGCCATACCGGGGCAAAGGAAACAAAGATCGCAGGGCGGGACGAGGCGGGCTGAGGCGGGCTCGCCGCACTACGGGAGACGGGACGGAGAGACAGAGAGAGACGGGGAGAGACGGAGAGATCTGAGATCACGGCAAAGAAAAAGCCGCCGTCGGCGCGGAAAGCGCCGGCGGCGGCCTCACGGGACCGGAGCGAGGTCAGCCGGGGATCACCGCGTCCCACGCCTTCCCCGCCGCCTCCAGGACCTCGGCCTCGTCCGCAACCGGCACGCCCAGTGCGCGCAGCCCCTCGCCGAGCGCCGCCAGCGAGGCCAGGACGACCCCGCGGTCCGCATCCAGGCCGTAGTGGTTGACGCGGATCATCTCCTTGGCGAGCGGGCCGGCCGCCGCCTGCACGGGCACCGAGGCATCGGCGGCCAGGGCGGCCGCCACCACGTCGCGCGCGTCCTTGCCGCCGGGGGCGCGCAGGGTCGTCGCGACGGGGGCCGCGTCCTCATCGCGCACGACGTACGGGGACAGGCCGCCGCCCAGGGCCCGCGCTCCTGCGCGCGTGGCGGCGGCGGCAGCCCGGTGGCGGGCCATGACGGCCTCCAGGCCGTCCTCCTCGATGCGGTCGACGGCCTGCTCCAGGGCCAGCATCTCCAGCTGGGCGGGTGCGTGGGGCAGCGCCGTGCGGCCGCCGTCGATCCAGCGCTCCTTCCAGTCCAGCAGGGAGAGGTACGAGCGGCGCGGCGCCTGCTCGTTGGCGGCGATGCGCTCCCAGGCACGGGCGCTGACCGAGACCACGGAGACACCGGCCGGGCCGGCCATCGCCTTCTGGCCTCCGATGACGCAAAGGTCGACGCCCCACTCGTCGGTGAGGAGCGGCTCGGCGCCGACGGACGCGACCGCGTCCAGCATCAGCAGTGCGCCGTGCTCGCGCACGACCTCGCCGATCTCTGCCACGGGGTTGGTGTTGCCCGTGGCCGCCTCGGCGTGCACCAGGCTGACGAAGTCGATCGCGGGATTCGCGCGCAGGGCCTCGGCGACCTGGTCGGCCCCGACCGCGCCGCTGAACGGCGCGGAGACGGTGACCACCTCGGCGCCGCAGGAGCGCAGCCAGCCGCCGAACGTCTCGCCGTACGGGCCGGTGATGATGTTGAGCGCGGTGCTGCCGGGCCGGACGGCCGAACGGATCGCGGCCTCCAGCGGCAGCAGCGCCTCGCCCTGCATCGTGACGACGGTCTCGCGCGTCCGCATCAGTGCCGCGATCTTGTCCTCGATGCGCGCGAAGTGACCGGCGCCCAGCGGCGCGAGGTCGAGCAGGTCCGGTGCGGTGTTCGCAGTCACGGTGCCAGTGCCTTCCGGGTGTCGCGCCGTGTCCGGCGCCCGCCAATCTCTCCCTGACCCTACGTCCGGACCCGGTCCCGCGCCGACCGTCGTCCACAGGACCGGACGGACAATCCGATTACCGACGACCTAGCGGGCGCCTGTGCCGTCAGCAGCCCGGCAGCCGTCAGCGGTCCGCCAGCCGTCCGCGTCCACGCCTCCCGGTACCGCGCCCCCCGCCTCGTACGGCTCACGGGTGAAGACGAACGTGCCGAGGTCGAGGTGGCTGACCGCGCCCTCCGCCGTCCGGACCGCGGTCAGCGTCTCCCCCGCGTAGTAGTCGTTGAGCCCCGTCCAGGTCCCGTCCTCCTCCGGGCGGAAGCGCGAGGCGCGCCCGCCCGAGCCCAGCGGTGACAACTCCAGCGCCCCGCCGGCGCACAGCCGCAGCGTGAACGGCGCCGCACCCCAGTACCAGGAGCCCGTCAGCTCCAGGTGCTCGTCCTTCACCTCGGAGAGCGGGCTCCAGGGCGCGGGGATCCGCGGTTCGAGCTCGGCGACCGTCGTCAGCAGGTCCGCCGCGACGCCCCAGACCTCGAAGCAGGAGGTGCGGTTGGCCAGGACGACGCCCGCGATCCCGTCCTGCGGGCTCGTCAGCAGCATCGCCACGAAGCCCGGCATGGTGCCCATGTGGCCCACGAGCGTCCGGCCTTCCAGCTGGATCACCTGCATACCGAGTCCGTAGCCGGACTGCCCCGGCGCCTGCGAGCCGCCCTCCGGCGTCCGCATCTCGGCGAGCGTCGCCGCGGACAGCACCCGCTCGTCCCCGTCCGTCAGGAACGCCGCGAAGCGGCACAGGTCGGCGGTCGTGGACCAGAGCTGGCCTGCGGGTCCCATCCGCCCGGTGTCCGCCGCGGGCTCCGGAAGGAGGACGTCCGCCCAGGGGTGCACGGCCCAGCCGTCCGCGTGGGGCGCGGCGGGCGCGAGGGTCGTGCGCTCCATGCCGAGCGGCGCGAGCACCTCGCGGCGCAGCACCTCGTACCAGTTCTCCCCGCGGATCCGCTCGACCAGGGCGCCGAGCAGCGCGTAGCCGGGGTTGGAGTAGTGGTGCAGCCGCCCGGGGGCGTGGCGCTGGGGGCGGTCGCCGAAGAGGTCGTCGAGCTCGGGGCGCAGCGCGCCGTCCGTGCGCTCCCACCACGGCCCGCGCGCCTCCGCCGTGAGCCCCGCGGTGTGCGACAGGAGCTGGGCGATGGTCGCGTCACCGCCCGCCGGGGTGTCGAGGTACGTGCCGAGCCGGTCGTCCAGCTTCAGCAGCCCCTCGTCGCGCAGTCGCATCACCAGTACGGCGACGAAGGTCTTGGTGATCGAACCGATGCGGTACTGGACGTCCTCGGACCGCGCCCCTCCCGGCAGTTCGCCGCGGCCGGAGCTCCACACCAGGTTCCCCTCCCGCATCACCGCCCCCACCATGGAGGGCGCGCGCCCCTGGGACTGACCGGTGGCGAGGCGGTGGAGCAGAGCACGGCGGGTGGCGGGCAGCAGCCCGGCGTCGTTGTACGAGGCATCGATCATGTCCGCACCCTAGCCAGGACGATGCGCACGGGCACCGGCATTTCGCCGCACTGGCTTTCACGTCCACGTGAAGGTTTACGGTCGTGGCCATGCGCATCGGGGAACTGGCCCGGCAGGCGGGCACCACCACTCGTACCCTGCGGCACTACGAGGAGCTCGGGCTCCTGCCCGCCCGCCGCAGCGGCAACGGCTACCGCACCTACGACGACGGCGACCTGCGCCTGCTCCAGCAGATCCGCACGCTGCAGGACTTCGGCTTCGGGCTGGAGGAGACCCGTCCGTTCGTGGACTGCCTGCGGGCCGGCCACCCGGCCGGGGACTCCTGCCCCGCCTCCCTCGACGTCTACCGCCGCAAGCTCGCGGAGCTGGACGACTGCATCGACCACCTGCAGCGGATCCGGGCCGAGGTGGGCGCCCAGCTCGCGCGCGCCGAACTGGAGGCCGCGGCCGATGTCCCCGGCGGCCCGCCGCCGCTGTGCGCCTTCACCTGCCCGGAACCGCCTGCACCACCGGAAGCGCCACCATTCGAAGGGACCCCTGGGACACCATGAGCAGCTCCACAGCCGCAGACACGACCGCAGCCACAGCCGTAGACACGACCACGACCACAGCCGCAGCCACAGCCACAGCCACAGCCACAGCCGTCACCAGCGTCACCGACGCCACCTTCGCCGCCGAAGTCCTCGGCCAGCAGCTCCCCGTGCTCGTCGAGTTCACCGCCGACTGGTGCCCGCCCTGCCGCATGATCGCGCCTGTGCTCGCCGACCTGGCAGAGCAGGAAGCCGGACGACTCAAGATCGTCGCGCTCGACGTGGACGCCAATCCGCAGACGCAGGCCGCCTACGGGGTCCTGTCCATGCCGACCCTGATGCTCTTCCGCGCGGGCGAGCCGGTGACGTCCCTCGTGGGCGCCCGCTCCAAGGCCCGCCTGCTCCGCGACCTCGACGGCCTCCTGGACTGACCGAACCGGAACACGGCGAGCGGCCAGGGCACGCCCCGGTCCGATCAGGGCACGCCTCGGACCGATCAAGGCACCCCCCGGTCCGATCAGGTCTGCGCCATGTCCACGAAGCGGGAGTAGTGGCCCTGGAAGGCCACCGTGATCGTGGCCGTCGGGCCGTTACGGTGCTTGCCGACGATGATGTCCGCCTCGCCCGCGCGGGGCGACTCCTTCTCGTAGGCGTCCTCGCGGTGGAGCAGGATGACCATGTCGGCGTCCTGCTCGATGGAGCCGGATTCACGCAGGTCGGAGACCATCGGCTTCTTGTCCGTGCGCTGCTCGGGGCCACGGTTCAGCTGCGAGAGCGCGATGACCGGCAGCTCCAGCTCCTTGGCCAGCAGCTTGAGGTTCCGGGACATGTCCGAGACCTCCTGCTGGCGGCTCTCGGCGCGCTTGGCGCCGCCGGCCTGCATCAGCTGCAGATAGTCGATGATCACGAGCTTGATGCCGCTGCGCTGCTTCAGGCGGCGGCACTTGGCGCGGATCTCCATCATCGACAGGTTCGGGGAGTCGTCGATGAAGAGCGGGGCGGCGGAGACGTCGGGCATCCGGCGGGCGAGGCGCGTCCAGTCCTCGTCCGTCATCGAGCCGGAGCGCATGTGGTGCAGCGCCACGCGCGCCTCGGCGGACAGCAGGCGCATCGCGATCTCGTTGCGGCCCATTTCGAGCGAGAAGATCACGCTCGGCATGTTGTGCTTGATCGAGCAGGCGCGGGCGAAGTCCAGCGCGAGGGTGGACTTACCCATGGCGGGACGGGCCGCGATGACGATCATCTGGCCGGGGTGCAGGCCGTTCGTCAGGGAGTCCAGGTCGGTGAAGCCCGTCGGCACGCCGGTCATCTCGCCGCTGCGCGAGCCGATCGCCTCGATCTCGTCGAGCGCGCCCTCCATGATGTCGCCCAGGGGGAGGTAGTCCTCGCTGGTGCGCTGCTCGGTGACGGCGTAGACCTCGGCCTGGGCCTTGTTGACGATGTCGTCGACGTCGCCGTCGGCGGCGTATCCCATCTGGGTGATGCGCGTGCCGGCCTCGACGAGGCGGCGCAGCACGGCGCGCTCGTGGACGATCTCGGCGTAGTACTCGGCGTTGGCCGCGGTGGGGACCGTCTGGACCAAGGAGTGCAGGTAGGGCGCGCCGCCGACGCGGGTGATCTCGCCGCGCTTGGTGAGCTCGGCGGCGACGGTGATCGGGTCGGCCGGCTCGCCCTTGGCGTAGAGGTCGAGGATGGCCTGGTAGATCGTCTCGTGCGCCGGGCGGTAGAAGTCGTGGCCCTTGAGGACCTCGACGACGTCGGCGATGGCGTCCTTGGACAGCAGCATGCCGCCGAGGACGGACTGCTCGGCGTCCAGGTCCTGGGGGGGCACGCGCTCGAAGGCGGCGGCTGCCTGCTGGCCCTGCCCGCCGCCCTGCGACCAGGAGCCGTCCTCCGCGCCGCGGTCGTGGCGCTCGCCGCGGGAGGGGCCGTCGCCGCGGCGGGGACGGGACACGGGGAGGCGGTCGCCGGGACCTGCATCCGCCCAGGGGTCGTCCATGGGCTCGGGGATGCTCATCCCGCCACCTCCTCCCGTCCGCGGAGCGGACCTTGCCGTGCTGTTCTTTCTTACGGCACGGCTCTGACAAACAGCCCGCCCGACTCCGGTTCCGGCGCGTCGAGTTCAGGGCGGTCCCGTCAGGTCCGTCGGGGCCGGAACAGGCGTCGGCCGCCGGTCCACGGTAGGCCCGCGGGCACCGTCAGCCAATCTGGTTATCCACAGGCCGTGTGGATGACGGGCCCCATCCTGTGGAGAAGTCCGCGCATCCTGTGCACGAGGCGGGGGAAACCGCTGTGGACAAACACACAGCCTCTTCGATCTCAAGCCTCTGACCTGCGGATTCGCCATCCACCGGCTGTTGAGGAGAAAAACTTTCCCCGTCCGCCGGAGATCACGACAAACGGCGCAGAGAAGATCGGACCGAGCGGCTCAATGTAAGGGTCCCATGATAGTTGCACCAATTACCTGTGGAAGATTAGGTTGGGGGGATGACCCAGGCTCCCGAGCGCGCCCCCGCCACCGCCCGCCGGCACGACCGCGAGATCGTCGCGCTGGCCGTGCCCGCCTTCGGCGCGCTCGTCGCGGAGCCCCTCTTCCTCATGGCCGACAGCGCCATCGTCGGCCACCTCGGCACCCCGCAGCTCGCCGGGCTCGGCATAGCCGCCGCCCTGCTCACCACGGCCGTCAGCGTCTTCGTCTTCCTCGCCTACGCCACCACCGCGGCGGTCTCCCGGCGCGTGGGAGCCGGCGACCTGCGGGCCGCGATACGCCAGGGCATGGACGGCATATGGCTCGCCGCGCTCCTCGGCGCAGCCCTCGTGGCGGCCGTCCTGCCCACCGCCCCCGCGGTCGTCGAGCTCTTCGGCGCCTCCCCGACCGCCGCCCCGTACGCCACGACGTACCTGCGGATCAGCGCTCTCGGCATCCCCGCCATGCTGATCGTCCTCGCCGCCACCGGCGTCCTGCGCGGCCTGCAGGACACCCGCACCCCGCTGGCCGTGGCCATCGGGGGCTTCGCCCTCAACGGCGCCCTCAACGCCGGGCTCGTCTACGGCGCGGGCCTCGGCATCGCCGGCTCCGCCTGGGGCACGGTCATCGCCCAGTGGGCCATGACCGCCGCCTACCTCGCCGTGGTCCTCCGGGGCGCCCGGCGCCACGGCGCCTCCCTGCGGCCCGACGCGGCGGGCATCCGGGCCTGTGCCCAGGCCGGCGTCCCGCTCCTGGTCCGCACGCTCTCGCTGCGCGCCGTCCTCATGATCGCCACGGCCGTGGCGGCCCGGCTCGGCGACGCCCAGATCGCCGCCCACCAGATAGTGCTCACGCTCTGGACCCTGCTGGCCTTCGCGCTGGACGCCATAGCCATCGCCGGACAGGCGATCATCGGGCGCTACCTGGGCGCGGGCGACGCGGACGGCGCCCGGGCCGCCTGCCGGCGCATGGTGCAGTGGGGCGTCGCCTCGGGCGCGGTGCTGGGGGTGCTGGTGGTGGCCTCCCGGCCGCTGTTCATCCCCCTGTTCACCTCCGACGGCACCGTACGGGACACCCTGCTGCCGGCCCTGCTGGTGGTGGCCCTCTCCCAGCCCGTCGCAGGCGTGGTCTTCGTCCTGGACGGGGTGCTGATGGGCGCCGGAGACGGCGCCTACCTCGCCTGGGCCATGCTGCTGGTCCTCGCCGTCTTCGCCCCTGCGGCCCTGCTCGTCCCCGTGCTCGGAGGCGGCCTGACCGCCCTGTGGTGGGCGATGACGCTGATGATGGCGGCCCGGATGGCGACCCTGTGGATGCGGGCGCGGTCGGGGCGCTGGATCGTCACCGGGGCGACCCGGTGAAGAAACGTATCCCCTGATGACCTGAACGAAGGCACGCATCCCCGGAGAACGAAGACACGCATCCCCGGAGGCGGTGCGAAGAGGCGGTGCGAACAGCAGGAGGGCCGCACCCCCACAGGGGTACGGCCCTCCTTCAGGCTCTACCGATCACCGGTGGGTGATCAGGCAGCGACGACCTCGATGCCGAGCTTGGCAACGACGTCGGCGTGCAGACGCACGGAGACCTGGTGGGCGCCCAGGGTCTTGATGGGCGAGCCCACCTCGACGCGGCGCTTGTCGACGTCCGGGCCACCGGCAGCCTTGATCGCCGCAGCGACGTCGGCCTGGGTCACGGAGCCGAACAGGCGGCCGGCCTCGCCGGAGCGGGTGGCCAGGCGGACCTTGAGGCCCTCCAGCTGACCCTTGATCTCGTTGGCCTGCTCGATCGTGGCGATCTCGCGGATCTTGCGAGCGCGGCGGATCTGAGCGACGTCCTGCTCGCCACCCTTGGTCCAGCGGATCGCGAAACCGCGCGGGACCAGGTAGTTGCGGGCGTAGCCGTCCTTGACGTCGACGACGTCACCGGCGGTGCCGAGGCCGGAGACCTCGTGGGTGAGGATGATCTTCATTAGTTGGTCACCCTTCCCTTATCGCGCGGACGAGGTGTAGGGCAGCAGCGCCATCTCACGGCTGTTCTTCACAGCCGTGGCGACGTCACGCTGGTGCTGGGTGCAGTTGCCGGTCACGCGACGGGCACGGATCTTGCCGCGGTCGGAAATGAACTTCCGCAGCATGTTCGTGTCCTTGTAGTCCACGTAAGCGGTCTTGTCCTTGCAGAAAGCGCAGACCTTCTTCTTAGGCTTGCGCGGCGGGGGCTTCGCCATCGTTTCTCTCCTGTGTGATCAAGAAGTTTGTGTGCTGCTCGCCCTTAGAAGGGCGGCTCGTCCGAGTAGCCGCCGGAGTTGCCGGGGCCGCCGCCCCAGCCGCCTCCGCCGCCGCCCTGCTGGCCGCCGGACGGCGCGCTGGTGGCCCAGGGGTCGTCGGCGGGAGCACCGCCGCCGCCCTGCTGCTGCTGACCGCCGGAGCCACCGCCCCAGCCGCCCTGCTGCTGGCCACCGCCGTAGCCACCCTGGCCACCGCGACCCGCGGTCTTGGTGACCTTCGCCGTGGCGTTCTTCAGGCTGGCGCCGACCTCTTCGACGTCGAGCTCGTAGACCGTGCGCTTGACGCCCTCGCGGTCCTCGTAGGACCGCTGCTTCAGACGGCCCTGCACGATGACGCGCATGCCGCGCTGAAGCGACTCGGCGACGTTCTCCGCCGCCTGACGCCACACCGAGCACGTGAGGAAGAGGCTCTCGCCGTCCTTCCACTCGTTGGTCTGGCGGTCGAAGGTGCGGGGAGTGGACGCGACGCGGAACTTCGCGACCGCCGCACCGGACGGGGTGAAGCGCAGCTCGGGGTCGTCGACGAGATTGCCGACGACCGTGATGACGGTCTCGCCTGCCATGGGTGAACCTCTCGGCGGGTGTGCTGCTGGCTGCTTGCTGCTCGTTGAGCTACAGCCCGATTACCTCTGAACCGCTGGGGTTCAGTGGGTCTCGGGACGGAGGACCTTGGTCCGGAGGACCGACTCGTTCAGGTTCATCTGGCGGTCGAGCTCCTTGACGACCGCAGGCGTGGCCTGCAGGTCGATGACCGAGTAGATGCCCTCGGGCTTCTTCTTGATCTCGTACGCGAGACGACGACGGCCCCAGGTGTCGACCTTCTCGACCTTTCCGTTGCCCTCACGGACGACGGAGAGGAAGTTCTCGATCAGCGGGGAGACAGCGCGCTCCTCGAGATCGGGGTCGAGGATGACCATCACCTCGTAGTGACGCATGTGGAACCCACCTCCTTTGGACTCAGCGGCCACGGTCGTTCCGTGGCAGGAGGGTCGTGATGCGTGAACAACGGTATCGGCCGACACTGACAATCAGCGGAAAGTCCCTGGGTTGCCCCAGAGGACCGAAGCTGGTCTGGGCAGACACCGGTGCAGACCGTACAGAGTACCCGCACTCCGGCTTCCGGTTGAAATCCGGCCGCGTCGGCCCGCAATCTGTACCCACCGGATGTGACCGGCGCAACAATGCGCCGGTCGCCTTCAGGAGGAGGTAGCCCCATGACACAGGCAGTGCGCCAGTCCCGCGGCCCCCGTTCTTTGATCAATGCCGTGCTCAACAGCGACGGAAAGCCGCATCCGCTCGAGAACACCTTCGTCGCCGTGACGCTGGTGCTCGGAGTGCTCGCTTTCGTCTCCTCGGCCTTCAACAACCTGCACCTGCTGAGCTCGTGGAGCGGGCTGGTCGGCATCCTCACCGGCGCGTACGGCCAGTACATCTCGGCCACGACGGGCGAGCGCTTCCTGCTGATCATCGGACTGGGAGCGTCCGCCTTCGGCTTCTTCCTGGGCATGGCCCACGGGGGTCTCTTCGGGGGTGTCATCGGATAGCGCGGGGCCCGCCCGGCCGTACACCCGAACGGGCGCCCCAACGGTGTGCGTCCCTGTCGCAGTAGGCTTCGCCGCGAGAGCCGGAGCCCCGACCATGGGGACACACCTGCCGAGGAGCGCCCCGCATGAGCCTGACCCTGAGGACAATCAGCCGAGAGCAGCATCTGGCATATATCCAGAGCCTGCCCGCGGCCAGTCACATGCAGGTGCCGGCGTGGGCCGATGTCAAGGCGGAGTGGCGCTCGGAGAGCCTGGGCTGGTTCGACAAGACCGGGCAGATGGTCGGCGCGGGTCTGGTGCTCTACCGCCAGCTGCCCAAGATCAAGCGTTACCTGGCCTACCTGCCCGAGGGCCCGGTGATCAACTGGTTCTCGCCGAACCTCGCCGACTGGCTGCAGCCCATGCTCGCCCACCTCAAGCAGCAGGGCGCCTTCTCCGTGAAGATGGGGCCCCCGGTCGTCATCCGGCGCTGGGACGCCAACGCGATCAAGTCCGGCATCTCCGACCCGGACGTCAAGCGCCTGCGCGACGTCGAGGCCACCTTCATCGAGCCGCGCGCCTTCGAGGTCGCCGACCAGCTGCGCCGGATGGGCTGGCAGCAGGGCGAGGACGGCGGCGCCGGCTTCGGTGACGTCCAGCCGCGGTACGTCTTCCAGGTGCCCCTGGCGAACCGCTCGCTCGAGGACGTCCACAAGAACTTCAACCAGCTGTGGCGCCGCAACATCAAGAAGGCCGAGAAGGCCGGCGTCGAGGTGGTCCAGGGCGGCTACGAGGACCTGCCCACCTGGCAGCACCTGTACGAGATCACCGCGGAGCGCGACAAGTTCCGCCCGCGGCCGCTGAGCTACTTCCAGCGCATGTGGACGGCCCTCAACACCGAGGACCCCAACCGCATGCGGCTGTACTTCGCGGTGCACGAGGGCGAGGCCGTCGCCGCCGCGACCATGCTGATCGTCGGCGGGCACGTCTGGTACTCCTACGGCGCCTCCGCCAACCACAAGCGCGAGGTCCGTCCCTCCAACGCGATGCAGTGGCGGATGCTGCGCGACGCCTACGCGCTGGGCGCGAGCGTCTACGACCTGCGCGGCATCGGCGACTCCCTGGACGAGAGCGACCACCTCTTCGGCCTCATCCAGTTCAAGGTCGGCACGGGCGGCCAGGCCGCGGAGTACCTGGGCGAGTGGGACTTCCCGCTCAACAAGCTGCTCCACAAGGCCCTCGACATGTACATGTCGCGCCGCTGACGTTCCCCCGGGGTCGTGCGATCCCGGGCTTTCGGCAAGCACAGCATCCAGCAGGCACAGGGAAAGGTTCCGGGACGGGCCATGGCGCTCACGCTCTACGTCGACACCGCGCGCTGGCGGGCGCACCAGCAAACCATCGTCCAGCAGTTCCCGGGCATCATCCCGGTGTGCAAGGGCAATGGATACGGCTTCGGCAACGGGCGGCTGGCCGACGAAGCGGCGCGCTTCGGCTCGGACGTCCTCGCCGTGGGCACCACCTACGAAGCGGCCCGGATCAAGGACTACTTCAGCGGTGACCTGCTGGTGCTCACCCCCTTCCGGCTGGGCGAGGAGCCCGTGCCGCTGCCGGACCGGGCCATCCGGTCCGTCTCCTCGGTCGAGGGGGTGCGCGGCCTGGTGGGCGCGCGCGTCGTCGTCGAGGTCATGAGCACCATGAAGCGGCACGGCATCAGCGAGGAGGACCTGCCCAAGCTGCACGCGGCCATAGAGGACGTGCGCCTGGAGGGCTTCGCCATCCACCTGCCGCTGGACCGCACGGACGGCTCGGACGCCGTCCAGGAGATCTCCGAGTGGATGGAGCGGCTGCGCAACGCACGCCTGCCGCTGCACACCATGTTCGTCAGCCACCTGAAGTCCGAGGAGCTCGCGCGGCTGCAGCAGCAGTACCCGCACACCCGCTTCCGCGCGCGCATCGGCACCCGGCTGTGGCTCGGCGACCACGGCGCCACCCACTACAAGGGCGCGGTCCTGGACGTGACGCCCGTGTCCAAGGGCGATCGCTTCGGCTACCGCCAGCAGAAGGTCGGCGCCGACGGCCACCTCGTCGTCGTGGCGGGCGGCACCTCGCACGGCGTGGGCCTGGAGGCGCCGAAGGCGCTGCACGGCATGATGCCGCGGGCCAAGGGCGTCGCCCGGGCGGGCCTCGCGACCATGAACCGCAACCAGTCGCCGTTCTACTGGGCCGACAAGCAGCTCTGGTTCGCGGAGCCCCCGCACATGCAGGTGTCGATCCTCTTCGTGCCGAACGACATGCCGACCCCCCAGGTCGGCGACGAGATGGTGGCCAAGCTGCGGCACACCACCACGACGTTCGACCGTCTCGTCGACCACTGACCCACCCCCTCCCCTCGGGTTGACGGGCCCGGGCGGCCGCCCCCTACGCCGGCGGGCGGCTGCCTGTGCCCCAGCGCACGCTCATGCCGGCGGACCGCTCCGCGTACGGCGGCGCGTGCGTGGAGCCCAGGGCGACGACGTCCGGGGCCCCGTCGAGGATGCCGCCGGAGGGGTCGTCGGAGCCGTCCCGGCGGACGACGTCCCGCTCGGGCATGAGGACGTCGCGCACGACGACCGCGCACAGGTACAGCGTGCCCAGCAGGTGCAGGGCGATGGCCAGTTGATAGCCCTCCGTGGGCAGGCCCTGGTGTTTGTCTCCGCTGCCCGTGTAGGCGAGGTAGGACCAGATGCCGAGGAAGTACAGCACCTCGCAGGCCTGCCAGATCAGGAAGTCGCGCCACTTGGGGCGCGCCAGCACGGCGAGCGGGATGAGCCAGAGCACGTACTGCGGTGAATAGACCTTGTTGGTGAGGACGAAGAGCGCCACCACGAGGAAGGCCAGCTGGGCGAAGCGCGGGCGCCTGGGGGCGTAGAGGCCGAGGGCCACCAGGGCCAGGCAGCCCAGGATCATCAGCAGGCTCACGTACGTATTGGCGTCGTCCAGGGGGTTGCCCGTCCGCTGGGAGATCAGCAGCCAGATGGAGCCGAAGTCGATCGGGCGCTCCTGGCTGAAGGTGTAGAACTTCGCCCAGCCCTCGCGGATGTGGAAGCCGGCGGCGTCGTGCTCGAGCATCACCGGGAGGTTCACCACCAGCCAGGCGGCCACGGCGGACGCGGTGGTCACGGCGAAGGCCTTCATGCGCCCGGCCCGCAGGCACAGCACGAAGAGCGGGCCGAGGAGCAGCAGCGGATAGAGCTTCGCCGCGGCGGCCAGGCCGATCAGGGCGCCCGCGGGCACCGCCCTGCCGCGGGACCACATCAGCATGGCCGCCGCGGTGAGGGCCACGGCGAACAGGTCCCAGTTGACGGTGGCCGTCAGGGCGAAGGCGGGCGCGAGCGCGATCAGCAGGGCGTCCCAGGGCCGGCGCCGGTGCGTACGGGCCGAGCAGAGGGCGATCACGGCGGTGCAGGCCATCAGCATGCCGGCGTTGACCAGCCAGTTGATCTGCTCGCGGTGCTGGATGGTGCCGCCGCCGGGGGTGAGCCAGGCGGCGATCTGCATGAACAGGCCGGTGAGAACCGGATATTCCAGATAGTCCATCCCGCCGGAGACGGCCTGGGGGATGCGGTCGAAGTACGGGATCAGGCCCGCGTCGAAGCCGCGGCCGCTGTAGAGGTGCGGGATGTCGGAGTAGCAGGCGTGGGTGTACTGCGTGGTGGCGCCGAAGAACCACCCGTACTCGTAGCAGGGGAGCTTCTGGACCATGCCGAGGGCGAACATCCCGATCGCCACCAGCACGATCACACGGACCGGCGTCCACCAGCCCCCGCCGGGCACGGCTCGCTTGCCCGCGGGCCCGCCGATGAGCTCGCTGCCTGCGGCCGCCACCTCGTCCTCATCGGTCGGCCGCACCTGCCGTTCGTCGTCCCGCGCGCTCCTCATGGGGCCATCCTGCCGTACGCGCCTGTGAAGCCGCCGGAGCCTGTGGATAACTCGGAGGGCCGTCCCGCGCGAACGCGGGACGGCCCTCCGAGCGTGTGCCGGACTCGTGGGTCCGGGCCGGTCAGCCGTTCATGCCACCGAAGAGGCCGCCGCCTCCGGGGCGCCTGCTGGTCTCCGGCGACGGCGACTCGCCCGGCCCGCCGGAACCGCCGGCCGGTCCGCCACCGGGACCACCGGTGGCGCCGCCGTCCTTCCCGCCGTCCTTCCCGCCGTTGCTCCCGCCGTGCTTGCAGCGGAAGTCGAACACCGAGCAGGAGCGGCTCGCCGACGGGCTCGGCGAGGCGGACTTCGACGGCGTACCGGAGGGGGAAGTGGACGGCGACGGGGGCGCGGAGGGGGGAGCGCTGGGGGAGGGGCTGGCGCCGTCACCGAAGATCTTCTCGCCGAGCGGCTGCGCCGGCTCGAACTGCTCGATCGGCTGGCCCTTGAGCGCGGCGTTCATGTAGTCGGCCCAGATCTCCGCCGGGAACGACGCACCGTGGATGGTCTCCTTGCCGCCCACGCCGCGCATCGACAGGAACTCCTGCTTCTTGGCGTTGGGGTCGACCCGGTACATGCCGATCGCCGTGGACAGCTGCGGGGTGTAGCCCGCGAACCAGGCGGAGCGGTTCTCGTCCGTCGTACCCGTCTTGCCCGCGGCCGGACGGCCGCCGGCGAGCTTGGCCGAGGTGCCCGTGCCCTCCTCCACGACGGTCTTGAGCACGTCGGTGACGTTGTTCGCCACGTTCGGCGAGAACGCCGTGTCCGACTTCATCTCGTGCGCGTAGACCGCCCTGCCGTCCCGCTCGACCTTCTCGACCGAGTACGGGTCGATCTGCTTGCCTCCGGCGGCGAAGGTGGCGTAGGAACCGGCCAGCCGGATCGCGCTGGGCGCCGATGTGCCGAGCGAGAAGGTGGGCGTGGGGGCGGAGAGCTGGTCCTTGTCCAGGCCGGCCCGCAGGGCGGCCTCCTTGACCAGGTCCGTGCCCACGTCCATGCCGAGCTGGATGAACGGGGTGTTCACCGAGTACTGCATGGCGGTGCGCAGGGTGACGAGGCCCTTGTCCTCGTCACCGTCGTTCTTCTGGTGCCACTCGCTGCCGTCGTTGTCGTGCCAGATCTTGCCGTTGTACTCCCGCAGCGTCACCTTGTTGTTGCCGTTGTAGATGCTGTCGGGAGAGACGATCGTGCGCTGGCTGTCGCTCTGCTGCCGACCCAGGGCCGGATTGCGCTTGCCGTGCGACATGGCCGCGGCGAGCACGAAGGGCTTGAAGGTCGAGCCCACCTGCACACCGGTGTAGTCGGCGTTGTTGGTGTAGTGCTCCAGGGCGTTCTCGCCGCCGTAGATGGCGACGATCTTGCCGGACTTGGGGTCGACGGAGGCCCCGCCGAACTGCACGAACTTGTCGCGCTCCCGCACGTCCGGCTTGATGTTCGCCTTGCGGACCTCCTCGACCGACTTCGCCAGGGCGTTGACCTTGTCCCGGTCGAAGGTCGTGTAGATCTGGTAGCCGCCGCGGTCCAGCTGGGTCTTGCTGATGCCGGAGTGGGCGACGACGTAGTTGTCGGCGAGGTCGGTGAGGTAGCCGATCTGACCGGCGCGGTTGGTCGCGGGCTTGGGCTTCTGGGGAGTCGGGAAGCCCTTGCCGACCCACATGTCGCGGTCGGTCGCCTTCATGTTGCCCGTCTCGACCTCGCGGTCCAGGGTCCACTTCCAGCGGTCGGTGGCCCGCTTGGTGTTCTTCTCCGCGGTGGCCGCCGGGCCCTGGCCGCCGTACGGGTCGTACAGGTTGGGGCCGTTGAGCGTGGCGGCGAGGAAGGCGCTCTCGCTCGGCGTGAGGTCCTTGCAGTCCTTGTCGTAGTAGGCCCGTGCCGCGGCCTGGATCCCGTAGGCCCCTCGCCCGTAATAGGCGGTGTTGAGGTACCCCGCGAGGATCTCGTCCTTGTCCTTGGTGGCACCCACCTTTATGGAGATCAGCAGCTCGGTGGCCTTGCGCTTGAGCGTCTGTTCCTGGCTCAGGTACGTGTTCTTCACGAACTGCTGCGTGATGGTCGAACCGCTCTGGGTCTCCCCGCCCTGCGCCATCTTCACGACGGCGCGCGCGATGCCCATCGGGTCGACGCCCCAGTCCTTGTAGAAGCTGGCGTTCTCGGCCGAGATCACCGCTCGCTGCATCGACAGGGGGATCTTGGAGATCGGCACGATCTGGCGGTTGAGCGCGCCACCGCCCGCGACCACCATCTGCTTGCCGTCGGCCCAGTAGTAGACGTTCTTCTGCACCTGGGCGGTCCGCTGGGCGGACGGCACCTGGACCACGGCCAGGGCGATGCCCACGGTGCCGAAGATCAGGCCGATGAAGGTGAAGGCCGTCCCCAGGACCAGCTTCCAGGAGGGCATCCAGCGCTTGGCGCCGTCCTTGCCCGCCCGGGGATAGTCGATGAAGCGCTTCTTGCCGGGGCGCCGGCCGCCGGAGCCTCCTCCTGGATCGCCGCCGCGTCTGCGCCCGCCGGCCGCGGGGCCTCGCTGGGTCGCACGGCGGGCCTCGGCCCGGCTGCCGTGCCGGTCGGACTCGCCGCGGCCGGACCCCGCGGCGGAACTGCTGGTTGGCGCGGCGCGGCGGCCGGGTCCCGGCTGCTGTGCCGCGCGCCTGGCCGCGGCTCGTCCGCCGCCCTGAGGCTGCGGCGGCTTGCGGCGGTGCTCGCTCATCGAACGACTACTCCTCGGGCAGGCGCTATCGCCTGGAAGCGGCAGGTGGCTTGCGTTCCCCCCGATGCGCTGAACGGCTGCCTGAGGCAACCGGGCGCATTGCGTACGGGACGAGGACGCCTGTCGTCGTCACTCGGTTCCCGCTGGTCTGCATGGCGCACAGACTACGCACGGCCAAATCGCTCCTACTGCGGATGTTCACTCCAAATCAGGCCGCTTGTGTCCCACGAATCGGTGATGTGACCTCGTTCACCGTGCCCCCTCTTGTCGCATCCAGGGGTGCGTTCTATCGTCTGGATGTATCGAGTCGATACATCAGCTCGGCATAAAGGTCGGCTCGGAGTCGGCATAAGGGACCAATAGGGACTAGGGATCACAAGGACTAGGCTGTGTGCGACAAGGAGGCGAAACATGAGCAGACGCTCCGGCATCCTCGAGTTCGCCGTCCTCGGCCTGCTCCGCGAGTCCCCGATGCACGGCTACGAGCTGCGGAAACGCTTGAACACCTCGCTCGGGGTGTTCCGTGCGTTCAGCTACGGCACCCTCTACCCCTGCCTGAAGGCCCTCGTGGCGAACGGCTGGCTGGTCGAGGAGCCCGGGAGCGCTCCGGAAGACGCCCGGGCGGCGTCCCTGGCCGGACGACGGGCGAAGATTGTCTACCGCCTGACGGCAGAGGGCAAGGAGCACTTCGAGGAGCTGCTCGCCCACACCGGCCCGGACACGTGGGAGGACGAACACTTCGCCGCCCGCTTCGCGTTCTTCGGGCAGACGTCGCGGGACGTACGGATGCGCGTGCTGGAAGGCCGCCGCAGTCGTCTGGAGGAGCGCCTCGAAAAGATGCGCGCCTCCCTCGCCCGCACCCGGGAGCGGCTGGACGACTACACCCTCGAGCTTCAGCGCCACGGCATGGAGTCCGTGGAGCGCGAGGTCCGCTGGCTGAACGAGCTGATCGAGAGCGAGCGGGCCGGGCGTGACAAGCGCACCGGTCCGGACCAGTGAGCTCTGCACTCCTGCAGGGCTTCGTCGAGTACTAACAGGGAGCAACCGGAATGGGTTCGGTTCGCGTAGCCATCGTCGGCGTGGGCAACTGCGCCGCCTCGCTGGTGCAGGGCGTCGAGTACTACAAGGACGCCGACCCGAACGGCCGCGTGCCGGGTCTGATGCACGTGCAGTTCGGCGACTACCACGTCCGTGATGTGGAGTTCGTTGCCGCCTTCGACGTCGACGCGAAGAAGGTCGGTCTCGACCTCGCCGACGCCATCGGCGCCAGCGAGAACAACACCATCAAGATCTGCGACGTGCCGAACAGCGGCGTCACGGTCCAGCGCGGCCACACCCTCGACGGCCTGGGCAAGTACTACCGCGAGACCATCGAGGAGTCCGCCGAGGCTCCCGTCGACGTCGTGCAGGTCCTCAAGGACAAGCAGGTCGACGTTCTCGTCTGCTACCTCCCCGTGGGTTCCGAGGACGCCGCGAAGTTCTACGCGCAGTGCGCCATCGACGCCAAGGTCGCCTTCGTCAACGCCCTCCCGGTCTTCATCGCCGGCACCAAGGAGTGGGCGGACAAGTTCACCGAGGCCGGTGTCCCGATCGTCGGTGACGACATCAAGTCGCAGGTCGGCGCCACCATCACGCACCGCGTGATGGCCAAGCTGTTCGAGGACCGGGGCGTCATCCTGGACCGCACGATGCAGCTGAACGTCGGCGGCAACATGGACTTCAAGAACATGCTCGAGCGCGACCGCCTCGAGTCGAAGAAGATCTCCAAGACGCAGGCCGTCACCTCGCAGATCCCCGACCGCGAGCTGGGCGAGAAGAACGTCCACATCGGTCCCTCGGACTACGTGGCCTGGCTGGACGACCGCAAGTGGGCGTACGTGCGCCTCGAGGGCCGCGCCTTCGGCGACGTCCCGCTGAACCTGGAGTACAAGCTCGAGGTCTGGGACTCCCCGAACTCGGCCGGTGTCATCATCGACGCCGTCCGCGCCGCGAAGATCGCCAAGGACCGCGGCATCGGCGGCCCGATCCTCTCCGCCTCCTCGTACTTCATGAAGTCGCCGCCGGTGCAGTACTTCGACGACGAGGCCCGCGAGAACGTCGAGAAGTTCATCAAGGGCGAGGTCGAGCGCTAAGCGTTCCGCTTCTTTCGCCTCCTCCGCCACAGGTCCCCGGGTCGTCCGCCCGGGGACCTGTGCGTTGTGTGAGGCTGTGGACCATGCCCGTTGTGCGTGATCTTCGCGTCCTGCTGCGCCTTCGCGATTTCCGCCGCCTGCTGGCAGTCAGGCTCCTCTCCCAGGCCGCCGACGGGGTCTACCAGGTCGCCCTCGCCGCCTACGTGGTCTTCTCCCCGGAGAAGCAGGCCTCCCCCACGGCCATCGCCTCGGCCATGGCCGTGCTCCTGCTGCCGTACTCGCTGCTGGGCCCCTTCGCCGGAGTGCTGCTGGACCGCTGGCGCCGCCGCCAGGTGCTGCTCCACGGCAACCTGCTGCGCGCCGCCCTGGCCACCGTGACCGCCCTGCTGATCGTCGCGCGCGTCCCCGACTGGCTCTTCTACGCCTCCGCCCTCTCGGTCACCGCCGTCAACCGCTTCGTGCTGGCCGGGCTCTCCGCCTCCCTGCCCCGGGTGGTCGACTCCCGTGAGCGGCTGGTCATGGCCAACTCCCTCTCCCCGACCGCCGGGACCCTGGCGGCCACCGTGGGCGGCGGCCTCGCCTTCGCCGTACGCGTGGCCGCTCCCGAGGGAGCGGGCTCCGACGCCTGGGTCGTCCTGCTCGGCGCGGCGCTCTACCTGTCCGCCGCCCTGTGCTCCCTGCTGATGCCCATCGGCCTGCTGGGGCCGGACACTCCGGTGGCCCGCCGGCTGGGCGCCGCCCTGACCGGCACGGCTCGGGGACTGGTCGCGGGGCTGCGCCATCTCGCCGAGCGCCGCACGGCTTCCTACGCGCTCGCCGCCATGACGCTGATGCGCTTCTGCTACGGCGCCCTGACCGTCACCGTGCTGATGCTCTGCCGCTACGCGTGGACGAGCAGCGAGTCCAAGGGAATGGCCCTGCTGGGGCTGGCCGTCGCCATCTCGGGGGCGGGGTTCTTCGCGGCGGCCGTCATCACCCCCTGGGCGGTCTCCCGGCTGGGCAGGCTCGGCTGGATCGTCGCCTGCGCCGCCGCAGCGGCGGTGCTGGAACCCGCCCTCGGCCTGCCCTTCGAGCGCGTCCCCATGCTGATCGCCGCCTTCGTCCTGGGCCTGACCACCCAGGGCGCCAAGATCGCCACGGACACCGTGGTGCAGTCCTCGGTGGACGACGCCTTCCGGGGCCGGGTCTTCTCGCTCTACGACGTCCTCTTCAACGTCGCCTTCGTGGGGGCGGCCGCAGTGGCGGCCCTGATGCTGCCGCCCGACGGCCGGTCGGCCCTGCTGGTGTCCGCGATCGCCGCGCTCTACGCCGTCGTCGCCGTCGCCCTGGCGGGCTTCCGGGGCCGGGAGGACGCATGAAGCGGGGGCGGTGGCTGTTTCACGTGAAACCGTGAATCAGCCACCGCCCCCGCTTCATGTTTCACGTGAAACGTGGGTCAGCCCTGCGCCGCCCACCATTCCCTGAGCGCGGCGACCGCCTCGTCATGGCTCATCGGGCCGTTCTCCAGGCGCAGCTCCAGCATGTGCTTGTACGCCTTGCCGATCTGCGGGCCGGGACCGACGCCCAGGATCTCCATGATCTGGTTGCCGTCCAGGTCCGGCCGGATCGCGTCCAGCTCCTCCTGCTCCTGCAGCTTGGCGATGCGCTCCTCCAGGCCGTCGTACGCCCGCGAGAGCGCATTGGCCTTGCGCTTGTTGCGCGTGGTGCAGTCGGACCGGGTCAGCTTGTGGAGCCGCTCCAGCAGGGGCCCGGCGTCGCGCACGTACCGGCGGACGGCGGAGTCGGTCCACTCGCCGGTGCCGTAGCCGTGGAAGCGCAGGTGCAGCTCCACGAGCTTGGAGACGTCCTTCACCAGCTCGTTGGAGTACTTGAGCTTGGTCATCCGGGACTTGGTCATCTTGGCGCCCACCACCTCGTGGTGGTGGAAGGAGACCCGGCCGTCCTTCTCGAAGCGGCGCGTCCGCGGCTTGCCGATGTCGTGCAACAGGGCCGCGAGGCGCAGCACCAGGTCGGGGCCGCCGCCGGGCTGGTCGCGCGGGGCCTCCAGGGCGATGGCCTGCTCCAGGACGATGAGCGTGTGCTCGTACACGTCCTTGTGGCGGTGATGCTCGTCGCGCTCCAGGCGCAGGGCGGGCAGCTCGGGCAGGACGAGCGCGGCGAGGCCGGTGTCGACCAGGAGCCTCAGGCCCTTGCGCGGGTGGTCGGAGAGGATCAGCTTGTTGAGCTCGTCCCGGACCCGCTCGGCCGAGACGATCTCGAGGCGGCCGGACATCTCCGTCATCGCGGTGACGACCTCGGGGGCGACCTCGAAGTCGAGCTGGGCGGCGAAGCGGGCGGCCCGCATCATGCGCAGCGGGTCGTCGGAGAAGGACTCCTCCGGGGTGCCGGGGGTGCGCAGGACCCGGGCGGCCAGGTCCTCCAAGCCGCCGTGCGGGTCGATGAACTCCTTCTCCGGCAGCGCGACGGCCATCGCGTTGACGGTGAAGTCGCGGCGGACGAGGTCTTCCTCGATCGAGTCGCCGTAGGAGACCTCCGGCTTGCGGGAGGTCCGGTCGTAGGCTTCCGATCGGTATGTGGTGACTTCGATGTCGAAGTCGGCTTTGCGGCATCCCACGGTGCCGAAGGCGATGCCGACCTCCCAGACGGAGTCCGCCCAGGGCCGGACGATCTTCAGGACGTCCTGCGGGCGGGCGTCCGTGGTGAAGTCGAGGTCGTTTCCGAGCCGGCCGAGCAGCGCGTCCCGTACGGATCCGCCGACCAGGGCAAGCGTGAACCCGGCTTCCTGGAATCGGCGGGCGAGGTCGTCGGCCACGGGGGAGACCCTCAGGAGCTCGCTCACGGCACGGCGCTGCACATGGCTGAGCTCGTTGGTCGACGACTGGGTGAGGCTGTCATTGTTGGCATTCGGCACAACAGAAGAGGGTACGTGGCCGCGCGCCGCAGGGCCTCCCGGTTACGGACGCATGGCGCACCCCACGCAAAGCGGGTGCAGCCGGGACATCGGGCCGGTTGTGCGATCTTGCGGAGCGGTCCGCAGCACTTCGTCACAGCGGGCCTCGTTACCATTCGTGGACGCACAACCGACGACCACTGACGACGACGAGGGACGGGCGAGCGCGTGGCCGAGGCGGCAGAGACCCAGGAGACCCCCTCCGCTGCTGCCTGCCGGTGGTCCCGGCACCTTGCGACGCTCCTGACGGGCGTGGCGCTGCTGCTCGGCCTGGTGCAGCTGCCGGCGGCGCCGGCGGCCCGCGCCGAGTCCTCGGCGGCCCGCCCGGTGGACGTCTCCGTCCACACGCTGACCCCCGCAGCGCCGAAGCAGGACGACACGCTCACGGTCTCGGGCACCGTCACCAACACCGGCGGCTCGGCGGTCACCGACGCGCACGTCGGCCTGCGGGTGGGCAGCCAGATCAACAGCCGGGTCGACGCCGACGAGACCGGCAGCCGGTCCCCGTCGGGCACCGACGGCTCCGAGATCGGCAAACATACCCAGAAGATCGACAAGCTTCCGCCGGGGGCCGCCCGCGACTTCAGCATCTCGCTGCCGGCGAAGGACCTGGACCTCAGCCGGGACGGGGTGTACCAGCTCGGCGTCTCGCTGTCGGGGCGCACCGCGGACCAGGGCTTCGAGCGGGTGCTGGGGATCACGCAGACGCTGCTGACCTGGCAGCCCTCCGCGATCGAGGGCAAGAAGACGAAGCTCACGTTCCTGTGGCCGCTGATCTCCGCGACGCACCTCACCGCCCGGACCGAGTCCGACCAGCAGCAGACGCCGATCTTCCCCAACGACGACCTGGCCGCGGAGCTGGCCCCGGGCGGCCGGCTGCAGCAGCTGGTCGCGCTGGGCAAGGACCTGCCGATCACCTGGGTGATCGACCCGGACCTGCTCGCCACGGTCGAGGCCATGACCAAGAGCTACCGGGTGGGCGGTCCGGACGGGAGGACCACCCCGGGCCGGGGCCAGGCGGTCGCCAAGCAGTGGCTCAGCCAGCTGCAGACCGCCGTCGCCGGCGACCAGGTGGTGGCGCTGCCGTTCGGCGACCCCGACCTCGCGTCGCTGGCCCACCACGGCAAGGACGTGCCGGGCTCCCTGAGCCACCTGCAGTCCGCCACGGAGCTCGCCTCGACCACCGTGGACACCATCCTCGGCGTGAAGCCGCGCACGGACTTCGCCTGGCCCGTCGACGGCGCCGTGGACTCCTCGATCATCGACGTCGCCACTTCGGCCGGCGCCCACAACGTCATCGCGCGCAGCGACAGCTTCCGCGACCGGACGTCCTACAGCCCCACCGCGGCCCGCCAGATCGGCAGCGGCAACACCGCCGTCGTGGCGGACGCCCGGATGTCCACCGGCTTCCAGGGCGACCTCGTCCGCGCCGGCGAGTACTCGCTCGCCGTGCAGCGCTTCGTCGCCCAGAGCCTCCTGGTGAACCGGCAGGCGCCGGACAACGAGCGCAGCATCGTCGTGGCGCCGCAGCGCATGCCCACCGCGAGCCAGGCCCAGGCGATGGCCGCGGCGATCAAGGGCCTCTCGGACAACCGCTGGACACAGCCCGTCAACCTGGGCGACGCGGCCGCGGCCAAGCCGGACCCGGACGCGAACCAGCAGGTCCCGGGCACCGGCTCGTACCCCGAGTCGCTGCGCGAGCAGGAGCTGTCCACCAAGGCGTTCCAGGAGATCCAGAAGACCCAGTCCACACTGGACGGCTTCAAGGTGATCCTGACCTCGCAGGACCGCGTGGTGACGCCCTTCGGCAGCGCGATCATGCGGGAGATGTCGACCTCGTGGCGCGGCGACCGCAAGGGCGCCGCCGAGTTCCGCGAGGCGGTGCAGTCCTATCTGTACGGGCTCACCCGCCGCGTGGAGCTGATCAAGAAGTCCGACGTCACCCTGTCCGGGCGCAGCGCGACCATCCCCATAACGGTCCACAACGGCCTGCTGCAGGGGATCGAGGGGCTCCACCTGGTGCTGGAGTCCAGCCAGACCAACCGTCTGCAGGTCGACCGCTCCCAGCCCGTGAAGATCAACGGCGGGCAGAACCAGTCGGTGAAGTTCGAGACCCGGGCCAATGCCAACGGCCCGGTGCGCGTGACGGCCCGGCTCTACACGGCCGAGGGCCAGCCCTACGGCGACCCGGTCGTCTTCACTGTGCATGTCACGTCCATCACCCCTATGGTTCTCCTCGTCATCGCCGGTGGTGTGCTCCTGCTGGTCCTCGCGGGGCTCCGCATCTACATCAAGCGGAAGCGGTCCGCCGCCCGTACGACCGAGGGCGGGGAGCCCGGGGCGGACGGCGAGGGCCCGGGCGACGGAGGCCCGGGGGACGACCGGCCCGCGCGGCCGGGTGACCCGGCCCCGGACACCGGATCGCATGACACGGAGCCATCCGGCTCGGGTGAGAAAGTGGAACGTTGACGCTTAGTGGGGCCGGCCGGCCGCGGACGATGAGGTGGGGTAGCGATGAACGCGCCGTACGACGGTGACCGCGGGCAGGGCGCGGGTGGTGAGCCGCGGGGTCAGTACCCGCCGCCCCCGGCTCCCCCCGGCACGCCCCGCCAGGGCCCGTACGCCCAGGATCCCTACCTGCGGGACGCCTACGCCTCCGAGCCCTACCCGGGGCACGACCCGGCCGCGCAGGACCCCGTGGACGAGGCCCTGTACGACCGCTCCGCCCACCCGGCGCCGCCCGGCGCGTACCGCAACACCTACCCGCAGCAGCAGCCGGGCGCCGGGGCGTGGCCTCCGGCTCCGTCCGGCCCGTCCGGTCCGGCGGGCTTCCCCGCCCACGGCGACGACGACGCGACCAAGCAGTTCGCCGCGGTGGACGGCTTCGACCGCCAGGGCGACGGCGGCCCCCGGCGGGACGCCTTCGCCCACCTCTACCGCGACCAGCAGCAGCCCTACGAGCCGCCGCGGCCGCCGGGGCAGCAGATCCCGGCACCGGGGCAATACGGCGCGCAGCCCCCGAAGGGGCCGGTCGCGCCCGAGCCCTCGCCGGAACCCGAGCAGCCCGCCGCGCCGCAGGCCAAGGGTGGCAAGGCGGCGAGCGTGCTGAAGTCGAGCGCGCTCATGGCCGCCGGCACGATGGTCTCCCGCATCCTGGGCTTCGGCCGCAACCTCGTCATGGCGGCGGCGATCGGCGTCAGCACGCTCAACGACGGCTACCAGATCGCCAACACCCTGCCGACCATGATCTACATCCTGGTCGCCGGCGGCGCGCTCAACGCCGTCTTCATTCCGCAGCTGGTGCGGGCGATGAAGAACGACGAGGACGGTGGAGAGGCATACGCCAACCGCCTGCTGACCCTCGTCGTCGTGCTGCTCGCGGGTGTCACCACCGTCTGTGTGCTGGGCGCACCGCTGTTCATCCAGATGATGTCGCCGACCATCGCCGACGATCCCACCCGGATGGACGTGGCGGTCGCCTTCGCCCGCTACTGCGTGCCGACCATGTTCTTCATGGGCGTGCACGTCGTCATGGGACAGATCCTGAACGCGCGCGGCCGCTTCGGCGCGATGATGTGGACCCCGGTCCTGAACAACATCATCATCATCGCGACCTTCGGCTCCTTCATCTGGG
The DNA here is from genome assembly GCF_042657885.1 of Streptomyces aureoversilis. Taxonomy (NCBI): domain Bacteria; kingdom Bacillati; phylum Actinomycetota; class Actinomycetes; order Kitasatosporales; family Streptomycetaceae; genus Streptomyces; species Streptomyces aureoversilis. The sequence goes on from NZ_JBHSKJ010000005.1 coordinate 400,068, forward strand.
CCTTCGGTCCCGCGTCCTCGACCGACATCACCTCGGCCACGATCACGCCCGAGGGTGTCCGGCTGCTCGGCATCGGCACGCTGCTGGGCCTCGTCGTCCAGTCCCTGGCGATGCTCCCCTACCTGCGTGACGCCGGCTTCCGGATCCGCCCCCGCTTCGACTGGCGCGGACAGGGCCTGGGCAAGGCCGCGGGCCTGGCCAAGTGGACGTTCTTCTTCGTCCTCGCCAACCAGCTCGGTCTGATCGTCGTCAGCCAGCTCGCCACCAAGGCGGGCTCACTCGCGGAGCAGGCCGGCCAGAAGGGCACCGGCATCACCGCCTACAACTTCGCACTGCAGCTCTGGCAGATGCCGCAGGCCATCATCACCGTCTCGGTGATGACCGCGGTGCTCCCCCGGATCTCCCGCGCCGCCCACGACGGCGACGCCTCCGCCGTCCGGGACGACCTCTCCCACGGGCTGCGCACCTCGGCCGTCGCGATCGTGCCGTGCGCCTTCGCGTTCCTGGCCCTCGGCGTCCCCATGTCGACACTGATGTTCGGCAGCGGCTCGGGCACGAACGCCGCCACCAACATCGGCTACATCATCATGGCCTTCGCCCTCGGCCTGATCCCGTACTCCGCGCAGTACGTCATCCTCCGCGGCTTCTACGCCTACGAGGACACACGCACCCCCTTCTACAACACGGTGATCGTCGCCGCCGTCAACGCGGCCGTCTCGTTCCTGAGCTACCTCGTCCTGCCGTCCCGCTGGGCCGTCGCCGGCATGGCCTTCTCCTACGGTCTCGGCTACGCCGTCGGCGTCGGTGTCGCGTGGCGCCGCCTGCGTACCCGCCTCGGCGGGGATCTGGACGGCTCACGCGTCGTGCGGACGTACGCCCGCCTCGCCGGTGCGTGCATCCCCGCGGCCCTCGTCGGTGGGGCCGCGGCCTACGGCATCACGCAGGTCCTCGGCCAGGGCGTGCCCGGTTCGCTCGCCTCCCTGATCGGCGGCGGTCTGGTCCTGATCGGCGTCTTCTACATCGCCGCGAAGCGGATGCGGATCGAGGAGCTGACGGCCATGGTCGGTATGGTCCGCGGGCGACTCGGACGCTGACGGGAGCACAACCTTCGCCCGCCGCCGTGTGTCGTGCATAGCGCCGGACTGTGGGCACAATTGTCTTGGCTGTGGACAGCGTGCAACGGATGGGGAGGCAGGAACGACGGTGGCAGAACGGAGCACAGCTGCCGTCGACGTGGCAGGCAACAGCGGCGGCAAGCCGCTGACCGCCAAGGCGGGCAAGGCCACGGCCGACGGGGCGGAGGCCGCGATCAAGGCCGGCACCCACAAGGACAGCGGGCGCGCGGACGGCAAGAAGGCCGCCCGCGACGCCCAGACCACGCCCGAACTGCACAGCGGCCACAAGCTGGCCAGGCGGTACCGCCTGGAGGAGTGCGTCACCCGTCTGGAGGGATTCAGCAGCTGGCGTGCGGTGGACGAGAAGCTCCGCCGCGCCGTGGGCGTCCACCTGCTGCCCGCCGACCACCCGCGCGCCCGCCCCGTCCTCGCCGCCGCCCGCTCCGCCGCCCTCCTCGGCGACCCCCGCTTCGTCCAGGTGCTCGACGCCGTCGAGGAGAACGACCTCGTCTACGTCGTCCACGAATGGCTCCCCGACGCCACCGAGCTGACCAACGTCCTCGCCTCCGGTCCCATGGAGCCGCACGACGCCTACCAGCTCGTCAGCCAGGTGTCCCAGGCCATGGCCGCCGCCCACCGCGAGGGCCTCGCCCACCTGCGCCTGCACCCCGGCTCGGTGCTGCGCACCGGCACCGGGCAGTACCGCATCCGCGGCCTGGCCGTCATGGCGGCGCTCCGCGGCATCACCTCCGACCGCCCCCAGCAGACCGACACCGAGGCCATCGGCGCGCTCCTGTACGCCGCGCTCACCCAGCGCTGGCCCTACGAGGACAGCGCTCACGGGCTGCCCGGCCTGCCCAAGGGCGTCGGCCTCATCGCCCCCGACCAGGTCCGCGCCGGCGTCCACCGCGGCCTCTCCGAGCTCGCCATGCGCGCGCTCGTCCACGACGGCTCCACCTCGTCGCGGCAGGAGACGCCGTGCACGACCCCGGAGGAGCTGTCCAAGGCCGTCGCCGCCATGCCACGCATCCGGCCCCCGGAGCCGTCCTTCACCACGCCGCCGGGCGCCTATCCCCGCCCGCACGCCTACGGCCAGCAGCCGCCGCACGGTGTCGGCGCCACGGGCCCCATGGCGGTCCCCCCGCCGCCTCCGCTGCAGGGCCGTACGGGCCGGGCGCTCAAGTGGAGCGTCGCCGCCCTGCTGATCGCCGCCCTGGGCCTGGCCAGCTGGCAGCTCGCCGACACGCTCCTCAAGGACGGGCAGGAGGACCGCCCGCAGATCTCCGAGTCGACGGGCGACGACGGATCGAAGCCGACCGGGGAGCCGATCGAGATCCACGACGCGAAGGAGTACGCGCCGAAGGGCAATGCGCAGAGCCCGGAGCGGGTGAAGAACACCTACACCAAGTACGACTCGCCTGATCAGGCCTGGCGCTCGCGCACGTACAACGAGGGCCCCTCCCTGGAGCAGTACAAGGGCGGCGTCGGCATCGTCTACGACCTCGGCAAGAAGCAGCAGCTCAGCTCGGCGGACATCAAGTTCCTCTACGAGGGCAAGTACACCGAGGTGTCGCTCTACGCGGCGAAGTCCCTCTCCGGCACCGCGCCGCTGAGCTCGATGAAGCAGCTCACGACCGAGAAGACCGAGACCGATTCGATAAAGCTCTCCCTCAAGGAGCCGGTCAAGGTCCGGTACGTCGTCCTGTGGATCACGGCAGCGCCCTACTCTGGCCCTGACGCGACGACCTATGCCGGGGACGGATACAAGCAGGGCATCAACAACGTGAAGTTCACCGGCTGACGTTCGGAACGGACCTCAGGGGGAGGGCTCGACGGTGGACGACGTCCTGCGTGACGGCCTCAGCGATGCCGATCTCCTCGCCCGGCATGTCGCCGGTGACCCCGACGCCTTCGGCGAGATCGTGCGCAGACACCGTGACCGCCTCTGGGCCGTCGCCCTGCGTACCCTCGGCGACAGGGAAGAGGCCGCGGACGCCGTGCAGGACGCCCTGGTCTCCGCCTACCGCGCCGCGCACACCTTTCGCGGGCAGTCCGCCGTCACCACGTGGCTGCACCGCATCACCGTCAACGCCTGTCTGGACCGGGCGCGCAAGGCCGCGTCGCGGCGCACCGCCCCGCTGGCCGAGACCGAGCGGCTGGAGCAGCTCATCGAGCCCCATGAATCCGCGGCCGCGCCCGCGGAGCGCGGGGACCTGCACCGGGAGCTGCTGCAGGCCCTGGCCACGCTCCCTGCCGACCAGCGCGCCGCCCTCGTCCTGGTGGACATGCAGGGCTATCCCGTCGCCGAGGCGGCCGAGGTGCTGGACGTCCCCGTCGGCACCGTGAAGAGCCGCTGCGCACGGGGGCGGGCACGGCTTCTGCCGATCCTCACCCATCTGCGTCCCGGTGGCAGGGGTAGCCCACCGCTCGACGGGGGAAGGAACCGGTCGCAGGGGGCGTCCGTCCCACCACCGGCAGGACAGAGCGACGCAGATCCAGTGAAGGGCGGAGGTGGGCGAGCGTGACTTCGATGACCGGCACGGATGGGCACCCGGAGGTCGCGGAGATCTCCGCGCTCACCGAGGGGGTGCTCTCGCCGGCACGCACCGCGGACGTACGGGAGCACCTGGCGGCGTGCGAGCTGTGCGAGGACGTACGCAGCTCGCTGGACGAGATCCGGGGGGCGCTCGGGACGCTGCCCGGCCCGCCCCGGATGCCGTCGGACATCGCGGGCCGCATCGACGCCGCGCTCGCCGCCGAGGCACTGCTGGACTCGACCACGCCGCCGTTCGGTGTGCCTGTTTCCCATGTCGCAGTCTCTGTTTCACGTGAAACGGAGCGGGGGGAGGAGGAGGCGAAGAGAGAGCAGGGAACGGCAGCCTCGGTTACACGTGAAACGGTCGACCGGCCCCACGGCCGCCCCCGCGCCTCCACAGGCCCCGGCCCCGGCATGACGGCACCGCCGTCCCGCAAGCCCCGGCGCTCACGCGTCCGCCGCTGGCCCGTCGTGCTCCTCGGCAGTGCCTGTGCCGCCGCCGTGCTCGGCGTGGGCGGCCTCTTCCTGCAGTCCGGCGGGACGGACGCTCCCACGGCGTCGCCCTCCAAGGACCGCGCGAGCAGTGTGCCGGCGCCCCAGCTCGGCTCCGGTGAGCTCTCGGCGCGGGTGCACGAGCTCCTGAAGCCCCTGTCCTTCGGCCCCACCGAGCCCCGGGGGAAGACCGCCGAGGCCGACGGGGACGCGCCCAACAGGACGCTGAGCGCCCCGGGCGGTACGGCGCCCTTCTGCGTCCGACAGGGCATCGGTCGCCCGGAGCAGGCCCTGGCCTCCGAGCCGGACACCTATCAGGGTGAGGACGCCTACCTCGTCGTCCTGCCGCACCCGGGTGACACCGCGCTCGTCGACGCCTATGTGGTCTCCGCCACCTGCGTCGACGCGGGCTCCGCGACACCGGGCAAGGTATTGCTGACCGAGACGCTGTCACGCCTCTGATCTCTCCCGGCCGCAGCAGGCACCCGCGGGAATGCCTGCCCCGTAGGATCCGTTGGGTGGGGTGAACCCCTCAAGGACCGAGACAGCAGTCGGCAGACAAGGAAGACTCCGTGAGCGACGTCCGCAACGTGATCATCATCGGCTCCGGGCCCGCGGGCTACACGGCCGCGCTCTACACCGCCCGCGCCTCCCTGAAGCCGCTGGTCTTCGAGGGCGCCGTGACCGCCGGTGGTGCCCTGATGAACACCACCGATGTCGAGAACTTCCCCGGCTTCCGTGACGGCATCATGGGCCCGGACCTCATGGACAACATGCGGGCGCAGGCCGAGCGCTTCGGCGCCGAGCTGGTCCCGGACGACATCATCGCGGTCGACCTGAGCGAAGAGATCAAGACCGTCACGGACTCCGCCGGCACCGTCCACCGCGCCAAGGCCGTGATCGTCACGACCGGCTCGCAGCACCGCAAGCTGGGCCTGCCCCGCGAGGACGAGCTCTCGGGCCGCGGTGTCTCCTGGTGCGCCACCTGCGACGGCTTCTTCTTCAAGGACCACGACATCGCCGTCATCGGCGGCGGTGACACCGCGATGGAGGAGGCCACCTTCCTCTCGCGGTTCGCCAAGTCCGTCACCGTCGTCCACCGCCGTGACACCCTGCGGGCCAGCAAGGCCATGCAGGAGCGCGCCTTCGCCGACCCGAAGATCTCCTTCGTGTGGGACAGCGAGGTCGCCGAGATCCACGGCGAGAACAAGCTCTCGGGCCTGACCCTGCGCAACCTCAAGAGCGGCGAGACCTCCGAGCTGCCGGTGACCGGCCTGTTCATCGCGATCGGCCACGACCCGCGCACCGAGCTCTTCAAGGGGCAGCTGGAGCTGGACGACGAGGGCTACCTCAAGGTGGACGCCCCCTCCACCCGCACCAACCTGACCGGGGTGTTCGCCGCCGGCGACGTCGTGGACCACACCTACCGCCAGGCCATCACCGCCGCCGGTACCGGTTGCTCCGCGGCGCTGGACGCCGAGCGCTTCCTCGCCTCCCTCTCGGACAGCGAGCACGTGCGCGAGCCCGAGAAGACCCCCTGATCCTCCCCCTCCCCCCCGGCCCCACGCAGAAAGAAATAAGGAGACCTCCGTGGCTCTCAAGTCTGTGACCGACAAGACCTTCGACGAGGACGTCCTCAAGAGCGACAAGCCCGTGCTCGTGGACTTCTGGGCCGACTGGTGCGGTCCGTGCCGCCAGATCGCCCCCTCCCTGGAGGCGATCGCGGCCGAGTACGGCGAGAAGATCGAGATCGTCAAGCTCAACATCGACGAGAACCCGGGCACCGCCGCGAAGTACGGTGTGATGTCGATCCCGACCCTGAACGTCTACAAGGGTGGCGAGGTCGTCCAGACCATCGTCGGTGCCAAGCCGAAGGCGGCTCTGGAGCGCGAGCTGAGCGACTTCATCCACGCGTAAGGGTCATCCACGCGTAGGCGTGGATCCGCGCGCAGGCTTCGTCCGCGCGTGAGGATCACTCTCCGGGCGGCCGGTGTGTTTCACGTGAAACGCACCGGCCGCCCGGCGTTTCACGTGGAACAACGACTACAGCGGCCGCAGGGCCGGCTCCTTCTGCACGGCACCCAGGAGGCGGTCCAGCGCAAGCTCGACGTCCTCCTTCCAGGAGAGCGCCGACCTGAGCTCCAGCCGCAGCCGCGGATAGCGGGGGTGCGGGCGCACCGTCTTGAAGCCGACGGCCAGGAGGTGATCGGCCGGCAGCACACAGGCCGGTTCCTTCCAGCGCGCGTCGGCAAAGGCCTCAATGGCCTTGAACCCCCGCCGCAGGACATCCTTCGCGGCGGTCTGCACCATCATCCGGCCCAGCCCCTGGCCCTGGAATCCCGGGGTCAGCCATGCCGTCATCAGCTGCACCGCATCCGCGGCCACAGGGCTGGTGGAGAAGGCGGCGGACCGGGGGACATAGGCGGGCGGCGCGTAGAGCACGAAACCCACCGGGACCTCGTCGACGTAAGCCACCCGGCCGCAGGATCCCCACTCCAGCAGGACGCCGGAGATCCAGGCTTCCTTCTCCAGCTCGGGCCGTCCCGCCTTCAGCGCGGCCTCACCGCTGACCGGATCGAGTTCCCAGAAGACGCAGGAGCGACAACGCTGGGGGAGGTCCGGGAGATTGTCCAGCGTGAGCGGTACGAGCCGACGCCCCATGGAGCCTTTTCCTCACTTCCGTCGCGTGCTGCCATACTCCGGGCGGCGCTCAGCGCACTCCGCTCCTGGAGGAGGCTGCCGACGAATCCGCCGACTGCTCCCAGGCCGAGGCCTGTTGCCACCAGTCCGGTCCGGCTCACCCATCGCATGGCCCCGCCCCTCCGCGAACTGTGTCAACGTGGTTGCGCCATACCCCAACGCATCGTATCCGTGCGTGGATTGAGCGAACAGCAGGACAAGGCAAAGGGCGGGTCGTGTTCCACGTGAAACACAACCCGCCCTGAGGCGCGGTGCTGCTCGGCCCTCTCTCCGGACCGTACGGTCAGCCGCTGCGGTCAGCCCTCGTTTGCGGTCAGTCCTCGTCCTCGTGGGAGAGCTTCTGCTCTATCACCCGGCCCTCGCCCGGGGCGAGCGTGCCCAGGATGCGCTCCAGGTCCTCCATCGAGGCGAACTCGACGACGATCTTGCCCTTCTTCTGCCCGAGGTCGACCTTCACCCGGGTCTCGAAGCGGTCCGACAGCCGGGTGGCCAGGTCGGTCAGCGCCGGGGAGACCCGGGCGCCGGCGCGGGGGCCCTTGGGCTTGGAGGAGCGGCGCTTCTCCGGGTCCATCAGCTTCACGGTCTCCTCGACCGTGCGCACCGACAGCCCCTCGGCCACGATTCGCGTGGCGAGCTTCACCTGCTCCTCGGGGTCGGTCACCCCGACGAGAGCCCGGGCGTGACCGGCCATCAGCACGCCGGAAGCGACCTTGTTCTGCACCTCCGGCGCCAGCTTCAGCAGCCGCAGCGTGTTGGTCACCATCGAACGCGAGCGCCCGATCCGGCCGGCCAGCTCGTCATGCGTGCAGTTGAAGTCCTTGAGGAGCTGGTCGTAGGCGGCAGCCTCCTCAAGAGGGTTCAGCTGAGCCCGGTGCAGGTTCTCCAGCAGCGCGTCGAGCAGCAGCTTGTCGTCTTCGGTCGCCCGGATGATGGCGGGGATCCGCTCCAGGCCTGCCTCACGGCAGGCACGCCAGCGCCGCTCGCCCATGATGAGCTCATAGCGCTCGGGGCCCAGACGCCGGACGACGACGGGCTGGAGCAGTCCCACCTCGCGGATGGAGTGGACCAGCTCGTCGAGGGGCCCCTCGTCGAAGTACACCCTCGGCTGCTTCGGGTTGGGCTTGATCGCATCCAGCGGCAGCTCGGCGAAGTGCGCCCCGGCCACCGTCTCCACCGGCGCCTCGGCCACGGCCTCGGAACGCAGCGCCTCTGCATCGGTTTCACGTGAAACGGTGAAGTCCTTCACCGGCAGCGCGGTCACCTTGGAAGCTGCCACCCCCCGCTCCGGCGCGAGTACCGGTACCGCGGTGGGGGACGTGGCGTCGGGCCCCCCGGCGGGGCCGGCGCTCTCCGATGCCTTCGGCGCCGCTGGAATCAGGGCACCGAGCCCACGGCCCAGTCCTCTACGTCGATCGCTCACTGCAGCCCCTCCGACATGCTGTGCTGGTCTTGCTGTTGCTGGCGGCCCACCAGGTGAGCCCTACTGCCGTCGTAACGTACGCCGACCCCCCGCAGCGCGATCTCCCGGGCTGCCTCCAGATACGAGAGCGCTCCGCTGGAGCCCGGGTCGTACGTCAGAACCGTCTGTCCGTAGCTGGGCGCCTCGGAGATCCGGACGGAGCGGGGAATGCTGGTCCGCAGCACCTCGTGACCGAAGTGGGTGCGCACTTCCTCGGCCACCTGGGAGGCCAGCCGGGTCCGCCCGTCGTACATCGTCAGCAGGATCGTCGAGACGTGGAGCTGGGGGTTGAGGTGCCCGCGCACCAGCTCGACGTTGCGCAGCAGCTGGCCGAGGCCCTCCAGGGCGTAGTACTCGCACTGGATGGGGATCAGCACCTCCGCGCCCGCGACCAGGGCGTTGACCGTCAGCAGGCCGAGCGAGGGCGGGCAGTCGATCAGGATGTAGTCCAGCGGCTGCTCGTAGGCCTTGATCGCGCGGTCCAGCCGGCTCTCGCGGGCGACGAGCGAGACCAGCTCGATCTCGGCGCCCGCCAGGTCGATCGTGGCGGGCGCGCAGAAGAGCCCCTCCACGTCGACGACCGGCTGCACCACGTCGGCGAGCTTCCTGCTGTCCACCAGGACGTCGTAGATCGACGGCACCTCGGCGTGGTGGTCGATGCCCAGAGCCGTCGAGGCGTTGCCCTGGGGGTCGAGGTCGATGACCAGCACACGGTTGCCGTGGAGAGCCAGCGAGGCCGCCAGGTTCACGGTCGTCGTGGTCTTGCCCACGCCGCCCTTCTGGTTGGCGACCACCATGACCCGGGTCCGCTCCGGCCTGGGCATCGGGGGAGGGGGTGTTTCACGTGAAACCGAGCTCAGGGCGCCGGCCGGGGGTTCGGGGGTTGTCCCCCGAGAGTCGTCCACAGCAGGTGAAACAAGCTCCATCCCGGATTCGGACTCGGCGGGGCGGGGACCGGGGACCGGATCGGCCATCGGCCCCGCGATATTGGCGTCGGACCGCAAGGATTCACTCTCCTCGACATCAGGCTCGCGATGGACAGAGCCTGCCATGCTTTCGGGGTTGTGAACCAGCGAGGCCCGTTCTCCTGTGGATGAATCCAGCATTCCTGTGGATACATCGGTGTGCTCGGTCGTCCGCTGGCCGCGCGGTACAACCGCGCGGCCCCGGTCGATGATTCCCTGCAGCAAGGAGCGTCGTTTCACGTGAAACACGATGCAGCGCACGCTCTGCCACGCGGCGGCGACACTCCGCTACAGGTAGGTTTGGCAGGTTGTATGGAGCATTCTTCTGCTCCCCCAGGGTGATCCCGGCGAGCGCGGCCTCAGCGCCGGCGGCGCGACCGCCCCGCCGCCTTGGCCCGCTTGGCGGCGAAGCGCACACCGCCCGGGCTCTCCCCCACCTCGACACGGACCACGGTGGACGGCGGGTCCACCACGCCCTGGCCGACCTGGAGCACCGAGGTCCGCACGACGCCGAGCTTGCTGAGCGCCGCACGGGCGCCCTTGAGCTCCTCCTCGGCGGTGTCGCCCTTGAGGGCGAGCATCTCGCCGTACGGCCGCAGCAGGGGCACGCCCCAGCCCGCCAGGCGGTCCAGCGGGGCCACCGCCCGGGCGGTGACGACGTGCACCGGCTGCACCTTGCCGAGCATCTCCTCGGCGCGGCCGCGGACGACGGTGACGTGGTCCAGCCCCAGGAGCTCCACGACCTCCTGGAGGAAGGTCGTACGGCGGAGCAGCGGCTCCAGCAGCGTGATCTGGAGGTCCGGCCGGACCAGGGCCAGCGGGATGCCCGGCAGCCCGGCGCCCGAGCCCACGTCGCACACGGAGACGCCGTCCGGGACGGCTTCGGCGAGCACCGCGCAGTTCAGCAGGTGCCGCTCCCACAGCCGCGGAACCTCGCGGGGACCGATGAGGCCACGCCGCACGCCCGCGTCCGCGAGCACCTCGGCGTACCGAACGGCCTCCGGCAGGCGGTCACCGAAAACCTCCCGGGCCTCCGGGGGCGCCGGGGGGAGCTCCGCTGCCTCATCCACGGGAAACCGTCCTTCCGTACGACGTCTCTCTGAGAATCACTGAGAATTCAGAGTCTGAATATCAGGCTGACAAGGATCGGCCCCGCCTGCGAGCAGACGGGGCCGGACACACCTAGAAGTGGGATCGAGAAACCGAGAGGGAACCGCTCAGAGAGCTCGGGCCGCTCAGGCGGGGAGGACGACGACGAAGCGCTGGGGCTCCTCGCCCTCGGACTCGCTGCGCAGACCCGCGGCGGCCACGGCGTCGTGGACGACCTTGCGCTCGAAGGGCGTCATCGGGTCCAGCTTGACCGCGGCACCGGTGCTGCGGGCCTCGGCGGCCGCCTGGGCACCCACCTTGGCCAGCTCCTCGCGCTTGCGGGCACGGAAGCCGGCGATGTCCAGCATGAGGCGGCTGCGGTCGCCGGTCTCCCGGTTCACGGCCAGACGGGTGAGCTCCTGGAGCGCCTCCAGCACCTCGCCGTCACGGCCGACCAGCTTCTGCAGGTCACGGCTGGTCGAGTCGCTGATGATCGACACCGCGGCGCGGTCGGCCTCGACGTCCATGTCGATGTCGCCGTCGAGGTCGGCGATGTCCAGCAGACCCTCGAGGTAGTCGGCCGCGATCTCGCCCTCCTGCTCCAGGCGGGACAGGGTGTCGGTGGTGCCCTCGGCGGCGACACCGCTGGTCTGGCGCTGCGTGTCCGTCACGGTGGACTCCTTCATTACTTCTTGGAGGGGTGCTTGGGCCGCTGCGGGCCGCTCTTGCGCTGCCCGGACTTGGATCCGCCGCCGGCCTGCCCGGGCTTCCCGCCCTTGGCGTCCTTGGCGGCTTCCTTGGCGTCCGTGCCCTGCTTCTTCTCGAGCGAGGGCTTCTGCTCGGTGGAGTCCGTCGTGGCGGTGGCGGTGGTCCCGGCGACCTGGCGCTTGGCCTTGGTCTGGCGCTTGGGCTGCTGGCGGTTGGCGCGCGCGGCCTCGACGGCCTTCTTCGCCTCGACCTCGGCCGGGTCCTCCTTGAGCTTGCCCTTGGCGCGCAGGCGCTCCTGGCGCTGCTTGAAGGCGACGCTGCCCGGAGTCGGGTTACGGCGGATGATGAACATCTGCTGGCCCATGGTCCACACGTTGGTGGTCAGCCAGTAGACGAGGACACCGACGGGGAAGTTGATGCCGAGGACGGCGAAGATGATCGGGAAGACGTACATCAGCATCTTCTGCTGCTGCATGAACGGCGTCTTCACCGAGAGGTCGACGTTCTTCGTCATCAGCTGGCGCTGCGTGTAGAACTGCGACAGCGACATCAGGACGATCATGACGACCGTGACGACGCGGACGTCCAGCAGCGTGGCGCCGAAGGACTCGACCTTCTCCGCGGAGGACAGGAAGGTCACCGACAGCGGGGCGCCGAAGATGTGCGCGTCACGCGCGCTGGCCAGCAGCTCCTGGTCGATGACACCGACCGTCTTGCCCTGCGCGATGTGGTTCAGGACCTGGTACAGCGAGATGAAGAAGGGCGACTGGGCCAGGATCGGAAGACAGCTCGAGAGAGGGTTGGTGCCCGTCTCCTTGTAGAGCTTCATCATCTCTTCGGACTGGCGCTGCTTGTCGCTCTTGTAGCGCTCCTGGATCGCCTTCATCTTCGGCTGGAGCGCCTGCATGTTCCGCGTGGCCTTGATCTGCTTCACGAAGAGCGGGATCAGGCAGATACGGATCAGGACCACCAGGGAGACGATGGACAGACCCCACGCCCAGCCGCTGTTCTCGTCGAAGACAAGGCTGTACAGCGAGTGGAACTGGACGATGATCCAGGAAACTGCGTAATAGAGGGGACCGAGGATCGTGTCCACGAATCAGGCTCCTTGGGCGTTGGGCTGAGTCTCGGGCTGTGCGGCAGGCCCCGAGGCGGGGTTCCCGCCCAGTCGGCTCCTCAGCCGCTGGTGCCAGACCGGACGCTTCCGGGGAGGTACGTGGTCGACGCCACCGAGCGACCACGGATTGCAGCGCAGGATGCGCCAGGCCGTGAGCGCCGTTCCTTTGACCGCGCCGTGCACGTCAATGGCGGTGTAGCCATAGTGCGAGCACGACGGGTAGTACTTGCAGACCGGGCCCAGGAGTGGGCTGATGGTCCACTGATAGAGCTTGATCAACCACAGCAGCGGATACTTCACCGTGCGCTCCCTCCCTGGCTTCGGCCAAGGTCCCGAGGGGTGCCCTCGGGGGGATCGGAACGGCGCGGCGCCCCTCCCAACAGCCGCTGCAGTGCGGTGTCAAGATCACGGGCCAGCTCATCGTGGTCCGCCTCGCCCGAGCCGGGCAGGGCCCGTACCACCACCAGGCTACCGGCGGGCAGCTGATCGAGCCGGTCACGCATCAGGTGGCGAAGCCTGCGCTTCACCAGATTGCGGACAACGGCGACGCCGACGGCCTTGCTGACGACGAAACCCGCACGCACCGGGGGAGCAATCTCCCCGGGTGTGTGCGGGTCCGTTGTACCGCTACGGAGGTGGACGACGAGGAGCGGGCGCCCGGCCCTGCGTCCTCGGCGCACCGCGGTCGCAAAGTCCTCGCGCCGCCTCAGCCGATTGTCGGTAGGCAGCACGGCATGGACCTATTGGTCAGGCTGCTCAGGCCGACAGGCGGGCGCGACCCTTGCCACGGCGGGACGCGAGAATCGCGCGGCCGGCACGGGTGCGCATGCGCAGGCGGAAGCCGTGGGTCTTCGCGCGGCGGCGGTTGTTCGGCTGGAAGGTGCGCTTGCTCACTCGGGGGCTCCAGAAATGAATCGGTGGTGGCGGGACATCGCCTGGCTGTCACCGTGCGCCCACGAGAAGCTCGCAACGCCCGAGTGCACCGCTTCATGACCGCATCAGATACTCGATACGACCTTTGCCCATCGGAGGCAGGCGGCAGCAGCCATCGACAACTCGACCTGGTCACGGTACGCGCGGCTACGCCATTCGGTCAAACCGGCAGCGCACCAGGGATACACCGTAGCCCGCCGCGGGCCGGTGGGACGACACGCCCCGCCCCATGGCACATTTGTACACACCCTGTGGACAACGACTTGAACCACGCACCGCGGCCTGACTACCGTGGCTGAACTCCGAATCCTTCCCGCCCGTCCCGAGAACCACACATTCGTGGGACTCGCGGGGCGCCCCCAGTGACTGAGAGAGCGTGCCCTGTGGCTGACCTGCCTGCCGATCTTGCCGCAGTGTGGCCGCGCGTGCTCGACCAGCTCCTGGGCGAGGGCCGGGACAAGCGCGGCCAGGGCGTCGAGTCCAAGGACGAGCACTGGATCAAGCGGTGCCAGCCGCTGGCCCTCGTCGCGGACACCGCCCTGCTGGCCGTGCCCAACGAATTCGCCAAGGGCGTGCTGGAGGGCCGGCTGGCCCCGATCGTCAGCGAGACGCTCAGCCGCGAGTGCGGCCGCCCCATCCGGATCGCGATCACCGTCGACGATTCGGCGGGCGAGCCCCCCGCCGAGCGCCCCCAGGCCCCGCAGCCGCCCCGCTACGAGGAGCCCGCGGGCCGGGGCGGCGGCCAGGGCCGCGACGCCTACGAGAGCCGTGACGGCTACGAGGGCTACGACAGCGGCGCCTACGAGGGCCGCGAGAGCTACGGCCGCCCGGCACCCTCCGACGACCTGCCGTCCGTGCGCCCCGCCTACCCGGACTACCAGCAGCAGCGCCCCGAGCCCGGCGCCTGGCCGCGCCACTCGGCCCCCTCCGGGCCCCCGGTGCCGCCGCCGGGCGACCGCGGGGAGCGCGGGGAGCGCGGGGAGCGCGGGGGAGACCGCGGTGACCGAGGCGACCGGAACGACTACAGCTGGCAGCAGCAGCGCCTCGGCGGCTTCGCCGAGGGCGAACGCGATCCGTACGCCTCGCAGCACTCCGCCGGCTCCTACGAGCAGCAGCCGTACGACCAGCCCGGCTCGTACGACCAGCAGGGCTCGTACGACCAGGCCTCCGACTACCGGTCGCAGCCGCCCGAGCGCATGCCGTACGAGCAGCAGCGCCGCGACCTGCCCGAGAGCCACCCGCGCGGCGGCGAGCGCGGCGAGCGGTCCGTCTCCGGCGGCGCCCCCGGCCCGCTCGCGGCCAAGCCCGCCCCGGCACCGGGCCCCGGCGAGCCGACCGCCCGGCTGAACCCCAAGTACCTCTTCGACACCTTCGTCATCGGAGCGTCCAACCGCTTCGCGCACGCCGCCGCGGTCGCGGTGGCCGAGGCGCCGGCGAAGGCGTACAACCCCCTCTTCATCTACGGCGAGTCGGGCCTGGGCAAGACCCACCTGCTGCACGCCATCGGGCACTACGCGCGCAGCCTCTATCCGGGCACGCGCGTGCGCTACGTGAGCTCCGAGGAGTTCACCAACGAGTTCATCAACTCCATCCGCGACGGCAAGGCGGACGCGTTCCGCAAGCGCTACCGCGACATGGACATCCTGCTGGTCGACGACATCCAGTTCCTGGCGAGCAAGGAGTCGACGCAGGAGGAGTTCTTCCACACCTTCAACACGCTCCACAACGCCAACAAGCAGATCGTGCTGTCCTCGGACCGGCCGCCCAAGCAGCTGGTGACCCTGGAGGACCGGCTGCGCAACCGCTTCGAGTGGGGCCTGATCACGGACGTCCAGCCGCCGGAGCTGGAGACCCGGATCGCGATCCTGCGCAAGAAGGCGGTGCAGGAGCAGCTCAACGCCCCGCCGGAGGTCCTGGAGTTCATCGCCTCCCGCATCTCGCGCAACATCCGCGAGCTGGAGGGCGCGCTGATCCGGGTGACGGCCTTCGCGAGCCTGAACCGCCAGCCCGTCGACCTGGGCCTGACCGAGATCGTCCTCAAGGACCTGATCCCGGGCGGCGAGGACGCCTCGCCGGAGATCACGGCGCCGGCCATCATGGCGGCGACGGCGGACTACTTCGGGCACACCGTCGAGGACCTGTGCGGGGCCTCGCGCAGCCGCGTGCTGGTGACGGCGCGCCAGATCGCGATGTACCTCTGCCGCGAGCTCACGGACCTGTCGCTGCCGAAGATCGGTGCACAGTTCGGCGGCCGCGACCACACGACGGTGATGCACGCGGACCGGAAGATCCGTGCGCTGATGGCCGAGCGGCGCTCCATCTACAACCAGGTGACCGAGCTGACGAACCGCATCAAGAACGGCTGACGAGAGCCGCGAGAACCGCCTGAGGGCGCTTCGGGACGCTTCCCGGAGCGCCCTTTTCGCGGTCCCGGGGGCGTCCGGGAGGCGCCGGGCGTCCACAGCCGTGGACGGCTCTGTTCGATTCCGTGCGCCGTACCCGGGGTTCTCCACAGATTCCTTGCCGACCGGCTGTCCACACGCTGGGGACTGCGAAGTTGTCCAGACGCTGTCCACAGGGGAGGCTGTTGATAGTCCATCAGGCGAGGTCAGCGGCGTGTGGATTTGTGGCCGACGGGATTCCACAGCCTGTGGACGACGGATTCACCCACAAGGCGGCATGAGCGTTGTCCACCGGCAGCCCACAGGCAGGTGGGTGTTGTACACAGCCTTTCCACACCCCTGTCCACTGTTCGGCAACGAAACGCCCGAGGTCACCGCCCCGAGTGAAAGGCGTCACACCAAGGTGCCGGATTGGGCTGTGGGGAACCTGGGTAAAACTGGGGACAGCCCTGGGGAGAAGTGCGCCCTGCCTGTGCACCGGTTGTGCAGAACTTTCCGCGGTCCACAGCACACCCCGCTTATCCACCGCCCCCACCCACAGGCCCGGTGGACAAAAAACTGGCGCTGACCTGGGCAAAGACGGTTGTCCACCGTTTCCACAGGCCCTACTACTACGACCACAGAGATCAAGCGGGGAACTCGTTTCGAAGTGGGTCCTGTGCACAACTCGGCCGCGGACCGCGCCACGCCCTCCGACCCGACTTGACCCCGAGACGCACCAGCTGTCAGCGGTGTGCGTCAGACTGGTCTCCGGCAAGCAGCCGACGAAGACGCCAGCAGGGCGAGCCAGCAACAAGCAGGAGGCGGTTTCCGGTGAAGATCCGGGTGGAGCGCGATGTACTCGCGGAGGCAGTGGCCTGGGCGGCCCGCAGCCTCCCGGCCCGTCCGCCGGTGCCCGTCCTCGCGGGCCTTCTCCTGAAGGCCGAGGAGGGCTCCCTCAGCCTCTCCGGCTTCGACTACGAGGTCTCGGCCCGCGTCTCGGTCGACGCCGATGTGGAGGAGGACGGCACCGTCCTCGTCTCCGGCCGTCTCCTCGCCGACATCTGCCGCGCACTTCCCAACAGGCCTGTGGAAATCTCCACCGACGGCGTGCGCGTCACCGTGGTCTGCGGCTCCTCGCGGTTCACACTCCACACCCTGCCTGTGGAGGAGTACCCGGCCCTGCCCCAGATGCCCACGGCCACGGGCACCGTCCCGGCCGAGGTCTTCGCCGCCGCTGCCGCCCAGGTCGCCATCGCCGCCGGCCGTGACGACACCCTGCCGGTGCTCACCGGTGTCCGCATCGAGATCGAGGGCGACACCGTCACCCTGGCCTCCACCGACCGCTACCGCTTCGCGGTCCGCGAGTTCATGTGGAAGCCCGAGACGCCGGACATCTCCGCCGTCGCCCTGGTGCCCGCCAAGACCCTGCTGGACACCGCCAAGTCCCTCAGCGGCGGCGACTCCGTCTCGATCGCCCTGGCCGGCTCCGGCAAGGGCGAGGGCCTGATCGGCTTCGAGGGCGCCGGCCGCCGCACCACCACGCGGCTGCTCGAGGGCGACCTGCCGAAGTACCGCACGCTCTTCCCGACCGAGTTCAACTCCGTCGCCGTGATCGAGACCGCCCCGTTCGTCGAGGCCGTCAAGCGCGTCGCGCTGGTCGCCGAGCGCAACACCCCGGTGCGGCTGAGCTTCGAGCAGGGCGTGCTGATCCTGGAGGCCGGCTCCAGCGACGATGCACAGGCTGTGGAGCGGGTCGATGCCGCGCTCGAGGGCGACGACATCTCGATCGCGTTCAACCCCGGCTTCCTGCTGGAGGGTCTGTCGGCGATCGACTCGCCGGTCGCCCAGCTGTCCTTCACGACGTCGACGAAGCCGGCGCTGCTGAGCGGCAAGCCCGCGCTCGACGCCGAGGCGGACGACGCGTACAAGTACCTGATCATGCCGGTGCGGCTCTCGGGCTGACGCCCCTCCGAGCGGGACCGGCCCCGGCGGGGGCACTCACCCTTTGAGCGCCCCCGCCCCACAGGTGTGCAGCGCCTCCCCGGCGTAGGCTCGGACCCAGGTACGAACCCACTCAAGGCATAGAGGATCACCCATGGAGCTCGGTCTCGTCGGTCTCGGCAAGATGGGCGGCAACATGCGCGAGCGCATCCGCCGCGCAGGCCACACCGTCATCGGATACGACCGCAACCCGGACCTCGCGGATGTCAGCAGCCTCAAGGAGCTGGTGGACTCCCTCCAGGGGCCGCGCGTCGTATGGGTCATGGTCCCGGCCGGCGCGCCGACGCAGGCCACCATCGACGAGCTCGGCGAGCTGCTCTCCCCGGGCGACGTCGTCGTCGACGGCGGCAACTCCCGCTGGACGGACGACGAGAAGCACGCCGAGGAGCTGGGCGCCAAGGGCATCGGCTTCGTCGACTGCGGCGTCTCCGGCGGCGTCTGGGGCCTGGAGAACGGCTACGCGCTGATGTACGGCGGCGACGCGGCGAACGTCGCCCGCGTCCAGCCCGTCTTCGACGCGCTCAAGCCCGAGGGCGACTTCGGCTCCGTGCACGCGGGCAAGGTCGGTGCCGGCCACTTCGCGAAGATGGTCCACAACGGCATCGAGTACGCCATGATGCAGGCCTACGCCGAGGGCTGGGAGCTGCTGGAGAAGGTCGACTCCGTCACCGACGTGCGCGAGGTCTTCCGCAGCTGGCAGGAGGGCACGGTCATCCGCTCCTGGCTGCTGGACCTGGCGGTCAACGCCCTCGACCAGGACGAGCACCTCGACAAGCTGCGCGGCTACGCGGCCGACTCCGGCGAGGGCCGCTGGACGGTCGAGGCCGCGATCGACAACGCCGTGCCGCTGCCCGCGATCACCGCGTCGCTCTTCGCCCGCTTCGCGTCCCGCCAGGAGGACTCCCCGCAGATGAAGATGATCGCCGCGCTGCGCAACCAGTTCGGCGGCCACGCGGTCGAGAGCAAGTAGTCGGGAACCCGTAGTACCGAGCACCACAGCAGTAACAGCATCACCAGCAGGACGAGCAGTACACAGCGGAAGAGGTCGGCGCACCATGCATGTCTCGCATCTGTCGCTGGCCGACTTCCGCTCGTACGCCCGGGTCGAGGTTCCGCTCGACCCGGGCGTCACGGCGTTCGTGGGGCCCAACGGCCAGGGCAAGACCAATCTCGTCGAGGCGATCGGCTATCTGGCCACCCTCGGCAGCCACCGGGTCTCCTCGGACGCCCCCCTGGTCCGGATGGGCGCCGACCGCGCCGTCGTGCGCGCCGCCGTCGTCCAGGGCGAGCGGCAGCAGCTGATAGAGCTGGAGCTCAACCCCGGCAAGGCCAACCGGGCCCGGATCAACCGGTCGTCCCAGGTCAGGCCGCGTGACGTGCTCGGCATCGTGCGGACGGTGCTGTTCGCCCCGGAGGACCTGGCCCTGGTCAAGGGCGACCCCGGTGAGCGCCGCCGCTTCCTGGACGAGCTGATCACCGCGCGCTCCCCGCGCATGGCGGGCGTCCGCTCCGACTACGAGCGGGTCCTCAAGCAGCGCAACACCCTCCTCAAGAGCGCGGCGATGGCCCGCCGCCACGGCGGCCGGGGCCTCGACCTGTCCACGCTCGACATCTGGGACCAGCACCTGGCCCGCGCGGGCGCCGAGCTGCTGGCCCGTCGCCTCGACCTGATCGACGAGCTGCGTCCGCTGGCCGACAAGGCCTACGAGCAGCTGGCCCCCGGCGGCGGCCCGGTGTCCTTCGAGTACCGCGGGCCGGCCGCGATCGAGGGCGCGCGCAGCCGGGAGGAGCTCTACGAGGCGCTGCTGACGGCGCTCGCCGAAGCCCGCAAGCAGGAGATCGAACGGGGCGTGACGCTGGTCGGCCCGCACCGGGACGACCTCCTCCTCAAGCTCGGCCGGCTGCCCGCCAAGGGGTACGCGAGCCACGGCGAGTCCTGGTCGTACGCGCTGGCGCTGCGCCTGGCCTCGTACGAGCTGCTGCGCTCCGAGGGCAACGAGCCGGTGCTCGTCCTGGACGACGTCTTCGCGGAGCTGGACGCCCGGCGCCGCGAGCGGCTGGCGGAGCTGGTGGCCCACGGAGAGCAGGTCCTGGTGACCGCCGCGGTGGACGACGATGTTCCGGAGGTCCTCACCGGCGCCCGGTACGCGGTCTCGGAAGGCAGGGTCGAGCGCGTATGAGTACGCCCTCCGAGCAGCCGAGGACGCCCGAGCCGTCCGGCGTGGACCTGGCGCGGGTCGCGCTGCGCGCCGCCAAGGAGCAGGCGAAGGCGCGGGGTGCCGCGGCCCAGCAGAAGAAGCACGTCCGCCGCGGCGGGGTGCTGCGCTCCGGCGCGCGCGCCGACGGCCGCGACCCGCTGCCGCTGGGCGCCGCCATCAACAGGCTGATCACCGAGCGGGGCTGGGAGAAGCCCGCGGCGGTGGGCGGGGTGATGGGCCGCTGGCCGCAGATCGTGGGCGATGCGCTGGCCCTGCACTGCATGCCGCAGAACTTCGACGAGGACTCCCACGTCCTGACGGTGCAGTGCGACTCGACGGCGTGGGCGACGCAGCTGCGCCTGCTGGCCCCCCAGCTGGTGGCCCGGCTCAACGACGATCTCGGCCACGGCACCGTGCGGACGATCAAGGTGCTGGGCCCGGGCGGCCCGAGCCGCCGCTACGGCTCGCTGCGCGCGCCCGGCAGCACGGGTCCGGGCGACACGTACGGCTGACGCCGGGTGCCCGGCGCCCCTGCCCGGACGGCCCGTCCGTGCCTTGTCCGTGCCCGCCGCGGGCGGTGACTGCGGGGACGGATGACGATCTGCGGTGCTCCCGTGGGAACCGAGTGCCGGGTGATCTGCGTGGCCTGGGGTGATGCGGTGCGACGGGGGGTGCGCCGGGGCCGGCGCCTGAGACCCCGCTCACGGTAGCGGGCGGTTGACAGCCCGAAGCGCTGAGTGCCGCTGTGAGCCTCTTGGAGCCCGGGTCCATATATAGGGAGTCGGCTGATGCCGGTTCAGGGCGGCACGTGCAGGCTCAGGCACCGCCAAACCCCCATTCATGTCAGCGCTACCGGTAGACTGGTGCCAATCCCGCCGGCTCGCGGGACTCGTCGACCAACGCAGAACGACGCAGCCGCTCCTGCCTGCCTCGGGTGGGGTCTCCCCGCCGCAGTCGGGGATGGCCTGTGCTGTGCCAGAAAGGGCGCTTCGTGGCCGATTCCGGCAACCCCAACGAGAACACCACCCCTTCCACGGACGGCGCGGCCGAGACCGCACCCGCGGGGGGCGCATCCGCGTCCTACGACGCCAGCGCGATCACCGTCCTGGAGGGTCTGGACGCCGTCCGCAAGCGGCCCGGCATGTACATCGGCTCGACCGGTGAGCGCGGCCTGCACCACCTCGTGTACGAGGTCGTGGACAACTCCGTCGACGAGGCCCTCGCGGGCCACGCGGACACCATCGACGTGACGATCCTGTCCGACGGCGGCGTGCGCGTCGTGGACAACGGCCGTGGCATCCCGGTCGGCATCGTGCCCTCCGAGGGCAAGCCCGCCGTCGAGGTCGTCCTGACCGTCCTGCACGCGGGCGGCAAGTTCGGCGGCGGCGGCTACGCCGTCTCCGGTGGTCTGCACGGCGTCGGCGTCTCGGTCGTCAACGCCCTGTCGACGCGCGTCGCGGTCGAGGTCAAGACCGACGGCTACCGCTGGACGCAGGACTACAAGCTCGGCGTCCCGACCGCCCCGCTGCAGCAGAACGAGGCGACCGACGAGCACGGCACCTCGGTCACCTTCTGGGCCGACGGCGACATCTTCGAGACCACCGAGTACTCCTTCGAGACGCTCTCGCGGCGCTTCCAGGAGATGGCGTTCCTCAACAAGGGCCTGACCATCTCGCTGACGGACGAGCGCCCGGCCCACGTGGACGAGGAGGGCAAGCCCCTCAACGTCCGCTACCACTACGAGGGCGGCATCTCCGACTTCGTCCGCTACCTCAACTCGCGCAAGGGCGAGGTCATCCACCCCTCGGTGATCGACTTCGAGGCCGAGGACAAGGAGCGGATGCTCTCCGTCGAGGTCGCGATGCAGTGGAACTCCCAGTACACCGAGGGTGTCTACAGCTTCGCCAACACCATCCACACCCACGAGGGCGGCACCCACGAGGAGGGCTTCCGCGCGGCGCTCACCGGTCTGATCAACCGCTACGCGCGCGACAAGAAGCTGCTCCGCGAGAAGGACGACAACCTCACGGGCGACGACATCCGCGAGGGTCTGACGGCGATCATCTCCGTCAAGCTGGGCGAGCCGCAGTTCGAGGGCCAGACCAAGACCAAGCTGGGCAACACCGAGGCCAAGACCTTCGTGCAGAAGGTCGTCCACGAGCAGCTGACGGACTGGCTGGACCGCAACCCGAACGAGGGCGCGGACATCATCCGCAAGTCCATCCAGGCGGCCACCGCCCGCGTGGCGGCCCGCAAGGCGCGCGACCTCACCCGCCGCAAGGGCCTGCTGGAGACGGCGTCGCTGCCGGGCAAGCTGTCCGACTGCCAGTCGAACGACCCGACCAAGTGCGAGATCTTCATCGTCGAGGGTGACTCCGCCGGCGGCTCGGCCAAGTCCGGCCGGAACCCGCAGTACCAGGCGATCCTCCCGATCCGCGGCAAGATCCTCAACGTGGAGAAGGCGCGGATCGACAAGATCCTGCAGAACCAGGAGATCCAGGCGCTGATCTCCGCCTTCGGCACCGGTGTGCACGAGGACTTCGACATCGCGAAGCTCCGCTATCACAAGATCATTCTGATGGCGGACGCCGACGTCGACGGCCAGCACATCAACACCCTGCTGCTCACCTTCCTCTTCCGCTTCATGCGTCCGCTGGTCGAGGCCGGGCACGTCTACCTTTCCCGTCCCCCGCTCTACAAGATCAAGTGGGGCCGGGACGACTTCGAGTACGCCTACTCCGACCGCGAGCGCGACGCCCTGATCCAGCTCGGCCGCGAGAACGGCAAGCGGATCAAGGACGACTCGGTCCAGCGCTTCAAGGGTCTCGGTGAGATGAACGCCGAGGAGCTGCGCGTGACCACCATGGACGTCGACCACCGCGTCCTCGGCCAGGTCACCCTGGACGACGCCGCGCAGGCGGACGACCTGTTCTCGGTGCTCATGGGCGAGGACGTCGAGGCCCGGCGCTCCTTCATCCAGCGGAACGCCAAGGACGTCCGCTTCCTCGACATCTGAGCCCGTCGGCCCCTCACGAGACAGCCGCAGCGCGAAAGGACTTTGAACAGCAATGGCCGACGAGACCCCTGAGACCCCCACCGCTCCCGTGCCCGAGGTGACCCCCGAGGGCGCGCCCGCCCCGCTGGAGGGCGTGGGCATGCGCGTCGAGCCCGTCGGGCTCGAGACGGAGATGCAGCGCTCCTACCTCGACTACGCGATGAGCGTCATCGTCTCGCGTGCGCTGCCCGATGTGCGCGACGGCCTCAAGCCGGTGCACCGCCGCGTGCTCTACGCGATGTACGACGGCGGCTACCGGCCCGAGAAGGGCTTCTACAAGTGCGCCCGCGTCGTCGGTGACGTCATGGGTTCGTACCACCCGCACGGCGACACCTCCATCTACGACGCGCTCGTCCGCCTCGCCCAGCCCTGGGCCATGCGGATGCCGCTGGTGGACTCCAACGGCAACTTCGGCTCCCCGGGCAACGACCCGGCCGCCGCCATGCGCTACACCGAGTGCAAGATGGCGCCGCTGGCCATGGAGATGGTCCGGGACATCGACGAGGAGACCGTCGACTTCCAGGACAACTACGACGGCCGCAACCAGGAGCCGACGGTCCTGCCGTCGCGCATCCCCAACCTGCTGGTGAACGGTTCCGCCGGCATCGCGGTCGGCATGGCCACCAACATCCCGCCGCACAACCTGCGCGAGGTGGCCGAGGGCGCCCAGTGGTACCTGGCCAACCCCGAGGCCTCGGCCGAGGAGCTGCTGGACGCGCTCGTCGAGCGCATCAAGGGCCCCGACTTCCCGACCGGCGCCCTCGTGGTGGGCCGCAAGGGCATCGAGGAGGCCTACCGCACCGGCCGCGGCTCGATCACGATGCGCGCGGTGGTCCAGGTCGAGGAGATCCAGGGCCGTCAGTGCCTGGTGGTCACCGAGCTGCCCTACCAGGTCAACCCGGACAACCTCGCGCAGAAGATCGCCGACCTGGTGAAGGACGGCCGGATCGGCGGCATCGCCGACGTCCGCGACGAGACCTCCTCCCGCACGGGCCAGCGCCTGGTGATCGTCCTCAAGCGGGACGCGGTCGCCAAGGTCGTGCTGAACAACCTCTACAAGCACACCGACCTGCAGACGAACTTCGGCGCCAACATGCTGGCGCTGGTCGACGGCGTGCCGCGCACCCTCTCCCTGGACGCGTTCATCCGCAACTGGGTGACGCACCAGATCGAGGTCATCGTCCGGCGCACCCGCTTCCGGCTGCGCAAGGCCGAGGAGCGCGCCCACATCCTGCGCGGTCTGCTCAAGGCCCTGGACGCCATCGACGAGGTCATCGCGCTCATCCGGCGCAGCCAGACCGTCGACATCGCCCGCGAGGGCCTGATGGGCCTGCTGCAGATCGACGAGATCCAGGCCAACGCGATCCTGGAGATGCAGCTGCGCCGCCTGGCCGCCCTGGAGCGCCAGAAGATCGTGGCGGAGCACGACGAGCTCCAGGCGAAGATCAACGAGTACAACGCGATCCTCGCCTCGCCCGAGCGCCAGCGCCAGATCATCAGCGAGGAACTCACGGCGATCGTCGAGAAGTTCGGCGAGGACCGGCGCTCGGCGCTGGTGCCCTTCGACGGCGACATGTCCATCGAGGACCTGATCGCCGAGGAGGACATCGTCGTCACGATCACGCGTGGCGGCTACGTGAAGCGCACCAAGACCGACGACTACCGCTCGCAGAAGCGCGGCGGCAAGGGCGTGCGGGGCACGAAGCTCAAGGAAGACGACATCGTCGACCACTTCTTCGTCTCCACCACCCACCACTGGCTGCTGTTCTTCACGAACAAGGGCCGGGTCTACCGCGCCAAGGCCTACGAGCTGGCGGAGGCCGGCCGTGACGCCCGCGGCCAGCACGTGGCCAACCTGCTGGCCTTCCAGCCGGACGAGAAGATCGCCCAGATCCTCGCCGTCCGCGACTACGACGTCGCGCCGTACCTGGTGCTCGCCACCAAGTCGGGCCTGGTGAAGAAGACCCCGCTCAAGGACTACGACTCCCCGCGGTCCGGCGGCGTCATCGCCATCAACCTGCGCGAGACGGACAGCGGCGCCGAGGACGAGCTGATCGGTGCCGAGCTGGTCTCCGCCGCGGACGACCTGCTGCTGATCAGCAAGAAGGCCCAGTCGATCCGCTTCACCGCTACGGATGAAGCGCTCCGTCCGATGGGCCGGGCCACCTCCGGCGTCAAGGGCATGAGCTTCCGCGAGGGCGACGAGCTGCTCTCCATGAGCGTCGTGCGCCCGGGGACGTTCGTCTTCACCGCCACCGACGGCGGTTACGCGAAGCGGTCGAACGTGGACGAGTACCGCGTTCAGGGCCGCGGCGGCCTCGGTATCAAGGCGGCCAAGATCGTGGAGGATCGTGGCTCGCTGGTCGGTGCGCTGGTGGTCGAGGAGACCGACGAGATCCTTGCCATTACGCTCGGCGGCGGCGTGATCCGTACACGGGTCAGCGAGGTCAGGGAGACGGGCCGTGACACCATGGGCGTTCAGCTGATCAACTTGGGCAAGCGTGATGCCGTTGTGGGCATCGCACGGAACGCCGAAGCCGGTCGCGAGGCTGAAGAGGTCGATGAGCCGGCCGATGCAGTCGAGGGCGACGGAGCTGAGGGTGCCGAGGGCGCATCCGCCCCGGCAGGGAACATCGAGGAGTAAGTCGTGAGTCGAGCCACGGGCGCCGCGGCAAGCGGTGCAGGTGCCGAGCGCAGCACTACCGCCGCACCTGCTACCGATGAGGCCGGCGCCCGTGGCCCCGGCGCGGACGCCGACTCCCGAGGGGGGACGTTGACGGACACCCGCAAGCCGGAGCCGTACCACCCGCCGAAGGCGTACGAGCCGCCGGCCGGTTCCGTCGGCGCCGAGCCGGCCGTGGCCGGGGAGGACGCCGGATCCGGCGACGCCGGCAAGCCGGCGAAGGCGGTGAAGGCCGCGAAGGCCGGAAAGGCCGCGAGCCCCAAGGCTGCGCAGTCCGCAGACGTGAAGGCCGCCGAGGCCGGGAAGGCTGCATCCGTGGCAGACGAGGCTGAGAGCGTGAAAGCCGGGGAGAACGGCGGCAAGCCCGTGGCGAAGGGTTCGGCGAAGGCCGCTTCGGCCGACCCGCGCAACGCCGTCAAGGCCCCGCCCCGGATCCCGGGCCAGGACGGCTCCAAGGCTCCTTCGGGCGCCCTGAAGAAGGGCGCACCCGCCAAGGGCTCCCAGGCGCCCCAGGCGGCCCCGCAGGGGGCCGGGAAGCCCGGTGGGGCGGCGGGCTCCGTCCCGCGCCCGGCGGCCCCTCAGGGCGCCGCACGTCCCGGTGGTGCGGCAGGCGCCGCACCGCGTCCCGCGGGCCGTCCGGAGCCGCGTACGCGTACGGCCCGGCTGCGGGTGGCCAAGGCCGACCCGTGGTCGGTGATGAAGGTCAGCTTCCTGCTGTCGATCGCGCTGGGCGTGTGCACGATCGTGGCCTCCGCCGTGCTGTGGACGGTCATGGACGCCATGGGCGTCTTCTCGACCGTCGGCGGCACCATCAGCGACGCGACGAGCTCCAGCGACGGCGGCGGCTTCGACCTGCAGTCGTTCCTGTCGCTGCCGCACACCCTGCTCTTCACGTCGGTCATCGCCGTGATCAACGTGGTGCTGGCCACCGCGCTGGCCACGCTGGGGTCCTTCATCTACAACCTCTCGGCGGGTTTCGTGGGCGGTGTGGAGCTCACGCTGGCCGAGGACGAATAGCGCCGGCCGGGGCCCGGTCCGACAGGATTTTGGGACTGGGCCCCGAGTGCGCTAATCTTTCGGTGTCGCGCGGGGCTATAGCTCAGACGGTTAGAGCGCTTCCCTGATAAGGAAGAGGCCACAGGTTCAAGTCCTGTTAGCCCCACCGCACGATCGGCCCGGTCGGAGATTTCTCCGCCCGGGCCGATCTGTTTTCGCAGGACGGGCAGTTGGGCCCGCGGCCGGATCGCGGACGGGACGCCGCACAGGTCACCGATCGGTATCGGCCGGTGTGTATCATCGGCCACCAGAGGTCCCCTTACGTCAAGGAAAGACGAGGTCGCGCGGTGAAGAAGCTCCTCCTGGTCGCACTGGCCGCCATCGGCGGGCTCCTCGTGTACCGCCAGATCCAGGCGGATCGCGCCGAGCAGGACCTGTGGACGGAGGCGACCGACTCCGTGCCCGCAGGTTCGGGTGTGTGAGACAAAAACGAGTCCTGAGCAGGGCCCCGGCCGACACGGCCGGGGCCCTGTTGTTTTCGGCCGGCCTGCGGTTTTCAACTGCAAATAATTGGGTTGCGAAAGCAACCTATGTGGCGTTGAGGGCCCAGATGCCGATTCCCAGGCAGAGCAGCGCCACGATCAGCACCGGCACGGCCACCTTCGCGGGCGGCCCGGGCTGCCGCATCCGGTGCCGTACGGGCCGCACCGCCGTGTACGCGCGCGTGGCCGGTGTCCGGAGCCGGTCCGGCGGGAGCTGGGCGGGGAGCCGGCCCGGCGGGAGCTGGGCCGGCAGCTGCGGCAGCCGGGCCGGCGGAGGGGGCGGATAGGCCGGCAGGGGCGGCGGCGCCGGTACGGGCGCGTGCGCCGGGCCCTCCGGGCCGAACCCCGCGGGCAGCGGGCCGAGCTGGTCGAAGACCTCGATGGGCTCCTCGGTCGCGGCGGGGCCGTCCAGCATCTCCATGGCCGCGGCAAGGGCCTTGCGCGCCCCTGTGGCCGTACGGAAGCGCATCCCCGGCTCGGGCTGCAGGAGGCCCGCAACGACCTGCCAGAGGGGCTCGGGGACCTCTTCCGGGGCGCAGGGCGTGCCGTGCTCGGTGAAGCGCTCCATGAGCGCCTCGGCGTCGGGCTTGCGGCCGGTGAGGAGGTACAGCGCCGTCAGGCCGACCGCATAGAGGTCCGCCGGGAAATCGGGCTCTTCGCCCAGCATTTGCTCCGGGGCGAAATAACCGGGGGTGCCCATCACGTAGTTGGCGTCGGTGAGGCGCGGTTCGCCCTTGCGCATGGCGATGCCGAAGTCGGACAGCCGCACGTGGGGCCGGCCGGTGCCGGTGGCCTCCAGCAGGACGTTGGCGGGCTTGATGTCCCGGTGCACCACGCCTTCCGCGTGCACCGCGGCGAGGCCGGAGAGCAGCTGGTCCAGCAGGACGCACACGTAGTGCGGCGGCAAGGGCCCGTAGTCGCCGATGAGATGGGCGAGGGAGCCGCCGCCCACCACGTCCATGGTGAACAGCACCTTGTCGTCGTCGGCCGCCCAGCTCATCGGCGCGACCACGTGGGGGTGGTCGATCCGTAACCCCTGCTCGCGGACGAACCTCAGCAGGGTGTGGGCGTCGCTCTGCTGGAGGACCTTGGCCGCCACGTAGCGGCGGCGGCGCCGGTCCCAGGCCCGCCAGACGGCCCCCACCCCGCCCCGGCCGATCGGGTCCACCAGCTCGTACCGCCCGGCGAAGAGCTCACCCATCGCGTGCGCGCGGTCAGCTCTGGTGGGCCTCGTAGTGCGCGACCGCCTCGGCGGTCCGCCCGGCGCCGTACACCCGCAGGAATTCGGCCAGTTCGGGGTGGGTGGGGGCGAGGCTCTGCGCGGCCTCGATGATGTCGCCCGCGCCGGCCACGGAGCGCAGCAGCGACTGGATCTCGCGGACCACCCGGCGGACGGTCGGCGCACCGCTGCTGGCCGTCGTCTGCGTGGAGTTGAGGACGGAGCCGCCCGAGCTCTTCTTGACCTCCTCCATCCGGTCCGCGGCCTCCGCGGCGCTCACGGTGCCGTCCGCGACCTGGCTGGAGAGCTCCTGCAGGGCCTGGACCCGCTGGACCACCGCGGGGTTGCCGATCTTCGCGCGCTGCCCGCTCATCAGCTGCGAGAGCATCGGCGCGGACAGGCCGAGCACGGAGGCGAGGCGGGCCTGATTGAGGCCGAGGTCGTCGATGAGACGGCGGAAGAGCGCCCCCAGAGGCTCTCCGTACCAGCTCCGCTGCAGCTCCCGTGCGCGCGCGGTGGCTTCCTGCTGTGCTGCGTCCATCTCGCTCTCCCCTTCGCTTCGCTGCAGCGAATCTTGCGGTGCATCCTACGGAGAGTGCTGGGCCCCGGCGATACCCGGTCGGAAAAGAGCGCGGGCACCGGGTAGTCTGGTCGGCGACGGGGCCTTAGCTCAGTTGGTAGAGCGCTGTCTTTGCATGGCAGATGTCAGGGGTTCGACTCCCCTAGGCTCCACAACCAATCCCCTCTGACCTGCGGAAACGCGGGGCGGAGGGGATTTTTTCATGGGTGCCGCCGGGCAGTGCCGCGGGCATGTGCCGCCCGTCAGCCCTCCAGCAGTCCGGCGCGGCGGGCGTAGCTTCCCGCCTGGAAACGGCTTTGTGCGCCGAGCTCGGTGAGCAGCTCGGTGACGTGCCGCCGGTAGGTGGTGACGGACATCGCGAGCCTGCGGGCCGCCACCTCGTCCTTCATCCCGGACTCCAGGAGTTCGAGGACGGAGCGGCGCAGTTCGTCCTTGGCGGAGCCGTCGTCGGTCTCTCCGGTGAACGGCCGCGCGGACTCCCAGGCGCTCTCCCAGGAGCGGTAGAGGAAGCGCACGAGCGAGGGGTCCCGGACGGCGAGCGCGCCCTTGCCGTCCTCGGAGGAGCTGCCGTGGTCGGCGAGGACGGCCGTGGTGGCGTCGAAGAAGAGGACCCGGTCGGGCACGTGGCCCGTGGTGCGGACCTGGGCGCCGAGCGCCACCATGCGGCTCAGGTGCTGGCGCATGTAGGCGTGGGAGAGCACCGAGTGGGGATAGACGGTGCGCAGGAGCACGCCGCGGCCGATCGTCTCGGTGGTGCGCTGCAGGCCCTCCTCCAGGGTGGCGGGGGCGGGCAGGTCGGGGTGGGCGGCGGCGACTTCGACGCGGGCGGCGGCGGACAGGCGCGCGAGGGCGGCGCGGACCGCGTCGAGGGTGGTCAGGTACTCGATGGGGGTCCGGGTGAAGTGGCCGTGCCAGGACTCCTCGAAGACCGGCTTCATCGCCATCACGTGACTGCTCATCCGCTCGGACTCGCGGTGGAGTTGCTGGATCTGCGATTCGATCGGACCGGTGACGTGGGTGACCGCGACGTCGGGGCTGCGGGGGGCGTACTCGGTGTCGCCGTCGCAGGCCGCCGAGCTCGCGGGCCGGGCCGCTTCCGGAGCGTCCTCGGCGGGGTGGAGCAGGTGCAGCCGGGAGAGTTCGTCCACCGCGGCGCAGACCTCGGCTCCGGGCACGTCCAGGTGGAGCGCCGCGTCCCGCGGCCGGAGCCGCCCGTGCTCGAGGGCCATGCGGTAGAGCAGTACATGGAGGTCACCGAGAGGCGAGAGGGGCGCCTCTGTAGCGATTTTGTCCATTTTCTTCTCAATCGTCGGCTCGGTGGAGGGTGAAGAGAACTCGCTGACGACTTCTCGCCATAGGGCGCTTATGGCGCCCGGTCCGGTTTCCGGGGCACCGTGGGGGTAACGGGAAGTGGCGTCCGGACAGCCACTGCATAACCGGGGGGATTTGACGTGAAGTTTAATTCTGCTATTTCTGCATTCATGGCCGCGGTCGGCATTGCCGGGGGGCTCGGGGGCGGCTCCGTGGCAGGCCAGGACGGTACCGACGACATCATCTGGCAGAGTCAGCCCTGGTAGGCCCGGTGGTGGGGACGGCTTCGCACTGCGGAAACATTCCATTCATGGAAATCCGCAGGGCTGTCCCTGTCATCTGATCTGACGTCCCTCCCCAGTCGACCGTTCTTTCGGCCTTCACAGACCCTACCGGTGGCCTTTCCGAAAAGGAATGGGATTCGGCGCCAGGTAGCCGTCTCTGCTCTTTGAGTAACCGGCTCCGCTTCTCGGCCCAGCCGGACGGAGCGGGAGGAGGCACGGTGAATCGCACACTCCCCGCGAGGGGCGAAGTGCACGTGTGGTTCTGCGACGCGGGCCGCCCGGGCGGGCGCGACGCGGACGCGATCGGCGACATCGCGCTGCTGTCGCGCGAGGAGAAGATCCGGTGCGCCCGCATCCCGCGCCCGGCGGAGCGCCGCGGCTTCGCGGCGGCCCGCGCCGGTGCGCGGCGCGTGCTGGCCGATCTCGTGGGGGCGGCTCCGGAGACGATCGACCTGTCCGCCGGGATGTGGACGTCCGCGGGGCGGCGCCCGTGGGGGGAGGTGCCGGCGCTCCACGCGGGTCCGTGCGCGACGCCCTTGGTCCTGGACCTCGTCTGGTCCGCGGACGCCTGGGTGCTCGGGCTCTCCGCCGGGGTCCGGCTCTGTCTCGCGCTCGAGCGGGTCGAGGGGCAGGCGTGCGCCGCGTCCGCCCGGGAGCGGGTCCGGCGGAAGGCGCTGGCCAGGCTCTCCGGCGCCGAACGCACCACTGCGCCGCAGGAGGTGTCGGGTAATTTCTGGGTGCACGACGTGCCGACGCCGGCTTCCGCCGTCGCCGCCGTCGCCTGTTCCGGCCGGCACCGCCGGGCCGGCGGGCCGGCCCTCCTTCTGAGAGAGGTCCCCGTTGTCACGTAAATTCCTCTTCCTGCTGGCCAGTTCGAGGAAGCCCGGGGTGCCCGGCAACTCCGAGCAGCTGGCGAGGAAGGCGGCCGAGGCGCTGCCGGCCTCGGTCGAGCAGCAGTGGATACGGCTCACCGATCACCCGCTCGACCCCTTCGAGGACCTGCGTCACGAGGGCGACGGGGCGTACCCGCAGCCGACCGGGAACGCCCGGATGCTGCTGGACGCGACCTTGTCCGCAACGGACCTCGTCATCGTCTCCCCCGTCTACTGGTACAGCCTGGCCACGCCCGCCAAGCTCTACCTGGACCACTGGTCGGGGTGGCTGCGCGTGCCCGGCGCCGGCTTCCGGGCGGCCATGGGCGGCCGGACGCTGTACGGCGTCGCCGGGCACGCCACCCGGGACCGCCGGGTCGCCGAGCCGCTCGCCGGCTCGCTGCGGCTCACCGCCGAGTTCATGGGCATGGACTTCGGCGGCGTCCTGCTCGGCAGCGGCACGCGGCCGGGCCAGGTGCACGACGACCAGGACGCGCTCGACGAGGCGGCGGCGTTCTTCACGGCCGGTGCGCAGCGGGACCGGGCCGAGGCGGCCTGAGACGGGCCGAGGCTGCCTTGAGACGGTCCGAGTCCGTCCGAGACGACCCGGGTCCGCCGGGCGCGGCCGGGCGGGGGGCCGTCACACGGAAAGGGCTCTGCGGCCCGCGCACGTCGCGCGGGCCGCAGAGCCCTTCTCACACCCCCGCCAGCCGCAGCTCCAGGTCGGCGGCCGCGCCCGGCCCGTAGGCGCCGGCGGCGCGGTCCACGAGGTCCGCGGGCACGAGCTTGTACTCCTGGGTGCCGGTGGACTCCAGGACGGTGGTGGCCAGGGTGCAGCCGAGCTGGGCGGCCCGTTCGGCCGTCCAGCCCCAGGCGGTTCCGGCGAGGAACCCGGAGCGGAACGCGTCCCCCGCGCCCGTCGGGTCGGCGATCGCGCCCGCCGGGACCGCGGGGACGGGCACGGGGTCCTCGCCGGCCCGGGCGAGCACCGCGCCGTCGGCCCCGAGCGTGGTGATCCACATGCCGACGCGGCCCAGCACCTGCTGTGCGGTCCAGCCCGTCCGCTCCTTGAGCAGCGCCGCCTCGTACTCGTTGGTGAACAGGAAGCGGGCGCCGTCCACGAGGGACCGGGTCTGGTCCGCGTCGAGCCGGGCCAGCTGCTGGGACGGGTCGGCCGCGACCGCGGCGCCCAGGCGATGGGCGGCGGCCGTGTGCCGCAGCATGGCGGCCGGGTCGTCCGCGCCGACGAGGACGAGGTCGAGCCGGCCGGCGCGCCGGGCCGCCTCGGCCAGGTCGATCTCGCGGGCCTCGGCCATGGCCCCGGCGTAGAAGGTGGCGATCTGGTTCTGGTCGGCGTCGGTGGTGCAGACGAAGCGGGCCGTGTGGAGGGTCCCGCTGACCCGGACGGACCCGGTGTCCACGCCGCCGGCGCGCAGCCAGGCCTCGTACTCGGCGAAGTCGACGCCGGCCGCGCCGACGAGCACCGGGCGCAGGCCGAGGCGGCCCAGGCCGAAGGAGATGTTGGCCGCCACGCCGCCCCTGCGGACTTCGAGGTGGTCGACGAGGAAGGACAGGGACACCTTGTCGAGCTGCTCGGTGATGAGCTGGTCGGCGAAGCGTCCGGGGAAGACCATCAGGTGGTCGGTGGCTATCGAACCGGTGACTGCGATGCGCACGGGAGCTCTCTCCTTGCCTGCGGTTCGGCTGGTTACGCCCCTGCGGCCTTCTTCAGGGCGGCGACGCGGTCGGTGCGCTCCCAGGTGAAGTCCGGGAGTTCACGGCCGAAGTGGCCGTAGGCGGCGGTCTGCGCGTAGATCGGACGCAGCAGGTCGAGGTCGCGGATGATCGCGGCGGGGCGGAGGTCGAAGACCTCGGCGATCGCGTTCTCGATCTTGTCCGTGTCGATCGTGTTCGTCCCGAAGGTCTCCACGAACAGACCCACCGGCTCGGCCTTGCCGATCGCGTACGCCACCTGCACCT